>NZ_JBEZLW010000033.1:0-74031 GCF_040652395.1 Streptomyces sp. NPDC048269
CTACGCGGGGGCCCGGACCGCGACCCTGCAGGGACGTCCGGGAGCGGTGGCCGACGGTGTGCGTCACTTGACGTTGACGGCCTTCCAGGCGGCCGCCACCTGCTGGTACTCGGCACCGGTCGAACCGTACAGGTCGGCCGTCGCCTGCAGGGTCGCGGTCCGGGCCCCCGCGTAGTTGGTGGTGGACGTCATGTAGGTCGAGAGCGCCTTGTACCAGATCTTGTAAGCCTTGGTCCGGCCGATGCCGGTGACCGTCGAGCCGTCGTACGTGGGCGAGTCGTAGGAGACGCCGTTGACGGTCTTCGCGCCGCTGCCCTCGGACAGCAGGTAGAAGAAGTGGTTGGCGACGCCCGAGGAGTTGTGCACGTCGAGCCGGCCCACGTTCTTGGACCAGTAGTCGGCCGAGGCGCCGTCCTTGCTGGGCTTGTCCATGTAGCGCAGCGGCGAGCCGTCGCCGCGGATGTCGATCTTCTCGCCGATGAGGTAGTCGCCGACGTCGGTGGAGTTGCCGGCGAAGAACTCCACCGAGGTGCCGAAGATGTCGCTGGTCGCCTCGTTGAGCCCGCCCGACTCGCGGCTGTAGTTCAGCTTGGCCGTGGCGGCGGTCAGGCCGTGGCTCATCTCGTGGCCGGCGACGTCCAGGGACGTGAGCGGCTTCTGGTTGGCGGCGCCGTCGCCGTAGGTCATGCAGAAGCAGCTGTCGGACCAGAAGGCGTTGACGTAGGCGTTGCCGTAGTGGACGCGGGAGTAGGCGGCCTTGCCGTCTCCGGCGATGCCGTTGCGGCCGAACTCGGACTTGTAGAAGTCCCAGGTCACGGCAGCGCCGTACTGGGCGTCGACGGCGGCCGTCTGACGGTTCGAGGGCAGTCCGTCGCCCCACTTGTCGTCGGCGTCGGTGAAGAGGCTCCCGGTGCCGGTGGTGCCGCCGTTCAGGTCGTAGGTCTTGTGGCCGCCGCGACCGCCGTCGGTCAGGTTGTACGACGACCCGCTCTGCGTGGTGCCCAGCGTGACGGTGCCGGAGTATCCGCTCGTACCGGTGCCGGTGTCGATGGCCTCGTAGGCGTACAGCTCGGCGCCGGTGGCGGCGTCCGTGATGACGTGGCGCTCGCTGGGCGTGCCGTCCTGCTGGGTGCCGGTGACGACTGCCTCGTAGGCGAAGACCGGCTTGCCGCTCGCGGCCCACACGACCTGTCGGGCACCGGCGGGCGCGGCCTTGAGAGAGGTGCGGGCCGCGGCCGGGGCTATTCGGGCCTCGACGCCCTTGGTGGTCTTGCGGCTGCCGTCCTTCTTCTGGTGGACCACCAGGTCGCCGCCGAGGACCGGCATTCCGGCGTAGGTGCGCTCGTAGCGCGTGTGCACCGTACCGTCGGCGTCCTTGATCACATCGCGGGCCACGAGGCGCTCCTCGTCGGCCAGGCCGATGGCCCGCGCGGTGTCGGCCGCCGTGTTCTGGGCCGCGCTGATCGCCTGGGCGCGCGCGTCGGCGTTCAGGGCGAGAGCGGTGGCTCCCGCCTCCCGCTCGGCCGACGCGCTGGCGGAGCCGCTCTGGACGGAGATCGCGACCATGGCCGCCGAGGCGACGACGGCGGCGGCGCGCAGCGCTCGGGTGCGGCTGCGGGAGGTGCGGGATGAGGACGTGGGGAGGGTCACTCGTGCTCCTTCAATTGCCGTGGGGGGCTAGGCGATTGACCTTGCCAGGAAAGAGCGTCCGATTGACAGGTATGCAACAAGGATTTGACCAGCTGTTGTCCGGAGAGGGGGGATCGATGTTCGCTCAGCGACCAAAAATGGAACATTCCGCTTCCCCGGACGCGGCGTGTGCCGAGTCCGGGGAAGCGGCCGGCTGTTACTGGATGCCGGGGATCTGACGGGCCTTGAACGCGGCGCGCACGGCGTCCGCGGCGCCCTTGCCGTACATGCGCTGGGCGGTGGCGACGGTCGTCAGTGCCGCGTCCTGGAAGGACGTGTCGGGTGCGAAGCCGAACTGCGCGTTGACGATGACGCGGTCGGCCGTCCGGGCGCCCAGGGCCCCGCGGATGTCGAAGAGGGCGCGGGACCAGATCTCGCCGTCCGCGTGGACCTCACCCTCCAGGTCGCCGTATACCTTGTTCCCGTCGACGCGGCGCAGGCAGTGCGGGGCGGCGCTGTAGGCGATCGAGTCCCAGTCGGCGACGCAGGCCAGGTCGGCCCGCTGCGGCCAGCCGTAGGAGGCGGCCGCGTGCGACCCGACGGCCACGGCCAGGTAGTCGCCGAAGGCCTCGCCTATCGCACCGGCTTCGGGGGAGGTGCCGAAGCCGGGGACCTGCGCGTTGTGCACCGCGTGGCCGTACTCGTGGACGATGACCTCGGCGTCCTCGGCGTCGTCGACCCCGCCCTTGCCGAAGCGGATCTCGTCCTTCTTGTCGGTGAAGAAGGAGTTGTCTGCCCCCCACTGGTTGATGCGTACCGGCTGGGCCCGGTCGTTGGCCCCGGGCAGTTCGGTCCCGAACCCCAGGCCCTGCAGGTACTCCTGGGCCTCGTTGACCCAGAAGTAGGCCATGACCTGCTCGAACTGGTCGTCGGTGCGGTTGTAGCCGCGCGCGTCCGCGAGGTTGGCCGAGGCGCCGGTGTCCGATCTGACGTACGCCCACTTCCCCGACAGCCGGCCGCTGCCGTCGAGGTTGCGCAGCGGGGCCGTGGCGTACGCCGAGGCGGGGACGGCGCCGGCCGAGTCCTTGGCGTCGGCGAGGGTCTGGTCCCCCGAGGACTGGACGGGGTTGACCATGAAGATGCGGCCCTGGGGCAGAGGAGCGGTAGCGGCCGTCCCGGACGCCGTGGCCGGTCCGGCCAGGCAGGTCAGGGTGGCCAGCGCCAGTGTGGCGGTGGCCGCGGCGGTGAGGCCGCGGGGTGTGCGGCGAGGCATGGGCATCCTCCTGTGACGGGATGGGTGCGGGTGAGGCGTGATCCTCGCGCACCCCGGCCCACGTGCGCCAGGCCCATGTACCGGGCAGTTCGTCACCAGTCGCCGCTATCCGGTCACACCTGTTTTCACGCGCCGCCCCGGCGGCCGCCGGCTCTTCACTCGGCGGAGAGACGGCCGCTGAGCCACTCCAGGCTGGGCGGGATCTCCCGTCCCCAGGTGAGGAAGTTGTGGCCGCCGTGGTCGAGGGTGATCGACGAGACGCGTGCGGGAGCCTTCACCTTCTCGATGAACTTCTGCGTCGGCCGGTAGTTCTCCTCGCCCTGCAGGGACGTGGAGACCAGGAACGAGGAGTTGCCCTGCGGCAGATGGTCCAGGCTCCAGAGCAGATCTGCCCGCTTCTCCTCGCCTTTGTCGCCGTGGAAGAGGTCGCCGGAGTACTTGTCCAGCTCCGGCTCGTAGTCCGCAGACAGGCCCACACCGGCCGCGTAGCTCTCCGGATGCTCCAGCGCGACCTTCAGCGCGCAGTAGCCGCCGGTGGAATCGCCCATGATGCCCCAGCCGCGGGGCGAAGCGGCGATCCGGTAGGTGCCGGACAGTGCCCGCGGCAGATCGGTGGCGAAGAAGGTCTCGCTGGCCGGTCCGCCCGGTACGTCCACGCACTGGGTGTTGCGCGTCGGCTCGACCGTGGGCCGCATCATGACCAGGATCATCGGCTGCATCTTCTTCTGCTTTGCCTGCGTCCACGCGGTCTTGGGGTACGGGAGCTTTTCCAGCAGGTTCTCCGCCATCCCCGGAAAGCCGGTCAGTACGACGGCGGCGGGGAAGGTCCGCTTCTCGTTCCCCTTCTGGAAGTACTCCGGCGGCAGGTACACGTAGGCGGGGGTGGCGACCTTGGACAGCCGGCCCTGCACCATCACCTTCTCGATCTCACCGCTCGACGGGGGCGCCCCACTGCCGGGGACCTTCGGCCGCTGCCTGCCGAGGACCTTCACGACCGGATCGCCCGAGTCCTGGGAGAGGAGCGACGGCGCGCTCTTCCTGCCCAACAGCTCGGACCACGACCCGTAGAGCAGGAAGCTCCGGTTCGCGGTCAGGCCGACCGAGGCGAACAACAGGACCTGAACGGTGAGGATCAGCCCGATCCGGCCCAGGACGGCGCGCCCGCTCCGCCGTGCCAGCCGCGGCCACACCCACACCGTGGCGGCGAACACCAGTGCCGTGCAGAGCACGGCGGAGACGAGGAGCGTGGTACTGGTCAGACTCATGGATCAGGAGGACTCTCTGTCACGTCTGGGCCCGGACGGTACGCCGGGGCGGCACCGTCCTGGGGTGCACATCCGGATAGAGCGCCCTGCGACGCGATCCGTTGCCCGACGGGCCGTTCGGCTTCCGGACGTCTTGTCGTCAGGACAGCGTACGGACGCGCTGGTCGCGCAGCTCGTAACGGGCGGCCACCACGGCCAGTTCGCCGGCGGCCACCTTCGCGGCGAGGTCCGGCTCGGCCGCCAGCCGGCGGCTGACGTGACGCACGTGCGCGTTCACCGTGGCGTCCACGCGTGCCTCGCCGTGCCGGCCGTGATCGATGGACGGCCGTATCTGGTCGGCCAGGTACTGGATGTGGGCGGGGAGCGGCTCACCGGTCTCGTCGGCGTGGACCGCCGCCGCCACCGCTCCGCACGACTGGTGGGCCAGTACGAGGACCAGCGGTATGTGCAGTTCGAGGACCCCGTACGCGATGCTCCCCAGCACCGCCTCGTCGAGCACCTCGCCCGCGGACCGTACCGTCATCAGATCGCCCAGCCCCTGGTCGAAGACCAGCTCCGGGGGCACCCGCGAATCGATGCAGCCGAGCACGACCGCGAAGGGGTGCTGTCCCTGGACGAGCCGGCGGCGCAGGGCCGCGGACTCGTGCGGGTGCTCCTGGTCCCCCGTCCGCCAGCGCTCGTTACCGGCCGCCAGCCGGCGCAGCGCCTGCGCGGGAGTGAGCGGGCGGTCCGTGGGCTCCGGTTCCCGGGTGGCGGCCGAGGCGGGGAAGGCCGGGCCGAGGACCAGGCCGGCCCCGGCGGCCGCCGTACCGGCCACGGCGGTGCGCAGCAGGGTGCGGCGGCTGTGGGGGGCAGTCGGTCTCCATGTGTTCGAATCCATGGCCGGACCGTAACCCGCCATATCCGGAAGCAAGTTGACGTGACGGGCGCAATGGCGCGATCCACTCGGCAGCAGGCCGGATGGGATCGGGATGATCTCATCATGCGGGCACGGCCAGGCGCGGCGCGGTTCGGCGAGCCCGCCGGGGCCGGCCCGGAGCCCGGTCGTAGGATGAGCGCGTGATCACCGCACCCCAGCCGACGCGTCGCCGCCCTGCCGGGCCCGGCCGTCTGCTGCTGGTGCTCGCGGTCCTGGCCGGTGTGCTGGCCATGCACGGTCTCGGGGCGGGTGGGATGACCGCGCGGGCGCACACGGCTGCCTCCGGCGCGCACGGCGCGGTGCTGACCCACGAGGAGTCCGGGCACCGGGCGGGCGCGGACTGCTCGCACACCGCCGGCGGACAGGGGCACGTGCACCACGCCGACGCCACCTGCGCCGCCACCGGGACCGTCACGGCGTACGCGCCGCCCGCGCTCGCCGCCGCGCTCCGGGGCGCGTCCCCGGCCGCGCCGCCCGCCACCCGCGCGCCGACGTCGGCCGAGAGCGGGCGGGCGCCGCCCGACCTGGCGGAACTGCAACTCCTGCGGATCTAGAGCGGCCCGCACGGCACCCGCACGGGCCGCCGCGCTCCACCATGTCCTCACGCACCCAGGAGTCGCATCACCATGAGCAAGAACCGTTCCCTGTCCCGCCGTACCGCGATCAGCCGTAGCGCGATCCGCCGTACCGCCGCGGTCGTGGTCGCCGGGACAGCCTCGTTCGTCCTCGCCGCCTGCGGCTCGGCCGACGAAGCGGCCCCCGCCGCGACGAAGTCGCCGTCCGCCTCGTCGTCCGCCGCGCAGGGCCGGCCCAACGCCGCCGACATCGCCTTCGCCAAGGGGATGATCCCCCACCACCGCCAGGCCGTGGAGATGGCGGACCTCGCCGCCTCCCGGGCGGAGTCGGCCGAGGTGAAGCAGCTCGCCGCGGAGATCGAGAAGGCCCAGGACCCGGAGATCAGGACCCTTTCAGGATGGCTGGCCTCGTGGGGCGAGCAGGCGCCCGCCGAGGGCGCCACGGACCACTCGGGCCACGGCGCGGGCGGCGGGATGATGACCGCCGAGCAGCTGGCCGGGCTGCAGAAGTCCTCCGGCAAGGCGTTCGACACCGCCTTCACGGAACTCATGATCAAGCACCACGAGGGCGCCGTCGCGATGGCCAGGACGGAGCAGGGCCAAGGCGCCTTCCCCGAGGCCAAGACGATGGCCGAGGCCATCATCACCTCGCAGACCGCCGAGATCGACAGGATGAACGGTCTGCTCGGCAAGCGCTGACCCGCGGCGCGGGCGGCGGTCCGTCCAGGTCGTGTCGTCAAAGTCCCGTCTGGCTGGCGACACTCTCTAGACCCCCTCCGACGGGAGGCCCAGCAGGCGGGCCGCCGCCTCGCGCATCTCGATCTTGCGGATCTTCCCGGTGACCGTCATCGGGAACTCCTCCACGACGTGGACGTAGCGGGGGATCTTGAAGTGGGCGAGCCGGCCCTCGCAGTACGCCCGTACACCGGCGGCGGTAAGCGGCTCGGCGCCCTCGCGCATCCGCACCCACGCCATCAGCTCCTCCCCGTACTTCGGGTCGGGTACGCCGATGACCTGGACGTCGAGGATGTCCGGGTGGGTGTGGAGGAACTCCTCGATCTCGCGCGGGTAGAGGTTCTCCCCGCCACGGATGACCATGTCCTTGATGCGGCCGGTGATGCTCAGGTAGCCGTCCTCGTCCATGACCGCCAGGTCGCCCGTGTGCATCCAGCGGGCCGCGTCGACGGCCTCGGCCGTGCGCTCCGGCTCGCCCCAGTAGCCGAGCATCACCGAGTAGCCGCGGGTGCACAGCTCGCCCGGCTCCCCGCGCGGCACCGTCCGCCCGGACTGCGGATCGACGACCTTCACCTCCAGGTGCGGCCCCACCCGGCCCACGGTCGACACCCGGCGCTCGACGGAGTCGTCCGCGCGGGTCTGAGTCGACACCGGCGAGGTCTCCGTCATCCCGTAGCAGATGGACACCTCGGCCATGCCCATCCGGTCGATGACCTCCTTCATCACCTCGACCGGGCAGGGCGAGCCCGCCATGATCCCCGTCCGCAGGGTGGACAGGTCGTACGAACCGAAGCCGGGGTCCGCGAGCTCGGCGATGAACATGGTGGGAACCCCGTACAGCGAGGTGCACGACTCCGCCTCGACCGCGGCCAGGGTGGCCGCCGGCTCGAACGACGGCGCCGGGATCACCATGGCCGCGCCGTGGCTCGTACACGCGAGGTTTCCCATCACCATGCCGAAGCAGTGGTAGAAGGGCACCGGGATGCAGACCCGGTCCTGCTCGGTGTAGTGGCACAACTCGCCGACGAAGAAGCCGTTGTTGAGGATGTTGTGGTGCGAGAGGGTCGCGCCCTTGGGGAAGCCCGTGGTCCCCGAGGTGTACTGGATGTTGATCGGGTCGTCCGGGCTGAGCGAGGCCTGCGCCCGGGAGAGGTCGGCGGGGTCGCCCCGGCGGCCGCGCTCCAGCAGGGAGGTCCAGCCGGGCCCGTCCAGCAGGACGGTGAATTCCAGTTGCGGGCAGCGCGGCCGTACTTCCTCGATCATGGCCGCGTAGTCGGAGGTCTTGAAGCGCTCCGCCGCGACCAGTAGCCGGATCCCGGACTGCCGCAGGACGTACTCCAGCTCATGGGAACGGTAGGCCGGGTTCACCGTGACCAGGACGGCTCCGATCCTGGCGGTGGCGTACTGCACCAGCGTCCACTCGGCGCGGTTCGGCGCCCAGATCCCGACCCGGTCCCCCTTGGCGATTCCCAGATCCAGCAGTCCGAGCGCGAGGGCGTCGACGTCGGCGGCCAGCTCCGCGTACGTCCACCGGCGCCCGGCGGCCATGTCGATCAGGGCGTCGCGCCCCGGGAACCGGCGGACGGTGCGGTCCAGGTTCTCGCCGATCGTGTCGCCCAGCAGGGGCACGTCGCAGACACCGGACGCATAACTCGACGCGGAGGACACACGTAACTCCTGGACTCGGTGACGGGGCGCGGGACCCGGCGGGCCGGCGTCCCCTCATGATCCCCGCCGCCCGGTCCGCGGGCTACCCCCCGGACCGGCGGCGGTACGCGGGCACGCTCAGCGCGCGTCGCGCTCGCGCAGATCGGCGTCGGCCGGGGCGACGGTGAAGCCGCGCGCGCCGGCCGGCGCGGGCAACTTGCCGCAGAAGGCGGCTTCGAGGGTGCCGCCCAGGGCCGTGTTCGCCGCACCCCTGTTCGAGGTGTTCGCCATGGCAGCGAGGCTGCGGCGGCCGTCACGGGTGGCGAACGCGTAGGTGTAGAAGCCCTGGACGGTGCCCGTGTGGCCGTACACCGACGTGCCGCACGAGAGGTCGTAGCGGCGCAGCCCCAGCCCGTAGAAGCGGGTCCGGGTGGTGTCGGCCGGGGTCATGGTGAGCATGGCGTCCAGCATCCGGGCCGGGAGCAGCCTGCCGCCCAGCAACGCGGAGGTGAAGGTGTTCAGATCGGCCGGGTCGGAGATCACCGCCCCGGCGGACTGCGCCCAGGAGACGGTCTGCTCGGTGGAGTCGACCAGCGGCGCGCCCGCCTCGTCGGGGTGGAGGTAGCCGCGCGCGTGCGGTCCCTCGATCCGGGTGGCCGGGTGGACGTAGGAGGTGTTGCGCAGGCCCAGCGGCTTGATGACGCGGCGTTCGTACTCCTTGGCCACGGAGTGCCCGGTGGCCTTCTCGATGAGCATGCCGACGACGACGAAATTGGTGTTCGAGTACGCGTACGCGGCGCCCGGCGCGGTCGTCCTCGGCTCCTTCAGCGAGAGGTTCACGAGGTCGCGGTAGCTGAACACCTTGGTCCGCACGGCCTCGAATCCCGGCACGGTCCGGGCGAACATGGCGTCCGTGTAGTCGGGCAGCCCGCTGCGGTGGCTCAGCAGGTGGCGCACGGTGATCCGGTCGTCGGGCAGCAGACCGGGCAGGTAGCGGTTGACCGGGGCGTCCAGCCGGATCTTCTCCTCGGACACGAGTTGCAGCAGCACCACGGCGGAGAACGTCTTCGTGACGCTGCCGATGCGGAAGCGGGACCCGGCGTCCATGGGCGCGCCCGTGGCCCTGTCCCGTACGCCGACCGCCCTGCTCCGGACGCCGCCGGGGCCGGTGATCCTGGCCACCGCGCCCGGCGCCCCGGCGGCGGTCGTGTTCCGCAGCGCCTGGACCAGGGCCTGCAGGTCGGCGGCGGGTGGGGCGGGCGGGGCCGCCTTCTCGGACCGCGTGACCAGGGCAGCCGCCCCGGCGGCGGCGGGGGCGGCGCTCACCGGGGCCGCGGCGGCCACCACGGCCAGCAGGGCGGCTCCGAGGGCCAGACGTCGGTTCAAGGGCAGGAGCACGGCGTTCCTCGACTCGGTCGGTACCGGATGGGGGAGGGGCGCACACGGCCGTGGGCCGGAGGCGGTCCGACCTTACGGAAGATCGACAGCGGCATCCGCGACCGACGGGGCCGGCGCGGAAGGCAGCAGGCCGTCGGGGCCTGCCCCGCCAAGGCCCGGCCGGGCCCCGTGCCCGGCGGGGAGGTCCGCCGGACGAGGAAGGGGCAGAATTGACGGGAAGCCGGGAAGCCCGAAAGGGGGCGTCTGGTGCCGACGGATCCGCCAGGGGGCGAGCGGTCTCCCGGCCTCCTGAGGTCGGAGCCGGGCACGCTGCTGGAACACGTCACCGTCGCGGTGTTCGGCCTCGACGACCAGGGCCGCGTCCGGTACTGGGGACCCGGCGCCGAAAGCCTCTTCGGACACCCGCCGGAGGCCGTACTGGCCGGATCGGCCGACGTCCTGTTCCCCGAACCGCCCCGGGGCCGCCCCGGCGCGGCCGCGCAGCTGGCGGAGCGCGCCCGCACCCTGGGTTACTGGCGGGTCCGCATGCCCGCCGCGCACCGCGACGGGACGGTCTTCGACTGCGGGTTCCGGGTCTTCCCCGTCGCGGGCCCCGGCGGCAGTTCCGTGGTCATGGGCCTGGCCAGCAAGGGCGAGGAACTCGACCGGGTGAAGACGAACCTGGCCTTCCTCGACGCACTGTTCGAGACCTGCCCCATCGGCCTGGTCATGCTCGACGAACAGCTGCGGTACGTCCACCTCAACCAGGCGCTGGCCGACATGGACGGCATGCCCATCGCGGAACACCTCGGCCGGCCGATGACCGAGATCATGCTCACCTCCGACGAGGGCGAGTACGAGCGCACGCTACGGACCGTCGCCGAGCAGGGCCGCCCCGTGGTCGGGGCCCTCGTGGGCCTGCGCACACCGGGCCGCCCCGACCGCGACCAGGTCCGGTCCGTGAGCCTCTTCGCGCTCAGCCAGGCCGGCGACACGCGCCCCGGTGTGGGCGGGCTGCTGGTGGACGTCACCGACCGCGAGCACGCCATCCTGGAGGCGACGGCGGCCCGCCGGCGGCTCGCCCTGCTGGACCGCGCCGGAGCCCGGATCGGCACCACCCTGGACCTGAACGTCACCGCGCGGGAACTGGTCGAGACGATGGTCCCCGACTTCTGCGACGGCTCCGTCGTGGAACTCGTGGAGTGGATGGACGAGGCCGAGGTCTTCGACCCGGAGCGGCCGCTGATCACCCGCCGCATCGCCTCCGGGACCAGCCTGCCCCCGCCCGCCGACGAACTCGTCGGCGGGCTGGATCGCGTCACCTACCCGCCGGGTTCCAGCATCCACGCCGTGCTGCGCACCGGACGCCCGCTCTCGGTGCCCGTCAACGAGGACTTCGTGACCCGGACCGTCGCCCACCAGGAGCGCGCCGAGCTGCTGCGGGGCAGCGGGCTGGCGTGCATCCTGATCGCCCCGCTCATCGCCAGGGGAACGGTCCAGGGCATCACCATGTTCGGCAGGTCGGCCGCCCGCCCCGCCTTCACCGAGGAAGACGTCGCCCTGGCCTCGGAGCTGGCCTCCCGCGGGGCGCTGTGCCTGGACAACGCCCGCCTCTACGGCAGGGTCCGGAACATCGCGCTCACCCTGCAGCGGGCCCTGCTCCCCAGCGCCACCGGGGCCGGGCCGTACGTGCGGGTGGCCCACCGGTACCTGCCGGCCGGCCACGTCACGGAGGTGGGCGGCGACTGGTACGACGTGATCAGCCTGCCCGGTGACCGGGTGGCCCTCGTCGTCGGCGACGTGATGGGCCACGGGGTGTCGGCGGCGGCGGCGATGGGCCGGCTGCGCATCACCGCCAAGGCACTGGCCCGGCACCACACGGATCCCGGTGCGCTGCTCGCCGAACTCGACGGCTGCGCGCACGAGGCGGGGATCGAACTGGCCACCTGCCTCTACCTCCTGTACGACCCGGCGACCGGGCGGGCCCGGATGGCCAACGCGGGCCATCCGCCGCTGCTGGTCCGCCGCCCCGACGGCACCGTCGACACGGTGGCAGCGGAGACGGCCGTGCCGCTGGGAGTGGGCGGGTTCCCGTTCCCGACGACCGAGCTGGAGCTTCCGGAAGGGTCCACCCTGGCGCTGTACACCGACGGCCTCATCGAAGCCAGGGGCCGCGACATCGAAGCGGGCATGGACGCCCTGCGCGAGCAACTGCGGCAGGCCGAGGGCACGATGGAGGCGGCCGCCGACCGTATCCTCACGAACCTGCTCCCGGCCAGCCCGGCCGACGACACGGTCCTGGTCCTGGCCCAGGTCAGCCGCGCGCCCGGCCGTCCGCGAGGCGGGTGAGCCCGCCCTGGTGCCACGGGCACCGGCCCGCACCGAGGGCGAGGCCGCCGCGGGTCGTGCGAGGCTGGTCCCGAGCAAAGGACCGGCACAGCCCGGCACACCGGAGGGGACCCACACCATGCACACGCCGAGCCGGCCGGACGACCTCGAACCTCCCGGGCTGCTCCGGGCCCGGGCCGTGACCCTGGCCGTGATCGACGCCGCCTGTTCTGTCCGGACCGAGTACGCCGTCGACGACGACGGCGTGTGGTGCCACGCCACCGGCGCGGGCGGCTGGTGGCGCCTGACCGTCCTCGACGGCGGCGGACGGGCCGTCTTCTGCGGCCAGGACCCGGACGGCAGCCACACCCACGTCGGCGGCGAGCAGATCGACTTCCTGGCGGGCGGCCCCGACTGGCTTCCGTGGGACGTCCTGCGCGACGACGCGGCCGGCAACCTCTTCGGCTTCGTCTACTGGTGGCAGGACGGCGCGTGGCACCGCATCCCGTACCCGGACGAGGTGCGGGAGGACGGGCTGGACGGCGCCGCGCCCTGGGTCGGCTCGCACGAGGAGTTCGTCGATCTCGCCGTGGCCTCGTACGATCTGCCGTACGACCGGAAGCGCGTGCTGACCGAGGCCGTCGAGCGGTTCGTGGAACGGGCGCGGGAGCGCAAGGCCGACGAGGCCGCGGTGGCGGCGCTGCTGGCGCCGGCGCTCACCGGGGACGGGCCCGCCCCGCGGCTCGACGCGGCCCTCGCACTCGCGGCGCGCGCGGGCGTCCTCGCTTAGCGGCTCCCCCGGACTCCCGCGCCCGGTCGGCTACTTGAACGCCGCGAACGCCTTGGTGAAGGCCAGCGGCTCCTGGAGGATGGAACTGCACGTGGCGTCGGCGTAGTTGACGGCCCCGGCCGCGCACTGCCGGTCACGGGCCGAGGACCACATCGCCAGCCGTCCGATCCCCTTCGCCGCAGCGAAGTCCACGAGCTGGGACGCGTCCGCGACGGTGAAGACTTCGGTCGCGACATCGTTGACACCGATCATCGGTGTGACGGCGACCGCCTTCCAGGCCGCCGCGTCGGAGAGCCCGAGCACGCCCTTGAGCTGAGCCTGGGTGGCCGTCGCGGCCTGGATCGCGTACTGCCCCATGTCCCCGCTGTACGCGGGCCCGTAGTCCATCGCCATGATGTTGACGGCGTCGACCCGCACGCCGTTCTTCCGGGCGTCGGCCAGCAGCGCCACCCCCGGTTGCGTCAGCCCCTCGGGCATCACGGGCAGGGTGAACGCCACGTCCAGGCCCGGGTGGGACTTCTGGAGCCGGGCGATGGCCTGGGCGCGGCGCGCGTTGGCCGCGGTGTCCGGCAGGGCCGCGCCCTCGATGTCGAAGTCGACCTTGGTGAGCCGGTACTGGTCGACGACCTTCCCGTAGGCGGCGGCCAGTTCGTCGACGGTGGAGCAGTTCAGCGCGAGTTCGTGCCCGGCGGCCCCGCCGAACGACACGCGGACGTCGCCGCCCTTGGCCCGCAGTGCGCCGATCTGGGCGGCGACCTTGTCGCTCGTGAGGTCCGTGACACCGCCCCACAGGGGTGCGCAGCCGCCGCCGGAGGTGATGAAGGCGAGGTGGAACTCCTTCACGCCGGTCCTCGTCGCCGTGTCGACCAGGTCGTACGCGGGGTACAGAGAGGTGTCCACGTACGGGGCGAAGCGGGCGCCGGGGGTGGCGGGGGCGGGCGCGGTGGGGGCGGGCGACGTGGTCCGGGTCGGGGCCGCGGTGGCCGTGGCGGTGGCCGTGGCCGTGGGCGCGGGGGTGGGCGCGGACGTGGGACGGACGGTCGGCCGCCCGCTCGGACCGGCCGTCGCGCCCTGGTCCACCGAGCACTTCAGCCCGTTGATGCGGCAGCCGCTCGGGTCGCCCGGGGCGCCGGATCCGCTCGTCACGAAGCCGACGGTGACGGAGGCCCCCGGCGCCAACTGCCTGTTCCAGCTCGCGGGCTTCACGGTGACGTGCTGTCCGTCGACCGTGTGGACGCCGTTCCACAGGGAGTCGACCTTGACGCCCGCCGGCAGGTCGAACTGGAGCGTCCAGTCGGACTGGGCCTGCCCTGTGCTGTTCGTGATGACGTACTGGCCGGTGTAGCCGCCGTTCCAGGAGCTGGACTTCGTGTACACCGCTCCGACGGAACTCGCCTGTGCGGTTCCGGTCAGTGCGAAGGCCCCGCCACCGATCACCGCCGCCGCCACGATCGCGCCCGTGATCTTCGCCGCCCGGCTCGTCGTGCGCCGGTGCCCACCTGTCCTGCTCATCGCGTGCCTGCCTCTGTATTACTGGGGAGTTGGGAGGACGAGGCAGCACGCTAGCCGCCCCGAAGCGGACATCCGTTCGTTTCGGGGCGCCACCCACGAGCCTTAGGTTCCATTTAAGGAAGCGGTAAGGACTGGATCAGAAAGCGGGGCTGCGGAGCTACGCTCCGGAGATGGAGCGCGCAGAGGTTCTCAAGCGAGTCATCGGCATTCTCACGGAAGCCCAGGAGATCCGTCGGGCGGCGGAAGCCGGCGAGGACGACGACGTCCCCGACCGCGATGCGGGGGTCGTCACCAAGCTGTTGAACGAGATGCTGCCCTCCATCAGCGTGCCGGCCGAATCCTCGCCCCAGCAGGTGGCCCGTCTGGTCGCGGAGGCGCTCGGTCCCGCCCTGCAGACCATGGTCGCCGGGTTCAGCCTGGCCTTCACCAGCCTGGCCATGGCGCACGACGGCGGCCGGACGGATCTCACCGCTCTCGACGTCCTGCAGCAACTCGCACTCGAAGTGGAGGCAGGGGTCTACGACGAGGGCGAATGAACCACCGTCCGGCGAGGGCTCAGCCGTGGGTGGTGTCGATGACGCAGAAGGGGTTGCCTTCGGGGTCGGCGAGGACCACGAAGTCCGGGTCTTCGGGGTAGGAGTCCCAGTCGACGTGCCGGGCGCCCAGCGAGACCAGGCGCGCGACCTCGGCCTTCTGCTCCGCCGCGTCCGCCGTGTACAGGTCGAAGTGGACGCGGGGGTGTTCCTGTACGGGCGAGGTGCTGCGGCCGAGGGCCAAGCCGGGGCCCCGGCCGTCGGCGGGGACCAGAACGGTCCAGTCGGCGTCCACCTCACCGTCCCGGGGGACGTATCCGAGCGCCCGCGTCCAGAATTCCGCCGCCCGCCGGACATCCTCGGCGCCCATGACGATCGTTCCGATATTCAGCATGATCCGATTCTGCCGGACATCGTCAGGCGAGCCGTTCGATCGCCACCATCGCGGCGTCGTCGCCCAGGGTGCTGCCGGCCGCGTGGGCGAGCAGGTCCTCGCACAGCCGGTCCAGGAGGGCACGGGGGTGCAGGCCCGACCGGGCGGCCGCGCGGTCCGCGAGGGGGGTAGAACGCCCCCGCCCGGTCGCGCGCCTCCAGGACGCCGTCCGTGTACAGGAGCAGGACGTCTCCTGCCGCGAAGGCGAAGCTCTCGGCGGTGACCGCCGAATCCCCCAGCCCGGCCAGGCCAGCGGCCGCCCACCAGGAGGCCGGCCTGCCGGGGCTGGTGGCCTACGCCTGCCCGCCGTCGCTACGACCGGCGGCGGGGCTTGCCGCCCTTGCCGCCCTTGGGTCCGCCCGCACCACCGCGGGCGCTCTTGCCGGCCGGCTTTCCGGCTGCGGGCTTGCGCTGCGCGCCGCCGCCGTGCGCATCCGGACGCTTCGCCTTCGCCTTCGCCTTGGCTTTGGCGGTCGCCTTGGGCTGCTCCGCGGCCGCCGGGCGGCCCCGGGTGCTGTTGACGGTCCGCCCGCGGACGATCCCGATGAACTGCTCCACCAGATCGGTGGTCTCGTCCTGCGGCCACGAGAGCGCGACGCGCGACTCGGGGGCGTCCGAGACGGGCCGGTAGGTGAGGTCCTTGCGGTGGTGCAGGCGGGCGAGGGACTGCGGGACGACAAGCACGCCCACCCCCGCGGCCACCAGCTCGATGGCGTCCGCCGTCGTCGCGGGGCGCTCGATCGCGGGCTGTCCCGGCAGCCGCTCCCAGTCGAGGGTGTCGTCGAGGGGGTGCAGCACGATCTCATCGGCCAGATCCGCCGTGGACACTTCCTCGGCCGACGCCACGAGGTGGTCCTTGGGGATCACGACGACCGTGGTCTCGGTGTAGAGGGGGATCGCGCTGAGATCCGCACGGTCCACCGGCAACCGTACGAAACCGGCGTCGGCGCCGCCGTCGCGCAGCACGCCGAAGGCTTCGGTGGGCGACACCGCCACGAGGGTCAGCGGGACGTCGGGCAGTCGCTCATTCCAGATCCGGATCCACTTGGTGGGTGTCACCCCGGGGACGTAAGCGAGCCGGAACGAATGGGGTACTTCCGAGCCTGTCACCCCGCCAGGTTACCGGTCGTGGTCGGAGGTAGCGCACACGATCGATACTCTTGACAGCATGACGTCGCACCAGAGCACCCAGACGATGAAGCCCGCGACCGCGGCGAAGAAGCTGGGCGTGTACCTCGAGGCCACCCCCGCCGAGTTCCAGGAGGGTGTCGTCTCGCGCAATGAATTGAGTGCGCTGCAGGCCGACCCGCCCGAGTGGCTGCAGGAACTGCGGCGCAACGGCCCGCACCCCCGCCCCGTGGTCGCGGCGAAGCTGGGCGTGTCCATCGCCGGCCTCGCCCGCGGCGGAGTCACGGAGCCGCTCACCACCGAGCAGATCGAAGCACTGAAGCAGGAATCCCCCGAGTGGCTGCAGCGGGAGCGCACCACCCAGGCCGAGGTCCGCAAGGAAGCGGTGCGGATCAAGGAGAAGAACGCGGAGAAGGCCGCGAAGGACGCGGAGCGCGCCGAGCAGGACCGCGGTCCGCGTTCCTGACGTCCACCCGGTTCCGGTGATCAGGCCCGGCTCCCCCTCGGGGGGCCGGGCCTGATCGTCTCAGCCCGGTCGTCCGCCGGTCGCGAGCAGGTGCACGGCCTTCTCCAGCCGGGCCTGCCGGGACTCCGGGGTCAGCGCCTGGAGCAGCGGCAGGACGGGATGCCGGACTTCTTCTTGGCCATCTTGATCCACACGCCCTCTTGGCGCGTGTGGTGCCCGGCCAGCCAGCTCTCGAACGCCGCGGCGTTCGCGAAGGCGACGATCTCCACCCCGTCGAGTTCATCCATGCGGCTCAGGCTAACCGCTGGTGTCCGAGCGCCCGTCCTGCCGGGGAGGACCGTTGCCGCACATCGGACGGGGGAGGGCAAAGCCGCATGCGCACCGGCCCGGGGGTGTACATCCGGGGGCCGATGTCCGGGCCCGGGGTAGCTGGTTACGGTCACGGCATGGACGATTCAGTGAACACGAACGACAGCGGTGGAGGGGGCGGCGCGGGCATCGCGACGCCGAAACCCGGGACGGCCCTCAAGGCGTGGGGCGGAGCCGGGCTCTACCTCGTCGTCGTCGGCCTGCTCATCGGCGGGGTCCCGTACGCCGCGGGCCCGCTCCTGGCAGCGGTGCTGCTGCTCGCCCTCACCCCGCTCAGCGCGCTGCTGCGGCACCGGCCCCTGGCGGCGCTGGGACTCACCCTGTTCGCGGGCGTGCTCGTCGCGGGGGCGGCCAGGGACCACAGTCCGGGCCGGTTCCTCGTCTTCCTGGCGTCGGACCTCGTCCTCGGTCTCATCGTCGCCACCCGCCCGCGCCGCGCCGCGGTCATCGCCGCCACCATGGTGCTGGTCGTGGAATGCCCGGCCGTCGCGCTGGTGACGACGGGGCCCTACGACATGATGAGCACGAGCCTCATCGCCCTCCTGTCGCTGGGTGCCGTCTACATGACCGGGGTCGTCTTCCGCGAACGCCGGGAGCACACGGCAGAGCTGCGCTCCAAGGAGGTGTCCGAGGCCGTGACCGCCGAACGGCTGCGCATCGCCCGGGAGTTGCACGACATGGTCGCCCACAGCGTCGGCGTGATCGCCATCCAGGCGGGTGTGGGCAGCCGGGTCATCGAGACCCAGCCGGCCGAGGCCCGCGCGGCGCTCCGGGCCATCGAGGCCACCAGCCGCGAGACCCTGTCGGGCCTGCGCCGTACGCTGGTCGCCCTGCGCCAGGCCCAGCCCGACGGGGCCGACGGGGCCGACGGGCAGGCGCCGCTGGGACCCGCCCCCGGACTCGCGGATCTCGACGCGCTGGTGGCGAAGACCGCCGACGCCGGGGTGCGGGTCGAGGTACGGCGCGAGGGGGAGGAGCGTCAACTGCCTCCGGAGATCGACCTGTCGGCGTACCGCATCGTGCAGGAGGCGCTGACCAACGTGGTCCGCCACGCGGGCACCGGGCACTGCCGGGTGACCATCGGCCACGGGGCCGGGGAGCTGACGCTGGAGATCGTCGACGAGGGGCGAGGCACGCCCCGCGGCCCCGGGGGCACGGGATTCGGCATCACGGGGATGCGCGAGCGGGTCGCCCTGCTGCACGGCCGGTTCAGCGCCGGTGCGCGCTCCGACGGCGGCTTCCGCGTCGAGGCGGTCCTGCCGTTGCCCCTCGCCGCGGGCGCCTTGGAGGAAGCCCGATGACCGGCGCAGCCGAGGCAGCCGAGGCAGCCGAGGCACGGGCGGTCCGCGTCCTGCTCGTGGACGACCAGCCGCTGGTCCGGTCCGGTCTGCGCGTCCTCATCGCCGACACCACGGACCTGGAGGTCGTCGGCGAGGCGGGCACGGGCGCCGAAGCGGTCCGCCGTGCCGGTGAACTGTGCCCGGACGTCGTGGTGATGGACATCCGGATGCCCGGCATGGACGGGATCGAGGCGACCCGCCTGATCACCGGGGCGACGGATACGGTCCGCGTGCTGGTCCTGACCACCTTCGACGAGGACGAACACGTCTACGGGGCGCTGCGCGCCGGCGCGAGCGGATTCGCCGTCAAGGACATGGCCCTGGAGGACATCCTCGCGGCGATCAGGGTGGTCGCCGCGGGAGACGCCCTCATCGCGCCGGGGGTGACGCGCCGCCTGATCGCGGACATCGTCCGGGGCCCCGGGCCGGGTGCCGGCCCCGCGGCGACGGACGGCGGCTTCCGTCCGGTCGCGGGGATCACCGGGCGCGAGCGGGAGGTCCTCACCCTGGTGGGGCGGGGCCGGTCCAACACGGAGATAGCCGACGAGCTGTTCATCTCGGCGGCCACGGCCAAGTCGCATGTGGCGCGCCTGTTCAGCAAGCTCGGTGCGCGCGACCGGGTCCATCTCGTGATCACCGCCTACGAGATGGGCCTGGTCACGCCGCCGCGGTAGGACCTCAGGCGGCCACGGCCTCCGGGCTGCGCTCGTCATCGGACCGGCGACCGGAGGCGCGGGAGGCGAACAGGCCGTCCACCGCGAATGCGCCCGGGCCGGTGAAGACCAGCAGGAGGAAGGCCCAGCAGAACATCGCCGAGGACTCGCCGCCGTTCTGCAACGGCCAGAGGGCGCCCGGCTGGTGGACGGTGAAGTACGCGTACGCCATCGAGCCGGAGGCGACGAAGGCCGCGGCCCTGGTGCCGAGCCCCAGCAGGATCAGGGCGCCTGCCACCAGCTGGATCGCGGCGGCGTACCAGCCGGGCCAGGTGCCGACGGCGACCGTGCCGCCGCCGTGTGCGCCGCCGAGGACGCCGAAGAGGGAGGCGGCGCCGTGGCAGGCGAACAGCAGTCCCGTGACGATACGGAACAGGCCGACGGCGTACGGCCGGTTTCTGTCGAGATGCGTGGTCATGGGGAGACTCCTTCGGTCGGGGACGAGTCCCGAAGTCGTGCCGATGGGTGAAAGGCGAGGCGTGAGGTACGGGTGTGAAGTGCGGGAGGGGGAGCGCCCGAACGGGCGAGCCAAGGTTAGGTAGGCCTAACCGCCCTGACAAGATCGAGTTCCGGCCATCGGCCGAGCGGTCGCGACGCTACCCCGGCGCCGGAACCCGACGCCGACGGCACGCGGAATCCACCCGTCCGTCCCCTGTGACGGACCGGCAGGCCCGGTCTCACCCCGAGCCCAGGGGAGCGGGGCCCCGGTCGCACGGGTGCCTCACGCGCCCCCGTAGGGACGCGCCCAGGCGTGTCGGCTGGCGGGGCGCGGGCCGGTGGGGTCCGCTGGAGAGGTGAGTGCTCTTCCTGGTCGCGACTGGTGGGCCGGACTGCCGCCGGCGGCGGGAGCCGCCGTCATGGCCGCCGGCATCCTCTCCGTCGGCCTGCACCTGACCGGGCACCAGGTGGTCTCGCTGGTGGCGCTGGTCCTCGCCGCGGCGCTGTGGCTGGTACTCGCCGCCGACTTCGCGTCCCGGCTGCTGCGGGACCGCGGGCGGTTCCGGGCCGAGGCGGACACCCCCGCCGCGCTGACCGCCGTGGCCGCCACCACCGTGCTCGGTACCCGGCTCTCGCTGCTCGGCTGGCAGAGCGCGGCCGCCGCGCTGCTGGCGCTGTCCGCGGTGATCTGGCCGGGGCTCCTGCTGCACGTCGTACGGCACTGGCGGCGGCGCATGCCGGGGGCGGCGTTCCTCGTCTGCGTCGCCACCCAGGGGCTCGCCGTACTCGCCGCCGCCCTCGCCGCGGCCGGCCACCACGACTGGCTGGCCCGGGCGGCGCTGGCCGCCTTCTGCCTCGGACTGCTGCTCTACGTCGCGGCCCTGGTCCGCTTCGACCTCCGCGAGATCGTGGGCGGCGCGGGCGACCACTGGGTGGCGGGCGGCGCGCTGTCCATCTCCGCCCTGGCCGGCTCCAAGCTCACGGCGTCTCCCGTCTGGACCGGCGGGACGCACACGGCCCTGCGGATCGCCACACTGGTGACGCTCGCCCTCTCCCTCGTCTGGTACGCCGTCCTCCTCGGCGCCGAACTGCGCCACCCCCGGCCGCACTACGACATCCGGCGCTGGGCCACCGTCTTCCCGCTCGGCATGACGGCCACCGCCTGCCTCTCCGCGGCGGACCCGGCCGGGGTGCCCTGGCTGAGCCCGCTCGGCGAGGTACTGCTCTGGATCGCCGTCGCCGCCTGGCTGCTGACCTTCGTCACGTTCCTCGCCGCCCACCGGGCCGCGCTCCGGCACGACGACGCGGCCCCCCGGGGACGATGACCGGATGACGGCACCTCACCTGCTCGCCGTCCACGGGCCGGAACGCTCCTCGGCGGCCGCGGCCACACCGGGCAAGCCCGCCGCCGGCTCCCGCTGCGCGCCCGCTCCTGTGGCGGCGGCCGGGCCCGGTCAGTAGGGTCCCGGCATGGCCTACACGTTCCAGGTGACCATCGACTGCCACGACGCGCACCCGCTCGCCGACTGGTGGGCCGACGCCCTCGGCTGGGAGGTGGAGCCGAGCGACGAGGACTTCATCCGCGGCCTGATCGCCGCGGGCCACGCGAGCGAGGCCGACACCACCACCCACAACGGCACCCTCGTGTGGAAGATCGGCGCCGCCATCCGCCACCCGGAAGGCCTGGAGCGCGCCCCGCGGATCCTGTTCCAGCTCGTTCCCGAGCCCAAGACGGTCAAGAACCGCATCCACCTGGACGTCCGCATCGGCTCCGACGACCCCAAGACCGTCGTCGACCGGCTGCTCGCCAAGGGAGCGGTCTTCCTCCACGACGGCCGGGTGGGCCCCTCGGCATGGACCACCCTCGCCGACCCGCAGGGCAACGAGCTCTGCATCACCCACCAAGCGGACTTCGCGTGAACGTCATCCTCTTCGGCGCCACCGGAATGATCGGCCGGGGCGTGCTCCGCGCATGCCTGCGCGACGACACCGTCACCGGCGTCCTCGCCGTCGGCCGCACCCCGCTCGGCGTCACCCACCCCAAACTGCGCGAGCGCGTCCAGGACGACCCGTCGGACCTCACCGCACCGGACCTCGACCTGGCCGCGTACGACGCCTGCTTCTTCTGCCTCGGCGTCTCCTCTGTCGGCATGAAGGAGGAGGCGTACCGGCGCGTCACCTACGACCTGACGCTCGCGGTGGCCCGCCGGCTCGCCGCCGCCAACCCCCGCCTGACCTTCGTCTACGTGTCCGGCGAGGGCACGGACAGCACCGAGCGGGGCCGTTCCATGTGGGCCCGGGTGAAGGGCAGGACCGAGAACGCCCTGCTCGAACTTCCCATCCAGGCCTACATGTTCCGCCCCGGAATCATCCAGCCGGTGCGTGGGGCCCCCTCCAGGACCCGGCTCTACCGGACCCTCTACGCGGTCACCGCACCGCTGATCCCGCTGCTGCGCCGGATCGCGCCGGACCTCGTCATCACCAGCGAGACACTGGGCCTCGCCATGATCGCCGTCGCCACACCCGGCACCGAGATCACCGGCCACGTCCTGCGCCCGAAGGACATCAACCGCCTGGGCACGGTGCGCGACCAGGCGTAATCGAGTACCGGGCAGCCCCTTCCGCGGGCGAGAATGCAGCATCTCGAACTGGGAGGAACCCCATGAGCCAGGACCACCTGACTCTGCACGACCTGCTGCCCGCTCAGGCGCTGGCGGACTCGATCGACGCCGGGTACGTGACGCGCAAGTCGCACCCCGAACTGCCGCTGTCCATCTACACGTACACGCGGACGGCCCAGTACGAGCGCGTCTGGAACCAGGTCACCACGCGCTGCCGCGGACTCGTCGCCGACGACACCACGGGCGTGATCGTCGCGCTGCCGCTGCCGAAGTTCTTCAACGTCGGCGAGCACGAGTCGGGTCAGCCCTACGCTCCCGCCCTCCCGGACGAGCCGTTCGAGGTGTACGACAAGGTCGACGGCAGCCTCGCCGTCGTCTTCCACTACGCGGACCGCTGGCGGGTCGCCTCCAAGGGTTCCTTCGTCAGCGCCCAGGCCACCTGGGCCCAGCGCCTCCTCGACACCAGGGACACCGCGGCCCTGCGCCCGGGCACCACGTACCTCGCCGAGATCCTGTACCCGCAGAACCGCATCGTCGTCGACTACGGCGACCGCCGGGACCTCGTCCTGCTCGCCGCGTTCGGGGCGGACGGCACCGAGGTGCCGCTCGCCGAGGCCGCGCCCCACTGGGAGGGCATCGGCTCGGTCGTCACCGTCTGGCCCGCCATGCCCCTCGACGAGCTGATCGCGCTCACCGAGTCCAACACCCTGCCCGGCGGCGCCCGGGCCAGCGGCATGGACGCGGAGGGCTTCGTACTGCGCTTCGCCTCGGGGGTGCGCGCCAAGGCGAAGCTGTCCGAGTACGTACGCCTCCACAAGGTGCTCACCGGCGTCACCGAACGGGACATCTGGCGCAGCCACGGAATCCAGCGGTTCGCCGGGGTGCCCGCCAAGCAGCTCGCCCAGGGCCTGAACTGCACGGTCTCCGACATCGAGGCCTCGGGCGGCAAGCCGCTCGACGCGCTGCTGGAGCAGGTGCCCGACGAGTTCGACACCTGGGTCCGCGAGGTGATCGCCCGTCTGGAGGAGGAGGCGGCCCGCCACGAACGTGCCGTCGACGAGGCATACGCGGGCCTCGCGCACCTGGCCGCCGACCGGGGCGCGTTCGCCCGCGCGGTCAAGGAACTGGGCGACCGGAACATCCGCGCCGCGATGTTCATGCGGCTCGACGGCCGGCCGACGGAGCTCACCACCTGGCGGCACGTGCGGCCGGAGACGGCCGACCCTTACGTCACCGACGAGGAGTCCACGGCCGTGTCCGAAGCAGTGCCCGACAGCACGCCCGCCGAGGTGCGCGCACCCGCGCGCGAGGCCGCCCCGCGCGTGCCCGCACCGGCCGCGGCCCGGCCCGCGGACGGCGGCCCGCCGGAGCCCCCGCTCCCGGTCGTACACGTCATGACGGGTCTGCCGGCCTCGGGCAAGACGACCGCGGCACGCGCCCTCCAGGCACAGTCCGGCGGTCGGATGCGCCGCGTCAACCTGGACGACCTGCGGAGCATGCTCGACCTGCCGGACCCCGAGCGGGGCCGCTCCTGGGCGCACGAGCAGACCGTACTGGCCGTCCAGGACGCGGCGGTCCGCGCGGCCGTCGACGGCGGATTCGACGTGGTCGTCGACAACACCCACCTGACCCAGCACATCCCGAAGCGCCTCAAGGCGGCCGTCGGCGGACTCGCCACCTTCGTCGTGCACGACTTCACCGACGTCCCGCTCGAGGAGTGCCTGCGCCGGGACGCCGCCCGGGAGAACCAGGTCGGCGAGGAGATCATCCGAGTCCTGGCCGACAAGCACCAAAAGGCCCGCAAGGGCGGCTGGCGGCTGACGGCGGAGTGGCTGAACGGCACCTCCGGCGGGATGGCCGTGCCGCCGGTGCGGGAGTACACCGCCGACCCGGCGCTGCCCGCCGCCGTCATGTGCGACATCGACGGCACGCTCGCCCTGACCGGCGACCGCGGGCCGTACGACTTCTCGCGCTGCGAGCTCGACCTGCTCAACGAGCCGGTGCGGCACGCGCTGGACGCCTTCCGGCGGGCCGATGACGTGATCGTGCTGCTGTCGGGGCGCAGCGAGGAGCACCGCACGCAGACGGAGTCCTGGCTGCGGCGGCACCACGTCCCGTACGACGAGCTGTGGATGCGCGCGGCGGGCGACACCCGGCGCGACGACCTGGTGAAGGCGGAGCTCTTCGACGCACACGTGCGTCACCGGTACGCGGTCCGGGTGTCGCTCGACGACCGGGACCGGGTGGTCGCGGTCTGGCGCCGGATGGGCATGCCCACCTGGCAGGTCAACTACGGCGATTTCTAGGGGTGTGGCCGTCGTGCCGGACGTGCTGATCGTCGATGCCGCGAACGTCGTCGGCTCGGTACCGGACGGGTGGTGGCGGGACCGGCGGGGCGCGGCCGAGCGGCTGCGCGACCGGCTGGCGGCGCGGGGCGGGGACGAGGAGATCATCCTCGTGGTCGAAGGCGCCGCCCGGGGCGTCGAGTCCGTACCCGGCGTACGGGTGGATCCGGCGCCCGGGAGCGGCGACGACCGGATCGTGGAGCTGGCCGCTGCCCACGCCGGGCGCGACTGCGTCGTGGTGACGGCCGACCGCGAACTGCGCGAACGGGTCCGGGCGTACGGCGCGCGGTGCGTGGGGCCGCGCGCCGTACGCCCGGACCGCTGACCTGGGCCTCCCCGGGCCCGACCCTGGGCCGGGGCCCGACCGTGGGCCGGGGCCCGATCTCGGGCCTGGGCCCGGCCCGGGCTCCGGCCCGTGCCGCGGGTCAGCGGCAGTAGTGGACGGTGCTGAGGTTCTTGACGTAACGGGCCGCGACCCAGCGCTCCTTGCCGTACGCCTTGTCGCTCTCCCCGCGGCCGCCCATGCCGCCGTTCTGGTCACCGTTCTGCCAGTCACCGTTCTCGCCGGTGCCGTCCTCGTCGTACAGGCGGTACCAGATGCGGTTGCCGTCGACGGACTCCCCGTACTTCTTGCACTCGATCTCGACCCTGCGGTTCGGCTTCAGCTGCCCGACGCTCTGCGAGCGCGTGGTGGGCTTGCTGCGGACCTTCAGCGAGCCCTTCGAGACGACCTTGCCGATCGCGTGCCGACCGTCGGCGGCCGCCGCGGTACGCCGCGACGCGGTGTCGGTCGTCGGGGCCGCGTCGGCGACCGCGGCCCCGGCCCCGACCAGGCCGAGCACCAGGCTTCCGGTGGCGAGGGCGAGGATGGTCCTGGTGGGCTTCAGCATGAGCCGGCTCCTCTACGAAGACATCCGCCCGGCCGCTTCGCGCGGCCCGGGACGGCAACCATGCGGTTGCCACCGACGACTATGGCGAGGGCGGGCCGGTCCGGGCCGTCGGCGCACCGCCGTATAGCCCGATATGCCCAATCCGTACCACTGCTGTTCATGCTCGGGCCGCTCGGTTCCCGTACTCATGACCTCCACGCCCGTGGCGGCTACGGTATGGGGCACACGGGGGTTCGCGAAGTCTCAGGGGGCGGGAATGCGGCGTGGGCGGGCGTTTTTGGCGGGGGCGTTGAGCGGGACACTGGCCGCGATGCTGGCCCTGGCCGGCTGCGGATCGGGCGGGGACACCACGGCGAAGCCGAAGCCCGGTCCCACGGCGTCGGCGTCGGCCGCGGTCACGGGACCGGCCCCCTCGCCCTCCGTCTCCACCGCCCCCGGCACCCTGCCGACGGCGTACACCTTCACCCCGGACCCGGCCCGCGTCCCGCACACCCCCGAACAGGCCCGGCGCCTGACCCGGGCCGCCGCCCTGGACCCGGATTCCTGGTCGGCGGGCATGGTGGCGCACGATCCGTACGAGAGCGCCGGCGACTGGCCGGTGCTCGCGGCCGACTGCTCCTGGTCGCGCGCCGGGCTGCCCGACGGCGTACTGGACAGCTACACCCGGAAGATCGACGTCCCGGCCAAGGACGGCAAGGGCCGGGTGTTCGGCTCGGTCACCCTCACCGTGCACCGCGACGCGGCGGCCGCGGACCGCGACATGCAGGAGACGGTGCAGCAGAGCTTCCGCTGTCCCGACCAGGATCTGGGCGACGGTCAGTCCCTCCAGGGCCTGCTGTCGATGCACCAGCCGAAGGAGTCGGTCCTCAACGCCGACGCCTCCCTGTTCGAGGCGGGAAAGTTCACCTCGCCCGAATCCGGCGGCCCGCAGGGCTACGTGTGGACCAAGTCCCGGATCGGCTCCGTGGTGATGGCCCTCTCCGTCAAGGGCGCCCAGGGGTACGAGACCAGGGACCTGCTGATGGTGGCCGCCGAGGGCGCGGCAAAGGCGCTGTACCGCGTCGAACTGGAGCTGAAGAGCTGATGCAGCCGCTGCACGCCACCGATCCCGCGCGGGTCGGCGGCTACCGCGTTCTCGGCCGGCTCGGCGCGGGCGGCATGGGCGTCGTCCTGCTCGGCCGGTCCGCCGGCGGGGCGCTGGCCGCCGTGAAACTCGTCCGGGCCGAGTACGCAGACGACCCCGCCTTCCGCGTGCGCTTCCGGCGGGAGGCGGCCGTGGCCCGCCGGGTCCGCAGCCGCTGGGCCGTTCCGGTCGTGGACGCCGACACGGAGGCCCCCGCGCCGTGGCTGGCGACCGAGTTCGTGCCCGGGCCGCCGCTGAGCGAGGCCGTGGCACGGGCCGGCGGGCTCCCGCCGGACGGCGTCCGCTTCCTCGGGTCGCGGCTCGCCGAGGCGCTGGACGCCGTGCACGAAGCCGGGCTGGTCCACCGCGACGTGAAGCCCGCGAACGTCCTGCTCGCCACCGACGGGCCCCGGCTGATCGACTTCGGGATCGCGCGGGCGCTGGACGACACCGTGCTCACCGCCACCGACGTGGTGATCGGCTCGCCCGGCTTCCTCTCGCCGGAGCAGGCACAGGGCGGCCACGTCGGACCGCCGAGCGACGTGTTCTCGCTGGGGTGCGTGCTCGCGTACGCGGCCACCGGGCGGCGGCCGTTCGGCTCCGGCCCGGCCGAGGCCATGCTGTTCCGCACCGTGCACGACACGGCCGACACGGCCGGGATACCCGACGGGCTGCTGCGCTCGATCACGTCCTGCCTGGCCAAGGCGCCGGGGGACCGCCCGACGGCCGCGCAGCTGCGGGACGCCCTCGCCCAGGACACCCCCGGCCCCTGGCTGCCCGGCGGACTCCTCCAGATGATCGCCGAACGCTCGGCGCAGATGCTCCAGTTGCCCGACATCGAACCGACCCGGCCGACGGCGCCGACGGCGCCGACCGCGCCGGGGGCTCCCGCGGATCCCCCTCCCGGGCAGGCACCCGTACCCGTCCCCGTACCCGCGCGGCCGCGCCGCCGGACCCTGCTCGCCGCGGGCGGCGCCCTCGCCCTCGTCGCGGGCGGCGGAGGCACCACCGCCTGGCTGCTGCGGGACAAGGAGGCCGGACCCGACGGGAAGGGCTCCGGCCCGGCTCCCGTCCGCCCCACCCTGGCCATCGGCCTCCAGGCCGACCTGAGCGGCCCCGGTCAGGCCGTGGGCAAGGCCCAGCGCGACGGCGCCCTGCTGGCCGTGGAGGAGCTCACGTCCCGCGCGGACCTGCCCTTCGCCTTCCGGCTCGCCGAGGCCGACGACCGGGGAGCGGCCGGCCCGGCGGCCACCGCCGCAGCCGCGTTCGCCGCCGACACCTCCGTCGTCGCCGTACTCGCCGCCACCGGCGCGGCGGCCGTCACGGCGGTCCTGTCCCGCTACGACCAGGCCGGCCTGCCCGTCCTGACCGTCAGCGACGGCGACACCACCCACCTCAACCGCGTCTACACCTGCCTGCGCCCCAACGACGCCTACCAGATGCGGCCCGTCGTCACGTACCTGACCGGGCGCGAGCGCGGCACCACCCTGGTCGTGGACGACGGCACCCCGTACGGCTGGCAGACCACCCGCTTCCTCAGCGAGGCACTGCGCGCGGGCAAGAGCCCGATGACCCCGGCCACGGTGGCCGCGGACGCCGACCACACGGACCTCGCGCGCGAAGCCGTACGGGCCGCCGCGGGCGCCGTGCTGTACGGAGGCGGACCCTCCGGCGCGGCCCGCCTCGCCGTGGCCCTGGCCGCGGCAGGCTACCGGGGCCGGACCATCGCCACCCAGGCCGTCCACGACCCCCGCTTCCTCCAGGAGGCGGGCGCGGGCGCCGAGGGCTGGCTGCTGGTCTCCACCGCGGTCGACCCCGCCGCGGCCCCCGCGGCCCGCGGCTTCGACGCGGCCTTCCGCGCCCGCCACCGGGCCCCGGCCCCGCCGTACGCCGCCGAGGCCTACGACGCCGTCCACCTCCTGGCCCGGTGCGCACAAGACCTGGGCCGCGCCCAGGTCGGCCGCGGCGACCTCGTGCCCACCCTGCGCGGGACCACGTACGAGGGCGTCTCGAAGACCTATGCCTTCGAGCGGACCAACGGGACCTACACGGGCGACGGCCTGTTCTTCTACGAGGTCGCCTCGGGCCGCTTCCGTTTCCTCGGCAACAGCTCCGCCGCCTGGCCCGCCTGATCCCGATCCAAGCCGACGCGCGTGCGGGGCCGTGCCCGCCCCCGAACGGGCACGGCCTCGCGGCGGGGGCCCCGGGGGGAGAGGCCGTGCCGGCCGGTGAACCGGCGCTGGCGAATCTACGGGCGGGTGAGCACCGGCCGCGCCCATCCACGGGTTGAAACCGGCCTACCCCCTTGGGTGGCGACCCTGTACAACCAAGGGTGTACACAAGGGGGGTGACGTGCAGTTGTCAGCACATCCGGCGGTGGCCCGGATCCGCGCCGCGCTTCCGGCCGTCGGCGAGATCGTATGGGCCGCCGGTTCGATGTGGATGTCGTCCACGCTGCTCCACAACTGGCCCGACCCCCACGACTACTGGCGCGACACCGACGGGCTCGCCTACGCCCTGCTCGCCGTGATCTACCTGCCGCTCGTGCTGCGCCGCCGCTACCCGGTGGCGATTCTGGTGAACACCGGGCTCTGGGCCGGCGTCTACTTCACCCTCGGCTACTACCACGTGGTCGCCGCGTGCGGGCTGGCCACCGCCCTGTACACCGTGGCGTCCCTCTGCCCCCGCAGGGTTTCGGCCAAGTCCGCGGCCGGGGCGCTCGTCGTGCTCCTGTGGGGCACCCGGCTCGCCGAGCCGGGCGTCGTACCGATGAGCATGGCCTTCGTCACCGTCGCCACCGTCGTCTGCTGGGTCGCCGGGGACGGCTCCCGCAGGCTGCGCGGGCTCACCCGCCAACTCCGGCTGGAGCAGGAGGAGAAGGCCCGCCGGGCCGTCGTGGAGGAACGGATCAGGATCGCCCGCGAACTGCACGACGTGATCGCGCACCACGTCTCGGTGATCTCCGTCCAGAACGGGCTGGCCTCCTACGTGCTCTCCTCCGACCCCCCGACCGCCCGCAAGGCCCTGGACACCGTCGGGGACAGCGCCCGCGAGGCCCTGGCCGAGATGCGCCGGATGCTGCTGGTGCTCCGCGAGGAGGGACCGCAGCCCGCCCCGGAGGAGCACCACGGCCCGGTGGCGGGGCTCGGGCGGCTCGACGAGCTGGTCAAGCGGGTCGGCGAGGCCGGGGTGCCCGTCCGCGTGCAGGTCACGGGGACGCCGTACGACCTGCCGCCAGGGATCGACCTGTGCACCTACCGCGTGGTCCAGGAAGCCCTGACGAACGTGATCAAGCACGCCCCGGGGGCGCACACCACCGTCCGGGTCCACTACGGTGCGGACGAGGTCCGCGTACGCGTCGACGACGACGGCAGGGGTCGCATACCGGCCCATGCGCCGGCCGGCCCCGGAAGAACGGCCGGTCAGGGGTTGATCGGCATGCGCGAGCGGGCGACGATCTACCACGGCACGGTGACCGCGGGGCTCGCCCCCGAGGGCGGCTTCGCGGTCAGCCTGCGGATTCCCGTGCCCCGACCGGGAGGGGATGACGCGGATGCCGTCCGTACTCGTCGTCGATGACCAGTTCCTGATCCGGTCCGGGCTGACCGCGCTCCTCACCGCCGCGCCGGGGTACGAGGTCGCGGGCGAGGCGGCGGACGGCGAGGAGGCCGTCCGGCTCGCCGCCGAAACCCGTCCCGACGTCGTCCTCATGGACATCCGGATGCCCGGCACGGACGGGATCGCCGCCACCGAGCGGATCGTGGCCGCACGCGGAGACGACGATGGCGGCAGCGACGGGCCCAAGGTGCTCGTACTCACCACTTTCGACTCCGACGAGTACGTCTTCCGGGCCCTGCGGGTCGGCGCGAGCGGGTTCCTCGTCAAGGACACCCCGCCCGAACGGCTGCTCGCCGCCATCGCCACCGTGCACGCCGGCGAGATGCTGTTCAGCCCGGGAGCCCTGCGCGGACTGATCGACACGTACGCCGCCCCCGTCGCCCGCGCCTCCCACCCGGGCCTGGCCGCGCTGACCCCGCGCGAGCGCGAAGTACTCGGACTCGTCGGCGCCGGGCTGGCAAACGCCGACATCGCCGAGCGCCTCGTCCTCAGCGCCGCGACCGTCAAGACGCACGTGCACCGCTGCATGAGCAAGTTGGGGCTGTCCAGCCGCGCCCAGGCCGTGGTGGTGGCCCACGAGTTCGGCCTGGCCGCCCGAATGCCCTGACGCCGCCCGCCTCCGGATGCGGGCGGCGGCGGCCCGGGCGAGAGTGGGTGCCATGGGTATCGAAGACTACGGCGGCGGCCCCGGCGCCCAGCAGACCGGCGTGCTCGTCGTGACGACCAACGACGTCCCCGGCTACCGGGTCGAGCAGGTCATCGGCGAGGTGTTCGGCCTCACCGTGCGCTCCCGCCACCTGGGCAGCCAGATCGGCGCGGGCCTGAAGTCGATGATCGGCGGAGAGCTGAAGGGCCTCACCAAGACCCTGGTGGAGACCCGCAATCAGGCCATGGACCGCCTCATCGACCACGCGAAGGCGCGGGGCGCGAACGGGATCCTGATGATGCGCTTCGACGTGACCGACGCCGCCGACGTCGGGACCGAGGTGTGCGCCTACGGGACGGCGGTCGTCCTCGTACCCGCCTCCACCTGATCCCCTTCGTCCGCTTGGTCCCCAGCCTCCCCACGTAAGTCCAGGACGGCGCTCCGCTTTGTCCATGGGCCTGCCCGGCCCCGGTCCGCAAGCTGTCAGGTCAGTGAGCGGACCGCTCGGGCCTGCGTGCCGAGCGGTCTTCCGCCGAGGAAGAGCCGACTCCCGGAGGTCCGATGCGCACCCCCCTCTGGCCGGCCGCAGCCGCGGTGGCCGGCCTGGTCGCCACCCTGGTCACGGCCGCGCCCGCCGCCCCCGCCGCGGCGGCCGCACCCGTGACGATCACCTCGCCCGAGCTGTCCGTCAGCGTGGACGGCGGTTTCCCCCGCGTCATCGGCTACACCCGCCGGGCCACCGGCGACGTCCTGCACGGCAACGAGGACCGGCTGAGCACCCTCCTCGTCAACGGGACCGGCTACACCCCCACCGTGACCTCGACGACCTCCGCTTCGGCCGTGGACTACGCGCTCGCCTTCTCCGGAGTGACCATCAGGTCCCGGCTCTCCGTGACCGGTTCGGTCGTGGAGTTCAAGGTCACCGCCATCGAAGACACTCCCGCCCTGCGCGTACGCAGCCTCGCGGTCCCCGACCACAACCTCGTCAGCGTCCGCAGCGACCAGCAGGGCGCCGCACTCTCCACCGCGACCATGCACACCGCCACCAGCGGCACCGGGGACACCTTCACCCCCGTCACCGCGAGCACCCCCGTGGACCCGGCCGCGACCACCGTCATGTACGGCCTGGCCAACACCGGCAAGCTGGCCGCCGCCATCGACTCCAACTCCCTCTACGACACGCCCTCGGGCGGCACCGCCCGGGAGAACGGCCGGATCAGCAAACGGGTCACGGACAAGGGCTCCTACCGCCGGGCCGGCCTGTGGAGCGGCGCCTGGCTCCACCGGGCTGCGGGAGCGGCCGACACCGACACCGAGCCGCTGCCGTACGCCCGCGTCGCGATCACAGCGGACCGCAACGCGGACTCCGTCGTCGACTGGCAGGACGCCGCCGTCGCCTACCGGGACATCTGGACCCCGCCCACCGGCTGGCAGGACACCGCCGACCGGGTCGTGCAGCGGATCCCCTTCAACTTCGCCTCCCAGGCCACCCACCCCTTCGCGCAGACCCTCGACGAGACCAGGCGGGTCGGCCTCGCCACCGACGGCCTGGGACAGTTCGTGCTGCTCAAGGGATACGCCTCCGAGGGCCACGACTCCGCGCACATGGACTACAAGAACGTCGGTGCCAAACTCGGCGGCGCCGTCGACCTGAACGCCCTCACCACCGCGGGCCACGCCTACAACGCGGACTTCGGCGTGCACATCAACGCCACCGAGGAGTACCCCGTCTCGGCCACTTTCGACCCGGCCCACCAGAGCGGCGGCCTCGGCTGGGACTGGCTCGACCAGTCGTACTACGTCGACACGCGCAGGGACGGCCAGTCCGGCCTGCGGCTGAAGCGGCTCCACGACCTCAAGGCGGCCGCTCCCGGCCTCGACTTCCTCTACGTGGACGTCTGGTACGGCGACGGCTACGTCTCGCGCAAGCTCCAGCGCGAGATCGGCGGCCTCGGCTTCCAACTGGCCACCGAATTCCCCAACACCCTCACCGAACAGTCCCTCTGGCACCACTGGGCCGCCGACGTCAACTACGGCGGCAGCGACCTGAAGGGCATCAACTCCACCATCGCCCGGTTCATCGCCAACCACGCCAAGGACGACTGGATCGCCCGCAGCCCGCTGCTCGGCGGCGCCGAGGTCACCGCCTACGAGGGCTGGCAGGGCAAGAAGGACTTCACCGCCTTCCTGAACACCACCTTCGGCGTCAACCTGCCGACCAAGTACCTCCAGGAATCCCCGATCGTGAAGTGGACCGCCGACACGGTCACCCTCGCCGACGGGACCACCGTCACCACCGCCGGCAACAAGCGCCGGATCACCACGGGCGGCCGCACCGTCCTGTCCGGAGACGCCTACCTGCTGCCCCGCGACGGCAAGCTCTACCACTGGAACGACAAGGCGGGCTCCACCACCTGGACCCTCCCCGCCGGCTGGTCCGCCCCCAGGCTGTACCAACTCACCGACACGGGCCGCCGGTTGGTCGGCGACCTCGCCGTCGGTGCGGGCAGCCAGGTCACCATCGACGCCGCCGCCCGCACCGCGTACGTGGTCACCGACGGAGCGGCGCCCGCCCAGGCCGACCCCAAGTGGGGCGAGGGCACTCCGGTCAAGGACCCCTCCTTCTACGCCGGGAACCTGAACGCCTGGACCGTCACGGGGACCGGCGCCGCCGTCACCCGCAACACCCAGGGCCAGAACGAGCTCACCTTCGCCCCCGGCAGCGCCCCGGCCGTCTCCCAGCGGCTCACCGGCCTGGCCCCCGGCACCTACGCGGCATCCGTCTGGGTCTCCACCCCGGCCGGCCGGGCCGCCACCCTCACCGCCGCCCCGTCCGGCGGCACCGCCGCCTCCGTGTACGCCGACTCCTCACCCCTGACGAACAGCCTCGGCGGCAGCGAGAAGAACGGCACCACGATGCAGCGCATGAAGGTTCTCTTCGACGTGCCGTCCGGGCAGTCCACCGCCCTCCTCAAGCTGTCCGCGGCAGCCGGACCGGGCACCGTCCACCTGGACGACGTACGCGTGGTCCGCTCCGCCCGCACCCCGCTCGGCGGGCACTGGTTCGCCGAGGACTTCGAGAACGCCGATGCCGGCTGGGGGCCCTTCGCCTTCGGTGGTGCGGGCGGCCCGGCCACCGATCCGCGCACCCACATCGCCCAGCGCAACGCTCCGTACACGCAGGCCGGGTGGAGCGGGAAGCTGGTCGACGACGTGATCGGCGGCCAGAACTCCCTGAAGTCGCACGAGGAGCGGACCGGGCTGGTGTACCGCACCCTCCCGCAGACCCTGCGGCTGACCCAGGGGCGCTCGTACAAAGTGGCCTTCACCTACGAGACCGGCTTCAGCGGCGACTACCAGTTCGTCACCGGATCCGGCTCCACCGAGACCGCCACCGCACTGAACCAGGCCCGTACGCCCACCACCTTCACCAAGACCTTCACCGCCGGGGCCGACGCCTGGATCGGCGTACGGAAGGTCACGCCCGAGGATTCCCACAACGAGGCCGACCTGATCCTCGACGACCTGACCGTGGACGACCTCGGTTCCGGCGGCGGCGGTGAACTCCTCGTACCCCAGGGCCAGATGAGCGTGAATGCGGTCGACAGCCAGGAAACCGCCGGCGAGAACGGCAGCGCCGTCAACGTCCTGGACGGCGACGGCTCCACCCTCTGGCACACCCAGTGGTACGCCGCCACCGCGCCCATGCCCCACGAGATCACTCTCGACCTCGGCGCCCCGTACGAGGTCACCGCCCTGCACTGCCTGCCCCGGCAGACGCAGCCCAACGGACGCATCGCCGACTACCAGGTGTTCACCTCCACGGACGGGGTGAACTGGGGGACGGCCGCGGCCTCCGGGACCTTCCCGAACACCACTGCCCAGCAGGACGTCTCCTTCCCGCCCCGCACCGCGCGCTACGTCAGGCTCAAGGCCACGAAGGAGGTGGACGGCAATCCGTGGACCGCGGTCGCGGAGCTCAACATCGGCTATCTCCCCTAAGAACTCCCAACGAAATGATCTCCAAGGTGGCTGGATCACTCCGGGACTGATGATCCGGGGTGCGGGGTGGTTCGGCCGAAGCTGTGGGAAGCGACGACGAGCTGTGGGCGGTGCACGCTGCGCCGAGGAGAACGTAAATACGTCGACAGCGCCCCTCGGTACCCGGCAAAGTGGCCGCCCGTGACGAGCAGTGAGCTGTGGACCCGTGCGACCGCCGAGCGCTACGACGCCGAGGAGACCGAGACGTCCTCGGCCGCCGTTCTCGGACCGACTCTCGCCTTCCTCGCCGAGCTCGCCGGAGACGGCCGGGCACTGGAGTTCGCCATCGGAACCGGACGAGTGGGCGTCCCGCTCCGGGAACGCGGCGTGCCGGTAGTGGGCATCGAACTGTCCGAGCACATGGCAGCGGTGCTGCGGCGCAAGATCGACGAGCGCACGCTCCCGATAACCATCGGGGACATGGCCACCACCGCCGTTCCCGGCGAGTTCACCCTCGTCTATCTCGTGTACAACACCATCACGAACCTGCTCACGCAGGACGAGCAGGTCGAGTGCTTCCGCAACGCCGCACGTCATCTGGAGCCCGGCGGCCGATTCGTCATCGAGCTGGGCGTGCCGCCGCTGCGGTTCCTGCCGCCCGGCCAGGTCGCGGTGCCGTTCGATGTCTCCGATCAGCATCTCGGCTTCGACACCTTCGACCTGGTCGAACAGATTCTCGTCTCGCACCACTTCACCCGCGACGGCGACGACGGCCGCTACCGTCGCGGCAACTCCCGGCACCGGTACGCCTGGCCGGCAGAGCTCGACCTGATGGCACGGATCGCTGGGCTCGAGCTGGAACGTCGCGTCGCGGACTGGGACGGGGCGCCGTTCGCCCAGGACTCCGCGAAGCACATCTCCGTGTGGCGCAAGCCAACCTGAGGTCGGCCACCGGGCCGTCAACGTAAGCCGTGCCCGTCCTGGAACTCCTATCGCGAGTTGAGGCGCCGCCAGCAGATCAGTGCGCATCCGAGGGTGAACAGGATGCCCTGGAACACAAGCCGATCCGGATGCCGCCTACGCCCGGGATGCAGGGCCGACGCTCCACCTTCGGTAGCAGCGGCTCGATCACCGCCCCCAGCTCGTCGTCGACTTCCCACGGCTTCGGCCGAGCCACCCCAACCCCCGGATCATCAGTCCCGGAGTGATCCAACCACCTTGAAGATCATTTCGTTAGGAGTTCTAAGCGCTTTCCCGGCCCTTGTACGGTGGTTGCCCGAAGACGAAGGGGCGGTCCGATGGGTCAACGCAAGTCGGCGGCAGAGGTGTTCGACGAGCTGGGGGAGCGCTACGAGGAGGTGTTCGGGCGGGTGCCCGGTCAGCTCGAGGCCCTCGACTGGCTGACCGCCCGGCTGCCCCGCGGAGCCCGGGTGCTGGACGTGGGCAGCGGCACCGGACGGCCGGCCGCCGAGGCACTGGTCCGGGCCGGCTGCGCCGTGACCGGCATCGACGTCTCGGCGGCCATGGTCGAACTGGCCCGCGCCAGGGTCCCGCAGGCACGGTTCGAACAGGCCGACGTGCGCACCTACACGCCCGAGCCCGCCGGGTTCGACGCGGTGTGCGCCTTCTTCCCGCTGCTCGTGATGGACCAGCCGGAGGTCGCGGCGGCGCTGGACCGGATGGCGTCCTGGGTCGCACCGGGCGGGTACTTCGTGATGGCGACGGTCCCGGGCGACATCCGGGGACTCGACATCGAGTGGATGGGCCACGAGGTCACCGTCAGCAGCCTGTCCACCGAGGACCATCTGGCCAGGCTGACGGAGCGCGGCCTGGAGGTGCTGCACCACCACACCGCCCCCTTCCGTCCCGCCGACGCCCTCGCCGGCCCCGAGGAACACCTCTTCTGTTACGCCCGGCGGCCCTGACACGGGCCGAGTCAGCGGCCCGGGCCCCGCACCGACTGCTGGGCCCGGAACCGTACGGGCGCCATGCCCACCCGGCGGCTGAACAGCCGGCTGAAGTAGGCCGGATCCTCGTAACCGACCCGCCGGGCGACGCCGGCGACCGGCAGATCGGTGCGGGCCAGCAGCTCCTTGGCCCGGCTCAGCCTGATCCCGAGGAGGTACTCCTTGACCCCCTCCCCGGTACTGCGCCGCACCGCCCGGCGCAGCTGGGGCAGCGGCATACCGAGCCGCGCGGCGTGCTCGGCCACCGATATCGGCAGCAGGGCGTCGCGCGCGAGGGTGTCCATCACGGTGTCCCCGTGCCGGGACACCTCGGCGCGCGCGTAGCGCAGGGCCACCAGCAGGGCGTGCACGGCTGCGGCGGCCTCGACCTCCAGCAGCGGGCCGCCGCGCCGGGCGGCCCGTACGATCCCGTCGACCACGTGCTGCACCCCGGCCGTCCCGCTCAGCGGAACGAGCGGCCGGTCCGGGGTCACGTAGCCGAGGTCGGTGTACGCCTCCACACTGCGACCCGTGAAGTCGACGAAGCACTCGTCCCAGCCGGTGCGCGGATCGGGCCCGTAGTGGTGCTCCACCCCCGGCACCAGCCACAGCAGCACGGGCGCGGTCACCAGCTGGGGCGGCCGGCCGCCGTGGCTGAACCAGCCCCGGCCGCGGGTGACGACCACGGCGACGTGATGGTCGAGCGCGCGCGGCCCCACGACCGGCAGCTCTCCCTGCTGCACCCCCACGCCGAGGCAGACCAGGCCGAGCCTGCGGTGGTTGGCGGTGGGGGAGAAGTACCGCATCCAGCTGCTGTACGGGGGCGTCGCCATCTGCGGATTGTGATCCACGAGGCCCGGCGCCCTCAAGGGGACGCCGACTCCCGGAGCGGAAGCGGCGAGGGCGCGTGCCGCGGCGCCCGAAGACCCGCGGCGAGTCCGGCGACCACCACGGCCAGGCCGAGCCACACCGCCCGGCCCGGGACACCTCCGCCCGTGAGGGCCCCGGTGGCCGCCGCGGCCAGCGGGGCGACCCCCGTCAGCAGCCCGGCCCGGCCGGAGCCCACGGCGGCCACCGTGCGGTACCAGAGCAGGAACGCCACGGCCGTCACCATGACGGCGAGGTACCCGGCGGCCGCCCACTGGGCCGTGCCGACCTTCAGCAGGTCCGAGGGCCGCTCCGTACACACCGTGAGCCCCGCCAGCACGAGCGCCCCCATCCACACCGCGTGCACGGACACGCCCCACGCGCCGTGCCGGCGCAGCACCGGTACGGCGAGCAGGGTGAACCCGGCCTCACAGCCCAGCGCGAGCGCCGCCCAGGCCACCCCGGCCGCGTCGGTCCGGCCCGTCCCCTCGACCAGTACGGCCCCGGCCACGACGACGGGAGCCGCCAGCAGCACCTGACGGCTTGGCCGCCTCCCCTCCAGGAACGGGCCGATCAGACCCAGCAGGATCGGTACGGAGGCCACCGCGACGGCGATGACGGCCGGTTCGGCGTGCGCGACCCCGCGCACGACGGCCACGTTGAACAGCACCAGCCCGGTCGCCGCGATCCCGGCCAGCCACAGCCACTCCCGGCCGCGCGGCCGCAGGACGGGCACCTTCGCCGCCCGGGCCAGTGCCAGCAGCAGCAGCGCGGCGGCCGCGTACCGGACGGCCTGGACGGCGAACAGCGGGGCGTCGACGAGGGAGCGGGAGACGGTGACGCTGCTGCCGACCAGCGCCATCCCGGCGATACCGGGCGCCAGGTCCCGGAAGGCGGTGGACGGGGTCTTCGTCTTCATGCCGTCCAGCCTCGCGGCACAATGGACCGATGAGCAGGTCCAATGAAGGCCAGGTCCAGGGGTCCAAAAGCGAACGAGGGGTCCAGGGGTCCAAAAGCGGATCGGACTTCCTCCAGCTCGACATCGGCCAGGCCCCGCCGGGCGGCCGCACCGACTGGCTGGCAGGCCGGCTCCGCGCCGCCATCGCCGACGGCACCCTGCCGGTCGGCAGCCGGCTCCCCGCCACCCGTGTGCTCGCCGCCGAACTCCGCGTGTCCCGGGGCCTGGTCACGGAGGCATACCAGCGGCTCGCGGAGACCGGCCAGGTGTCCGGCCGGGGGCGGGGCGGCACGGTCGTCGTCGCCGCCCCGCCCCCGGCGACCGGTCCCACCGCGGCCCCCGCGCGAGGCGGGCTCGTCGACGCCCTGCGCGCCGTACCCTGCCGGATCGACCTCTCGCCCGGGGTGCCCGACCTGACCGCCTTCCCCCGTACCGCCTGGCTCCAGGCCGAGCGCCGGGTGCTCGCCGGACTCACCCCCGCCGACTTCGGCTACGGGAACCCGCAGGGCGCGCCCGCGCTGCGCGAGGCCGTCGTCGGCTGGCTGGCCCGCAACCGGGGGATCCGCGCCGACCCCGACGAGGTGGTGATCGTGGCGGGCGTCGCCCAGGCCCTGGGGCTGCTGGCGCAGGTCCTGCGGGAGCACGGAGTGCGCCGGATCGCGGTGGAGGACCCCGGGTCGCTCGGGGCCCGGCAGCAACTGGAGTACGGGAGGCTGGAGACGGTGCCCGTACGGGTGGACGGGGCCGGACTGGACGTGGCCGCGCTCCGGGCGAGCGGGGCCGGCGCCGTGCTGCTCACCCCGGCGCACCAGTTCCCGACCGGGGTCGTGCTCGACGGTGAGCGGCGACGGGACCTGCTCGGCTGGGCTGCCGCCGGGGGAGTGGTCATCGAGGACGACTACGACGCCGAGCACCGCTACGACCGGGCCCCCGTCCCCGCGCTGCGCGCCCTGCTGCCCGAGGGCGTCTGCTACGCCGGGAGCGTGTCCAAACTCCTCGCCCCCGCCCTGCGCCTCGGCTGGCTGCTGGTCCCCCCGCGGCTGCGCGAGGGCGTCACCGAGGCCAAGCGTTACGCCGACCTCGGCAACCCGGTCCTCGCCCAGCTGGTCCTCGCCCGGCTGATGGACTCCGGCGAACTGGAGCGTCACCTGCGCTTCGTCCGGCGCCGTCACCGCCGCCGCCGGGACGCCATGCTCCGGGCCGTCGCGGAACGGCTGCCGGGTGCCCGGGTGCACGGCGCGGCCGCCGGCCTGCACCTGATGGTCACCTTCGACGGCGCGGACTTCGCGGACACCGACCTCGCCACCGCGGCCCTCGCTCTCGGAGTCAAGACCCACCCGCTGACCTGGCACCGTCTCACCCCGGGCCCGCCCGGCCTGATCCTCGGCTACGCGGCGGGCTCGACGGGCGAGATCGAGGAGGGCATCGCCACGCTGGGCACGGCTCTGAGAGGCCTGCCGTAGGAACAGGTGAAAAGTTTTCTCCGGAAGAGCGACAACCTCGGCGGGGTTCGCGCGTCGTGCGGGGGTGAAGGGTGCGATCCCGCGCCCTTCACCCGACCGTGGAGAACCACCGTGATGAACCTGAAGCGCGTCCCCCGCACTGTCCGCCGGGCTGCCGTAACCGCTGCCGCCGCAGGGGCGGTCGTCGCTCTCGCCGGACCGGCCTTCGCCGCGGGGGGCTCCGCCTCGCCGACGCCCGCGTCCAGCGCGTCGCCGAGTGCCGCGCCGAAGACGGCCGTCACCAGCGTGCCGCCGAGCCCGTCCGTCAGCGTGCCCGGCGGTGCGGCCCCGAGCGCTACCCCCAGCGCGGCACCGAGCGCGGTTCCGAGCGCCACCCCCAGCGCGGTTCCGAACGAGGTTCCCGGCGGCGCCCCGCAGCCCTCGGCTTCGCCCTCCGGGTCCGAGCTCGCGCATACTGGCTCCTCCGCGACCACCACCGCGCTGGGGGCCGGGGCCGCCGTCCTCATCGCCGCCGGCGCCGGGACCCTGTACGCCGTGCGGCGCCGCGCCAACGGCTGAGGAATCCCGTGCTCCACCTCGCACCACCCGTCGGCCCCCTCACGCCCGGCTTCGGCCGGGGGTGGCGGGGCCTGTGGTCGTTGCTGCGCCGCGACCGTTCCGCCCCGGCGGCGGAACCGAGGCCGTACGCGGACCCGTACGGCTTCGGCACCACCGGCGGACCGGCTGACCCGCCGCCCACCGTCACCGCGCTCTACCACGCGCACCGGCTGCGCATGGTCCGTCTCGCGGTGCTGCTCGTGGATGACCTGGCCACCGCGGAGGACGTCGTCCAGGACGCCTTCACCGCGCTGTACCGCCGCCACGGTGAGCACATCACCGAGGTGGACAACGCGCTGGGCTACCTGCGCACCGCCGTCGTCAACACCTCGCGCTCGGTCCTGCGCCGCAGGCGGACCGCTCGGGCCTGGACCCCGCCCGCGGCGGCCGACGTGCCTTCGGCGGAGACGTACGTGGTCCTCGACGAGGCGCACCGCGAAGTGCTCGCCGCGCTCGGCCGGTTGAGCCCGCGCCGACGCCAGGTCCTGGTGCTGCGCTATTGGGCCGAGCTCAGCGAGGCGGAGATCGCGACCACCCTCGGGATCAGCCGGGGTGCGGTGAAGTCCAACGCGAGCCGGGCCCTGGACGCGCTGGAACGGATTCTGGAGGGACGGGTATGACCTACGGCGAACGCCCCGTCGAACGCAGGCTGCGGGCGGCCCTGGACGCGCGCGCGGCCGGTGTCACGGTCCGGGAGCTGCGCCCCGCCGATCCGCCGGGACCGCACGTCCGGCGGTTTCCCGCGCTCCCCGTGGCGCGGCTGCGGAGCCTAGGGCTGCCGCTGGCCGGCCTGGCCGCGGCGGCGGCCGCCGTGGTGGGTTACCTCGTGCTCGCTCCGGAGCCGCCGGCGGTCCGCCCGGCGCCGCCCGCCGCGCCGCCCGACATCGGGTCCCCGACGCCGACGCCGACTCCGTCGCTGTCGCCGACTCCGTCCGTCGTGCCGGGGCCGAGCTCCGCGCCGGGCCGGGCCCCGAGCGCCACACCCTCGGCGATGCCGTCCCGCACGGGGGTCCCGGTCTCACCGTCGAAGTCCGCGCCCCCGCAGGCGTCCCCGCCGCCCACGAGCTCCCGCTCCGTGCCCCCGTCGGCGTCCCCGAGCCCGTCAAAGCCCTGAGACCCGTCCCGTAATCCCCGGCGGGCGCACGACGCCGGCTACGCCACCTCGCTGCGTTGTCGGAACGCCCGAATACGCACGGTATGGGGGCGCCCCTCCGCGTTGCATGCTCCACATCTGGCGCCGTGCGCTGACCCGCCGGGGTTTCGGGACAGCCCTCAGCTGGACCGGGTGTTCTCGACCACGGCGACCAGCGGGGCCAGTTCGGGGTTACGCGCGGCCTCGTCCAGCGCTTCGCGCAGGGCGGTGTCGTTCGTCGGCCGGGCCGCGGCCAGCAGGGCCAGGCCCGCCTCGCTCACGTCGGTGTAGATGCCCCGGCGGTCGGTGTCGCAGATGTAGCGGTTCAGCAGGCCGCGGTCCTCCAGCCGGCTGACCAGGCGGGTCGTCGCGCTCTGGCTGAGCACCACCGAGTCGGCGACCTGGTGCATCCGCAGGTGCCCGCCCGGCCCGCTGTGCTGGCGTCTAAGGACGTCGAGCAGCGAGTACTCGCGCACGCTGAGGCCGTGCCCCGACTGGAGCGCCCGCTCGATGTGCGCCTCGATCCGCCCGTGCAGGAGGGAGAGGGCGCACCAGCCCTGGGAGAGGGCGGTGAGCGCGCTGTCCGTGGCCGTCATGGCTCCTCCTTCGAAGCGTGTGCTGCGTGTGCCCACCAGGATAGGACACCCCTGCAATAGCCCGCGCTTGCAAATATCCCGCGTGTGCAATTAATGTGGACGCACGTAAGCAGCGACAGCAACGTACGCCTCGCTCCGGCGGCCGCAGGCCGCGAACCGCTCCACCCCTCCCCTGAAGGGCACCTCCCCTCATGCCTCTCGCACTCCTCGCCCTCGCCATCGGGGCCTTCGGGATCGGCACCACCGAGTTCGTGATCATGGGCCTGCTCCCCGAGGTCGCAGGCGACTACGGCGTCTCCATCCCGACCGCGGGATTCCTGGTCACGGGCTACGCCCTGGGCGTGGTCCTCGGCGCGCCGCTGATGACCGTCCTCGGAACCCGCATCCCCCGCAAGCGGATGCTCATGGTGCTCATGGGCCTTTTCATCGCGGGCAACGTGCTCTCCGCGCTCGCCCCCGCCTTCGGGGTCATGCTGACCGGCCGGGTCGTCGCCTCCCTCGCCCACGGCGCCTTCTTCGGCATCGGCGCCGTCGTCGCCGCAGAACTCGTCGCGCCCGAGAAGAAGGCCGGAGCCATCGCCATGATGTTCACCGGCCTGACCGTGGCCAACGTGGTCGGCGTCCCGCTCGGCACCCTCGTCGGGCAGACCCTCGGCTGGCGCGTCACCTTCCTGATCGTCGCCGGGCTCGGCGTCCTCGGCCTGCTCGGCATCGCCCGGCTGGTACCCGAACTGCCGCGCCCCGAAGGCGGCGTACGGATCCGCCGCGAACTGGCCGCCTTCCGCAACGTCCAGGTGCTGCTCGCGATGGCGATGACCGTCCTCGGCTTCGGCGGCGTCTTCGCCGCGATCACCTACATCACCCCGATGATGACCAACGTCGCCGGCTTCGCCGACTCGTCCGTCACCTGGCTCCTCGTCCTCTTCGGCCTCGGCATGGTCGCCGGCAACCTCATCGGCGGCCGGTACGCCGACCGTGCGCTGATGCCGATGCTGTACGTGTCCCTGGGCGCGCTCGCCGTCACGCTGGCCGTGTTCACCCTGACCGCCCACACCAAGGCCGGCGCCGCCGTCACCCTCGTGCTCATCGGCGCCCTCGGCTTCGCGACCGTACCCCCGCTCCAGAAGCGGGTCCTCGACCAGGCGGCGGGCGCGCCGACCCTGGCCTCCGCCGTCAACATCGGCGCCTTCAACCTGGGCAATGCCCTCGCCGCCTGGCTCGGCGGCCTGGTGATCGCCGCCGGCCTCGGCTGGACCGCCCCGAACTGGGTCGGCGCGGCGCTGGCCGCCTCCGCCCTGGTCCTCGCCGTGGTCTCCGGCGCGCTGGAGCGCCGTACGGCCGGGCCCGCGGACCGCACCGGCCGGGTGGCTGCAGCCGGGGCCCGCGGTGTCGGCGGCGGGGCCCCCGGCCAGGACCACGGTCTCGCCGCCACCGCGCTGAAAGCCCTGGTCTGAGGCCTCCGGGTCGCGCGCCCGTCTCCTCCGTGCCAGGTTGGTACGGGGGAGACGGGCGCATGATGCGAATTCCGAGGTTCCATGTGAGAGGCCACGTCATGGCGACGGCCACGGTCGCCGCCCTCGTCACCCTTGCCGTCCCGAGCTGCACGGCCGCCTCCGACGAGGCCCGCGCCCCCGCTGCCCCGACGCCCGGCGCCACCGCCCGGGCCGGCTCGGCGGCCCCCTCCCCGGCGCCCACCGACGCCGCGCCGTCCCCGACGCGCTCGTACGCCCTGTCCGCCGCCCCGCGCACCATCCCGGCCGTACGGGAACACATACCCGCCCGGGGCCCCGGGTGGAAGCCCGCCCCCGAGGCCCGCGTGGTCGTCGCGCCGGGCGACAAAGCGGCCCTGTCCGACGAGGGCAGGCTGCTCGCCGGTGAACTGCGGATGGGATACGCCGAGTCGGGGGAGCCGCGCACCGGAGACGTGCAACTCGCCCTGGGTGCCAAGGGATCCGGCCCAGCCGAGTCGTACACCCTCGACGTCAAGGACGGCCGCGTCCGGATCGCCGGCCCCGACGAGGCCGGGGTCTTCTACGGCACCCGCACCCTCAAACAGGCCGTGCGGAGCGCCGGTTCGGCCCCCGAGGGCACCGTGCGCGACGGCCCGGCCAAGCCCCAGCGCGGGCTCAACCTCGACATAGCGCGCAAGCACTTCACCCCCGACTGGATCGAGGACCGGCTGCGCGAGATGGCCGACCTCAAGCTCAACCGGCTCGGCCTGCACTTCTCCGACGACCAGGCCTTCCGGATCGAGTCCGACAGCCACCCCGAGATCGTCTCCACCCCGCACCTGACCAAGGCCCAGGTGCGCGCCATCACCGCACTCGCCGCCCGCCTGCACATCACCGTCGTCCCCGAGATCGACTCTCCCGGACACCTCGGCGCGGTGCTGCGCGCCCACCCAAACCTGCAACTGCGCGACGTACAGGGCAGGGCCGTGAAGGGCGCGGTGGACATAGCGAACCCCGCGTCCGCGAAGCTCGTCGACGAACTGCTGCGCGAGTACCTGCCGCTGTTCCCCGGCGGGGCCTGGCACCTGGGTGCCGACGAATACCAGGCGCTGGTGGTCCGCGATCCCGAAGCCTCCTTCCCGCAGCTCGCGAGCGCGGCGCGGCAGCGGTACGGGCCCACGGCCCGCGTGCAGGACCTGGCCACGGGCTGGCTCAACGACCGCGCGGACACGGTGCGGCCCTCGGGCAAGGCGCTGAAGGCCTGGAACGACGGCTTCTTCCGCGGCGGGGTCGCGAGCGCGGCCAAGGACATCCAGGTCGAGTACTGGACCGGCAAGGAGATCGGCGCCCGCCCGCCGCTGGAGTACCTGCGCGAGGGCCGCAAGGTCGTGAACCTCAACGACGAGTACCTGTACTACGTGCTGGGCGAGCCCAACCAGTTCACGTACCCCACCGGCCGGCGCATCTACGAACAGTGGACCCCGCTGGTCCTGCGCGGCACCACCGCCGTCCCGGCGCAGTACGCGGACCAGATCCTGGGCGGGCGCCTCGCCGTCTGGTCCGACCTGTCCGGCGCGCAGACCCAGGCCCAGGTGGCGGCGGGCATCCGGATGCCGCTCGCGGCGCTCTCCCAGAAGGTCTGGGACGCCCGCACCCCGGTCCTGCCGTGGACCGGCTTCACCGCCCTCGCCGACCGCCTGGACCCGCCGGGTTGACACGGCGCGGGGCGCAGGTCCGCCGCGAGCCGTCGCGCGCCGGAGGACGCCGGGCCCTCAGCCGCATCGCGCTCCCCTGCCCGTCAGCAGGGATGGCGACCATCGCCGACTACGCCCGGGCCGCCCGTAACGCCGTGGAGGCCGGCTTCGACGGCGTGGAGCTGCACGGGGCCAACGGCTACCTGATCCACCAGTTCCTCGCACCGGGTACCAACCGCCGCACCGACGAATGGTGCGGCACCACCGAGAACCGGATCCGCTTCGCCGTGGAGGTGGTCAAGGCGGTCGCCGCCGCGATCGGCGCCGAGCGCACGGGGCTGCGCGTCTCGCCCGGGAACCCGGTCAACGACATCTCCGAGCCCGACCCGCTGCCCGCCTACGAGGCCCTGGCCAAGGAGATCGACGGACTCGGGCTGGCGTACCTGCACATCATGGAGCACGGGCTCGAAGCGACGCGAGAGATCACTCTGGCGCTGCGCAAGCAGTTCACCGGCCCGCTCGTGCTGAACCCGGCGACCGAGGGATCCACCGACCACCGGGCGCTGACGCTCATCGAGGACGGCACCGCCGACCTGCTCGCCTACGGGGCCCTGTTCCTGGCCAACCCCGACCTCCCGGAGCGGCTGCGCACGGAGGGCCCGTACAACACCCCGGACCCCTCCACCTTCTTCGGAGGCGACGCCCGCGGCTACACGGACTATCCGGCCCGCTGGATCCCCGGTCCGTCCAGCCGGCTCCGCGCGGCGGCGGTACACCGCTCCGCGTCCGCCCGCGGGCTCCGCGCGGCGGTACGACCGTTCCGCTCAGCCCAGCCGCTCCCGGCGCTGCCAGCGGCGACGGGCCCACTGGCCGATCAGCGGCAGGGCCGTGACCACCGTCAGGATCCACGCCGCGGAGAAGCCCCAGATCAGCGGCTGGGACACGGTGACGGAGGCCGCGACGAGCAGTGCCACCGTCACCGCGCCGAGCAGGCAGGCCGCGAAGGCGCGGTGACGCCGGTGCGCGGACCGCAGGATCCGGTCGAGTGACCGGTCGCCTTTCAGATGGGCTTCGATCGCCGAAAGGGCACGCTGCTCGCGATCGGAAAGTCCCGCTCCGTCCATGACGACGCACCTCCGTGGGCTGCCCCGTCGGGCGCGGACCGCAGCCTCTGGCCTGCGAATACCCTGCCCCGCCGCGGCCCAACCCCCGGAGGGCGTCCTGGCCGCCCCGTCCGGTTACCAGATGGAGTTGACCCACTCCGGGTGGTCGACGAACGGGTTCCGGTTGTGCTGGTAGGTGTCGAATATGACCTGGTTGCGGCGCTGCTCGAAGGCGTCCGGCGGGTCCATCTGGTTCCACTGCTTCAGCAGGCTGATCCGGCCGAAGAGGGGGGCGCTGCCGTTGTTGACCTTGTCGTTCATCTCCAGGTCGGCGAAGCCGTCGCCGCCCTCGTAGCGCACGGCCATGTAGAGCAACATCCGCGCCACGTCACCCTTGACCGCGTCCCGCGGCTCGAAGGAGTCGGCGTCGGTGTAGCTGCCCGGGGCCTCGGAGACCGGGCTGCCGCCCATGTCGAAGTCCTTGTTGCCGCGGGTGCTGTTGACCGTGACGTCCTCGGGGCGCAGGTGGTGCAGGTCGGTGCCCGGGCCGGTCGCGGTGCCGAAGTCGCCGTGGCTCTTGGCCCAGACGTGCTCACGGTTCCAGTCGTCGGGGTCGCCGCCGTTGGTGGACTTGGACTGGGAGCGGCCGGAATAGACCAGGATGACGTTGTTCGGGTTCGCCGGGTCCTGGTCGGTCACCTTGAGCGCGTTCCACACGCCGTCGTAGGTCACCTTGGACTGGGTCTTGATGACGTCGTGCAGGGCGGTCTTCAGCGCGGCTCCGGTCTTGCCCGCGGCGGGTGCGTAGTAATCGTCCACCGTGGCCGTGGCCGTGGCCGTGGTTGTTGCCGTGCCCGGGGCCGTTGCGGACCGGGCATCCCCCGTCCGCTGCTGGCCGGCCGAGGCGGCGGCCGGTACGGCGAACAGGGCGGCAGCCGCGAGGCCGGCCGCCCAGGGAGTCAGGCGCGAGATTCTCATCACGTGGGGGTACCTCTCCAAACGCACCGTCCCCGCCCGGGGAATTGGCGGGGTGTCAGGTGGCACAGCGAGGCTCACATTGTCATGTGCCCTACAGGTAAAAACCATGTGTCCGGCGTGCGGATCTTGTGGTGTGCCGGGCACGCGGCGCGGGCAGGGTAGCGGTGGCCCCGTGGGGCCGAGCCGACCGTGACCAGCCCTTCCTGGAGCAGCCCATGGCAGTGAAGATCCTCATCGTGACCGGTGACGCGGCCGAGTCGCTGGAGGTCCTGTATCCGTACCAGCGCCTGCGCGAGGAGGGCTACGAGGTCCACATCGCCGCTCCGTCGGTGAAGAAGCTGCGGTTCGTGGTCCACGACTTCGAGGACGGCTTCGACACCTACACCGAGAAGCCCGGCTACACCTGGCCGGCCGATCTGGCCTTCACCGAGGTGGTCACCGAGGACTACGCGGCCCTGGTCGTCCCGGGCGGCCGGGCGCCGGAGTACCTTCGCAACGACCCCGAGGTGCGGCGGATCCTGGCCGCCTTCGCCGACGCCGACAAGCCGATCGCCCAGATCTGCCACGGTCCCCTGATCACCGCGGCGGCCGGGGGCCTGACCGGCCGTCGGGTGACCGCGTATCCGGCGCTGGAGCTGGACATGAAGGCAGCCGGGGCAGAGTTCGAGGATTCCGAGACCGTGGTCGACGGCACGCTGGTTTCAGCAAGGGCGTGGCCCGACCACTCGCGCTGGATGCGGGAGTTCCTGACGGTGCTGCGGAGCAAGGCCCCGGTGGCCTGACCTGCCGGCTCCCGCTACAGCCGTTAAGGGGAGGCTCCCCAGCCGTGAAGGGGAGCCTCCCCATTCCCTTGTGAAGTGTCCGGATGCGGGACCGCCGGTGCACGGCCCGGTGTGCTGAGCTGTGGGCATCAACCGACGCTCATGACGGGGCAGTTGAAAGGACACATCGTGACCGGACCCTTGGGTCGGCGCAGGTTCATCGGCGCGGCCGCGGCCCTCGGCGGCGCCGCGCTCGCGGGTCCGCTCGCCCCGCTCGCCCAGGCCCGGCCGGCCAGGACACCGTCGTCCGGGACACCGTCGTCCGGTGGCCCCTCGTCCGGGGCTCCGTCGTCCGCCGCCCGGTGGCCCGACACCGTCGCGATCCCGCCGGGCTTCCAGCCCGAGGGCATAGCCGTCTCCGCCCGCGGAGTGGCTTACACCGGTTCGCTGATCGACGGCTCGGTCTACCGGGCCGACCTCGCCACCGGGACCGGCTGGATCGTCACCCAGGGGCGGGGGCCGCAGTCGGTCGGGCTCAAGCTCGACGCGTACGGCAGGCTGCTCGTCGCGGGCGGCGCCAGCGGGCAGATCCGGGTCGTCCACCCCGGCGACGGCCGGGTCCTCGCCGCGCACCAGGCCGTGACCGGCACCGCCTTCGTCAACGACGTCGTCGTCGGTTGCGGCGGCGCCTGGTTCACCGACTCCTTCAGCGACGTCCTGTACTTCCTGCCCGCCGGGCGCGAGCTCACCGGCCCCGGCTCCGCCCCGCGCGCACTGCGGATCGGCAGCGAATGGGTGCCGGTGCCGCCCGGCGGCGAGCACTGGGGCGCCAACAGCATCGAGCGGACCCCCGACGGCCGGGCCCTGCTGGTGGTGCACGACACCGCGCAGGCGCTCTTCCGCATCGACCCCGGCAGCGGCGTCGCCACCCGGACCGTGCTCGACGGCGGGTCGGCGGTCAACGGCGACGGGCTCGTGGTCCACGGCCGCACGCTGTACGTCGTACGCAACTGGAGCTATGCCGTGGACGTCTTCACCCTGAGCGGCGACGGCCGCCGGGCCCGCTTCCTCCGGCAGATCACCGACCCGCGCTTCGACGAGCCGACGACGGCGGCGGTGTACGGGGACCGGCTCTACGTCGTCAATGCCCGCTTCGACGCCGACTGGTCGGACCCGGCCACCGCCTCGACGATCGTCAGCTGCCCGTTGTGATCGCCGGTGCCGGCTCGTACTTGTAGTCGGCGCCGAAGTTCTTCTTCACGGCCGCTTCCCAGGACCCGTCCGCGACCATCTTCTTCAGCGCGGCGTTGATCTTGGTCTGGAGTTCCTTGTTGCCCTTCTTGACGCCGATGCCGTAGTTCTCGTTGCTCAGGTTCTGGCCGGTCAGCTTGAACTTGCCCTCGTTGCCCTTGTGGGCGGCGTATCCGGCCAGGATGGAATTGTCCGTGGTCATGGCGTCGACCAGGTTGTCCTGGAGGGCGACGAGGCACTCCGAGTAGCCGGGGAGCTCCAGCACGCTCGCCTTGGGGGCGAGGCCCCTGCGGATGTTCTCCGCCGAGGTGGAGCCGGTGACGGAACAGAGCCTCTTGCTGTTGAGGTCCTCCGCCTTGGTGATGGTGGTGTCACTGGCGCGGACCAGCAGGTCCTGGTGGGCCACGAAGTACGGGCCCGCGAAGTCGACCTTCTCCTTGCGCTTCTCGTTGATCGAGTAGCTCGCGGCGACGAACTGCACCTCGTTGTACTGGAGCAGCAGCTCGCGGTCGTTGCTGTAGACCTGCTTGAACTCGATCCGGTCCGGCTTGTAGCCGAGCTCCTTGGCGACGTAGGTGGCGACGTCCACGTCGAAACCGGAGAAGACGCCGCCGGTCTCGCGCAGCCCGATGCCCGGCTGGTCGAACTTGATGCCGATGGAGAGGGTCCCCGCGGCCTCGTCGTCACCGCCGCACCCGGAGGTGGTCAGGGCGAGGGCGATCACTGCGGCGACCGCGCCGGCCTGGGGAACCTTCATTGCTGCACTCTTTCCTCGGTGACGCGGGACGCGCGCCGGGATCGCCGGGGCGCGTGGAACCGCGAATGCGTGGGGGGACGTCACGACACGTGTACGAGGAAGCTAGGAAGGTGGCGGCCGCAGCGTCACTACATCTGAGCAAAACTTGAGGATAACGATCCGGTCCGGCCGCAGATCCTGCGCCGGATCCGGACCGGAGCGGGAGAAGGCGGGAGAAGGGGCGGGTATGGGAACAGGTTCGGTACGGGTCGACGGGAACGCGCTGCCACTGGGGGAAGGGGTGCAGGTCCGCTTCATCCGGACCCTGCGGCTGCCCGAATCGGGCACGCACGCCCTGCCGCCGGGGCTGGGGGAGTTCCCGCTCCGGCGGGTGGAGGACTACCCGGACACGGTGCCGCCGGAGTGGCTGGCGAAGGGCGGCGTGATGCTGCCCGTGTACCTGCGCGAGGCGATGTGGCTGAGCTTCGCCGGGACCCGCGAGCCCGCCGCGCTCCAGGTCGGGGTCGGCAAGGTGTGCGCGGTGTCGGGCGAGCGCTGGACGGGCCGGCTCGCCCGTGGTCCGCAGAACTACGTGGTGCTGCCCCGGCAGCCGTGGCTGGACGGGATCAACTCGGGCGACGGGACCGTGCGCCAGTTCGTCGCCGTACCGCTCGGGCTCGGTGCCACGGTCGAGGGACAGGTCACCGGTGAGGAGACCACCGGCGGAGTGCAGCTCCAGGCGTTCCCGCTGGCCCCGGCCGTACTGGAGGAGTGGCGGCGGTCGGAGCGGACACGTGAGCAGTCCCGCGGTTCGTACGGGGCCCCGCTGCCCCCCACCCCGCCGCCCGCGCCCGGCGGTTTCGCGGGCTTCGGCGGCCCGGTGCCCATGCCGATGGCGGCGGCGCCGGGCGGGATCCCGGCGCCGGGGGCGGCACCGGCTGCTCCGGGGTGTCCGCCCGCCCGTAGTGCGCCGCCCGCAGCTCCGGCGATGGGGCTCGGCGTCGGCGGTTCCATGCGCCAGGAGGTCTACCAGGACGACCGGCCACTCTCCGCCTGGGCGGGGGAGCCGGCCGCCCGGGTCTTCGTACATCTGGTGACGCCGCCCGCCTGGCGCCGCATCACCGGGGAGGACGCGCCGCCCTCGCCGGTGGACCGGGCCGCCTACACCCAGGCCGGGCTGCCCTGGTTCGACTACTACGACGAGTCGGCCGCCGACCTCGCGCCCTCGGAGGCGCTGGCCGGGGTCAAGCCGGTGGGGGAGTGGATCGGCGACGACCACGCCGCCTGGGTGGAGCCGGGCCCCGCGCAGGTCAAGCCGCTCGGTAACGCCCCGAGGCCGGGCAAACCCGTACAAGACGGCAACTGGTAGACAAAACCCGGCAGTCGGGGATCGATCACCCAAACTGGTGATCGATTTCCGGCCGCCGGGCCGGTATGATCGTCCGCAGCAAGGCCGTAGCGCAGAGGTCGTCGCGCCCACGCATCGAGCTGGAGGACGTCGGTTCGAATCCGACCGGTCTTGCGTCTACTTGCTGTCTTCTTGCTGTCTTCAGATGTTCACGTCTTCAAGTCGTGATGGACGCCGGGCACCGGCGAAGGAACCGGTGGAGTGGTGATGACACAGCCGACACCCGTACGGTGCCCCGCGATCGAGCACCCGGACATGCCGCAGGCCGACCCCGCGGGACTCGACCCGCTGCTCGCCCGGCTCGCGGCGGACCGTCCGGTCGAGGCCGACGAGGCCTTCCCGCTCGGGACCCTGCGCACCGACGGCCGTGTCGACCTCTGCAAGCAGGGACTCGGCCCGGGCGGCGCGGCCCGTTTGCTGCCCGCGGCCGCCGCCTCCGCGCATGCCACCCACCTGCTCCTCGGCACCAACGCCATCGGCGACGGCGGCGCGCGCACCCTGGCGGAGAGCCTGGCGACCGCAGCGGACGGGCACGGGCTGCGCACCCTCTACCTCGGCTGCAACCGGATCGGCCCCGACGGGGTGGCCGCCCTCGTCGGCGCCCTCGTCGACGACACCACCGTCCGAGCCCTCTGGCTCAAGCGGAACCCGCTCTTCGAGGACGGCGCCCGCACCCTCGCCGCGCTGCTGCGCCGCAATACCGCGCTGCGCACCCTCGACCTGGTCAACACCGGGATCGGCGCGGACGGCGTACGCCTCCTCCTCGACGCCCTGCTGGAGCGCGAGCAGCCCCTGGAACGGCTCTTCCTCGGCGGCAACGGCCTCGGCCCCGACGCCGCCCCGCTGCTCGCCGCCCTGATCCGGGAGGCCGGGGTGCGCGAGCTGTACGTACCGGCCAACCACCTCGGCGACGACGGCGCCGCCGTCCTGGCCGGCGCGGCAGGGGTCTCCGCCGGCCCCGTCCGCCTCGGCCTCGGCGGCAACGGCATCGGCGCCGCCGGAGCGCGCTCCCTGGCCGGCGCCCTCGGCTCCATCGAGGTCCTGGACCTCGGCCGGACCATGTCCGAGCGCAACCTCGGATCCGCCGGCAACGACCCCGGCGACGAAGGGGCGTACGCCCTGGCCGCCGCACTCCCCGGCAGCCCCCTGCGCCGCCTGGAGCTGCGCCACACCGGCCTCACCGGGCGCGGCGCGAAGAGCCTGCTCGCCGCGGTGCCCGCCGACAGCCCCCTGGAGTACGTCGGCCTGGGCCCCGGCCTGCCCCGCCGGGTCAAGCGCTCCTTCGCCGAACGGCTCCGCCCGGCCCGGGCCGCCCACCCCGACCTGCGCGCCATCGGCAGCGTGTACCGGTGAGCCCGTACGCCGGACTGCACGGCGGCTTCCTGCCCGAGGACGGCCCGGCCTGGCAGCGGATCCGCCGGTACGCCGTGCCGGGCTGGATGATCGAGCAGGCCACCGCGCACCGCCTGGCCGGTGACTGGCGGGCGGCCTGCGCCGTCGCCGCCGTGGACGTCGACTTCGACCTGCCGGAGCTCGCGGCCCGCTACGGCGCCTCCGTCGCCGGGGCGCTGGAGGACGACCTCCGCCACCTCGCCCCGGACCTGCTGCGCTGGCACGTGCCCCGGCTGCTCGGCGGCCGTACCACGATCGACACCGAGCGGCGGATCCTGCTCGCCTCGTACGGTGACGGCTCCGGCGCCCCGGTCCTGTCCGTCACCACGCCCCTCATGGCAGAAGGCCCCCAGCGGCTGCGTCTGCAGTGCGCGCCGGTCGTCCCGGTGAAGTGGAACCGGTACACGGGGCGCGGCTTCGTACCGGAGGACTGGACCGCCGTCCGGCCGTTCTGGGACGCCCGGTGCGCTTCCGAGCTGGGCGAGCGCTTCGGTGACCCGGACGGCCGCGCCGAGCGGATCGCCCTGCTGCACGCGCGGGGGGACGTCGCCGCGGCGTACGAGGCCGCGGGCATCGAGCGGGACCTGACCGTGCCCACCCCCCAGTCGTACCAGCGTCCGGTGGACCCCGAGACCCTCTTCGGGCAGGTCCGGGTCGACCTCACCCGGCTCGTGCCGGAGGTGGGGCGGCTCGTGGCGTCAGGCGCGGGGGACAGGTACCGGATCACGGCCGACTGGCGCACCTACCTCCTGCTGGAACCCGGCGGCCCCGACCGGCTCCGGGCCCGCTTCATGGAGCTTGACGAGGCACTCGCCGTCCCGCCCCTGCCGCGGTACGTCTGGCAGCCGCTGCCCGACCTCGAACTGGTGCGCACCGGCCGGATCACCCCGCGTGAGCTGCACCCGCTGGTCGCCGCCGCACTGTTCCCCGGCGCCGGACCGGCCGTGGGCCCGCCCGGCCCCGCCGACGCAGGGCCCGTCAAGGTGCGCTGCTGCGGTGAGTGGCACGAGGTGCGCTCGCGAGGCGGCGTACTCGATCTGCCGCACACCCCTGAGGAACAGCAGCGGGAGCGAGCCATGCGGGCGTTCGGCGGCGCGGTCGCCGGGTGCTTCGCCGTGCAGCAGACCTGGATCACGGGCGAGGGCCGGCTGCCCCGCGCCCTGCGGGCCCAGCGGCGGGAGCTGTTCCTGCGCGCCCAGCACGGGGACACCCCGGGTGTGGTGGCGCTGCTGGACGCGGGCACGGACCCCCGGATCCGGGACGCCCGCGGCCGCGGCCTGCTGCACGAACTCCACCTCCTCGACCACGAAGTGCTGCTGCCCCGGCTGCTCGCGGCCGGACTCGACCTGGAGGCGAGGGACAGCCACGAGCGCACCCCGCTGCTGTCGGCGGTGCACTGGGGCGGCTCGCCTGACCTGGTCAGGGCCCTGCTGGCGGCCGGTTCCCGGATCGACGTCATCGACGAGATGGAACTGTCGCTGTCCCAGGAGATCCTCCGCTACAAGCGCACCGACCTGGACTTCCTGCGGCAGCGCGTCGACGAGGAGTTCCCGGACATCGGTGCCGACTGGTGGGACGAGTACGTGGAGGACCGCGAGGAATTCGAGGACGACGAGGACGACGAGGACGACGAGGCATGAGCACCCGGCAGCATCAGCCCTCCCCGGCCCTGGCCGCCGCCGACGCCCTGGGCAAGCGGCTGAGCACCACCCGGAGCGAACCCGCCACCGACCCCCAACTCGAGGCGCTGGCCCTGGCCGTGACGGCCAATCAGCCCGTCCTGCTGTGGGGTGAGCCCGGCATCGGAAAGTCCGCCGGCATGCGGCAGCTCGCCACCGCGCTCGGGGTGGAGCTGGAGACCGTCATCGCCAGTGTCCACGAGCCGTCCGACTTCTCCGGGCTGCCCGTCGTCGGCGACGACCCCGCCACCACCGGCGTCCCGATGGCCCCGCCGGACTGGGCGGTGCGCCTCGCCCGCACCGGCCACGGCCTGCTCTTCTTCGACGAGTTGTCCTCCGCCCCGCCCGCCGTGCAGGCGGCCCTGCTGCGCGTGGTCCTGGAACGCCGGGTCGGCAGCCTCGAACTCCCCCCGGCGGTACGGATCGTCGCCGCGGCCAACCCGCCCGCCAGCGCGGCCGACGGCTGGCACCTCAGCCCCCCGCTTGCCAACCGCTTCGTCCACCTCGACTGGACGCACAACCCCCGCACCGTGGCCCGCGGCATGGCCGGCACCTGGCCGGAGGTGGCGATCCCGGCAGTCGATCCCGCCAAGGCCTCCGGCTCGGCCGCCCGCGCCCGCGGCGTGGTCTCCGGCTTCCTCACCGCCCGGCCGGGCCTGGTCCACCACATCCCCGCCGAGGCCGCCTCCCGCGGCCGTGGCTGGCCCTCCCCGCGTACCTGGGAGATGGCCCTGCGGCTGCTGGCCACCGGGTACGCGGCTTCGACGGGCCGGGAGGCCCTGGCCGCCGCGCTCACCGGCGCCGTGGGCGAAGCCGCCGGGATCGAGCTGCTCTCGTACCTCGAACACCTCGACCTGCCCGACCCGGACCGGGTGCTGGCCGACCCGGACGCCTTCGCGCTGCCCGAGCGCGGCGACCGGCAGCTGGCCTTCCTCATCGCCGTGGTCGCGGCCGTGCAGAGCGAACTCACCCGTCCCCGCTGGGAGGCGGGCTGGGCGGTGCTGGCCAAGGCCGTGGACGCGGGCGTGCCCGACGTCGCCGCCCGCGCCGCCGCCGACCTCGCCGCCATGCGCGACCTCGACTGGCCGGTACCCGCCGGCATCGACGCCTTCGTGGAACTGCTCCAGCTGTCCGGCTCCCTGCCGGGCGGCGGCTGAGCCCGGCCGTGCGTCTGGACCGCGCGAAGCTCCTGGCGGCCCGCTACAAGGCCGCCGAGGCCCGCCCGTACCTCGCCTCCGCCCTGTACGCCCTGACGGTCGTCCCCTCGGAGGGCGTCCGCACCATGGGCGTGGACCGGCACTGGCGCTGCTACGTCTCGCCCGCCTTCGTCGAGGCGACCCCGGTCGCCGAACTGGCCGGCGTGTGGATCCACGAGGTCGCGCACCTGCTGCGCGACCACCACGGCCGGGCCGAGCGCCTGCCCGCAGCCGACCAGCGCGATCGGGTCCGCGTCAACATCGCCCAGGACTGCGAGATCAACGACGACCTGCTCGCCGACGGGCTGACGCTGCCCGCGGGCAGGATGGAGCCCGCGCTCTTCGGCCTGCCCACGGGCGGCCTGTTCGAGACCTACCTGCCCGCGGTCCCCGCCACGCGCGACGGGGTGGACTGCGGATCCGGCGCACACGGCACCCCCATGCCCTGGGAGCTGGGCGAGGACGGTGGCCCCGCCCGGGTCGGCCCGGTGGAGGCGGAGGCGCTGCGCCGCCAGACCGCCCAGGCCGTACGCTCCCACCAGCGCACCCGGGGCCGGATCCCCGAGGGCTGGGCCCGGTGGGCCGAGGAACTGCTGGAGCCCTCCGTCGACTGGCGCCGCGCCCTGTCCGGAGCGGTCAGGGAGGCCGCCGCCTGGGCCGCCGGCGCGGTGGACTACACGTACCGCCGCCCCTCGCGCCGTACCCCCGCGCTCGGCGGCCGTGTGGTGCTGCCCAGCCTGCGCCGGCCGCTGCCGCGGGTCGCGATCGTCATCGACACCTCGGGTTCGATGGGCCCGGAGGACCTGGCCGCCGCCCTGGCCGAAGTGACCGGCGTGCTGCGGGAGGTGGGGGTCGGCGGCAACCGGGTCGCGGTCCTCGCGTGCGACGCCGACGTACACGCGGTGACCCGGGTGAACAGCGCCGACCAGGTGGCCCTGGCCGGCGGCGGAGGCACGGACATGCGCGTCGGCATCGGCGCCGCGCTGGCCCTGCCCGACCGGCCGAACGTCGTGGTCGTGCTGACCGACGGGTTCACGCCGTGGCCGGACGAGACCCCGTCCTGCCGGCTGATCGCCGCGCTGGTCGGGGAGAGTCCGCCCGCGCCCCCGGCCTGGGTGGAGACCGTACGGGTGGACCTCGCCAGGTGAGCGCACTGGCCGGGAACGTACGGTCGTTCGGACCGTGGCGGGGGACACGTGGGAGCATGGCCGGGCAATACCCGTAAGCGAAGGGGGAGTTCGGTGACCGGAATACGCAAGGGCCTGGCCAAGGTCGAGGTCGCGCTGCGGTGGGACCCCAGCCCCGCCGGGGCACCCGAACACGACCTCGACATAGTCGCCGCGGTCTATGGCGCCGCCGACCTCCACGGGGTCCCCGTCCACCTGGTGCACTTCGGCAGCCGGTCACCCGACGGCACCATCACCCTGAACCGGGACAGCCACACGGGCCAGGGCTTCGGCTTCGACGAGGTCATGACGTTCGAACTCGACCGGATGGCACCGGATCTGCGCCGCGTGGTGGTCGGGGTGATCATCCAGAACACCGGCGCCGGGTACCCGATCACGTTCGCCGACGTCGTCGGCACGGGGATCCGCATCCGGGAGGGTTACACCGACCTCGCCCAGGGCGACTTCGGGTCCGTCCCGTCCGCCACCGCGGCGACGATCGCCGAGTTCACCCGCGACGACTCGGGAGCGTGGTCCCTCGACGCGCGCCTGCAGGGCTTCGACGCCGGCCCGGAGGAGTTCACCCGCACCATGGGCGGAGTCCGCTGACGGCGGGCCCCGTCCAGGGGCCGCTCAGATCGGACGGCGGTCACTCCTCGAGTGAGTGACCGCCGCCCGGTCCGGGTGGCGCGCTGCCGCCGTCCCCACGAGGCAGCGCGGGCAGGTCACCGTCCGGTCATCGGGACGGCGGCCCGCCGGTTCAGGGGGTCCCGGGAGTTCCGGGAGTCCCGGGCGGTGTCAGGCCCAGGGAGGGGAGCATGACCGCGTCGACGAACCGGACCAGGTAGTCGGCGTCGGCGTACCGGCCTTCGAGCACCGGCCGGATGCGGAGCACACCCATCAGCTGCGCCGGCAGGAACTCCACGGCCGGGTGGTCCGCGGCGATCTCGCCGCGCGCCACCGCCCGCTCCACCATCGTGTCGAAGGCGGCCAGCTCCGGCTCGACCAGCGCCTCGCGCAGCGCGGACTGCAGTTCCTCGTCGCTGAGCACCGCGTGCCCGAGGGCCTGCATGAGGCGGGTGTCGCGCCCCGAGGTACAGGCCGCGATCCGGGCCGCCTCGCGCAGGTCGCCCGCCAGTGAGCCGGTGTCCACCGCGACGAGGGTGCCCTGCCGGTTCGCCCGCAGGGCGGCGGCGACGAGCTGGGGCTTGGTCTTCCACTGCCGGTAGAGCGTGGACTTGCCACAGCTCGCCCGGGCTGCGATGCCCTCCATGGTCAGGGCCTCGTAGCCGTGCTCGCGCAGTTGCTCCAGGACGGCCTCGTAGAACTCCTGCTCCCGCTCCGGGGTGATCTTGGAGCGGCGCGCGGTGGTCGGCGTCGACGTCATGGGGGTGCGGCTCTCCTCAGGGCGCCCGGGCGGCATGTTCCAGTACGAGAAGTGTACGGGAACGCGAGCGTATCGGTACACCGGCGTATCGATACGCGAATGTATCGATACACTGGCGTGTCGATCTGTGCGAGCAGGAAGAAGGACCGGGGGATGACCTCCCACACCACACCCGCCGGGGCGGCGGCCGGACGGCGGGCCGCGCGCCGCCGCCTCATACGCGAGCTGCTGCTCGTCGCGGGGCTGTTCACCGTCTACAAGGCGGGCCGCACGCTCTCGACCGGCCGCACCGAAGAGGCCTTCCGCAACGCCGCGCGGATCTGGGACGCCGAGCGCGCCCTGCACCTGCCCGGCGAGGGCGCGGTGCAGCGGCTGCTGCTGCACGGGGACGCCCTCGTGCACACCGCCAACACGTACTACGCCGCCGTCCACTTCCCGGCGACCGCGCTCTTCCTGGTCTGGCTCTACATACGCCGCCCGGCCCACTACCTGTGGGCCCGCCGCGTACTCGCCGTGCTCACCGGAGCCGCTCTCGTCCTGCACCTCGGCTTCCCGCTCGCGCCCCCGCGGATGCTGGGCGCCGCCGACATGATCGACACCGGCCAGGTCTACGGACCCACCGTCTACGGGGCCGCGCCCGCCACCGACACCCTGGCCAACCAGTTCGCGGCGATGCCCTCCCTGCACTTCGGGTGGGCGCTGATGCTCGCGCTCGGCATGATCGCCGCCACCGGGTCCCGATGGCGGGCCCTGTGGCTGCTGCATCCCTTGCTGACCCTGCTCGTGGTCGTCGGCACGGCCAACCACTACTGGCTCGACGCGATCGTCGCGACCGTCCTGCTCGGGGCCGCCCTGCTGCTGATCCCGCGGCCGGGTGCCGGTGCCGCTGTGGAAGCGGATGCGGATGCGGGCGCCGTACGGGCACTGCCCGGCCGGCGGACCGCCGCCCCGGCCCCTGTTCCGGCCCCGGCCCCGGTCTCCGGCCCCGGCCCCCGTCCGACCCCCGCCCCGGCGTCCGGCCCGCGCACCACCCCCGCCCCGGGAGCCGCCCCCGCAGGAGCCGAGCGGTGAACGCCACCGCTCTCGCCGTCGCCCTCTGCCTCGCCTCGGCCGTGACCTACGCGGCCGCAGCCGTCGCCCAGGAGCGGCTCGCCCGCGCCGCCGTCGCCCGCAGCGCCAGGGCCCTGCTCGGCTCCGGCGCCTGGTGGTGGTCGGCCGGGCTGAACGCCGCCGCGGCGCTGCTGCACGCCGCGGCCCTGCGGTACGGTCCGCTCACCCTCGTGCAGCCGCTCGGCGCGCTCACCCTCGTGGCCGCCGTCCCGCTGGGTGCGCGCGGCGCCGGCCGCCGGGTGGCGGCCACCGAATGGCGGGGCACCCTGGCCACCGTCGCGGGACTGGGCCTGCTGCTGCTCCCGGCCTCCGGACCGGCACCCGACGACACCCTCAGCCTGGCCGAGGCGCTCGCCGTCTCCGGGGCCACGACAGCGGTGATCCTGCTGCTGACCGCCGTCAAGGACCCGCGCTCGGGGCTCCGGCACGCCATGGCCTCCGGACTCGCCTCCGCGGCCGCCTCCGCGCTGACCCAGACCGTGGCCGTGGCGGGCGGGCGCGGCGGATCCCTGCTCAGCGTCAGGGTCGTCGCCGTGGCCCTGCTCGTCGTGGTGTTCGCGGTCGGCGGGATGCTCCTGTCCCAGCGCGCCTACCGCGGCGGGCTCGGCGCCCCGCTGGCCGTGGTCAACCTCGCCAACCCGCTGGCCGCGGCGGCGATCGGCATGGTCCTGCTCGGCGAACGCCTCCAGGGCGGTGTGCTGGGCGTACTGTTCGCGCTGGCGGGAGCCGTCGCCGCGACGCGCGGCGTGCTCCTGCTGACCCGTACGCCCTCGGCGCCCCCTGACCGGCCCGCGCCCACCGCCGCCGACCGGACCGCTGACCGGACCGCCACGGCGACCGCGGCGACCGCGCCGACCGCGCCGACCGCGCCGGTCGGCCGCGTGGCGGCATGAGCCGCACGGCCGGCCGGCGCCCGGAGAACCGTATCGGCCCCGGCCGCGTCCTCCCTGGAGAACACCGGACCACCGAAACGGAGTGAACGGGCATGGGGATCGTCGGCTGGATCATCCTGGGACTGCTGGCCGGAGGCATCGCCAAGGTCCTGCTGCCCGGCCGGGACCCCGGCGGCCTGATCGGCACCACCCTCATCGGCGTCGCCGGCGCCTTCACAGGCGGCTGGCTCTCGGCGAAGTTCCTGGACCGACCGGTCCAGACCCAGTTCTTCGACCTCGCCACCTGGGGCTCGGCCATCGCGGGCTCCCTGGTCCTGCTGATCGGCTACCGACTTCTCTTCGGCAATTCGCGCGACTGACCGGTCGGCACACGGGCGAAGGTGACGGCGGGTCATGAGCCGGTGCGCGTACGTCGCACGCGGGGTCCGGGCGGCACCGGATCTGGAAGACCGAGGGCGGCCGCTGGTGGGGAGACCTCTGCCAACTCTGTCCCGACGACCTCCTCGCCGAGCTGAACGGCACGGCGGATCCCGAGAAGATCACCGCATTGCTCAAGCGGTACCGTGCCCTGAAACGCCGGCCAGGACCCACGGCCCGGGGCGCATCCGGACGAGCAGGGAGGAACCAGCGAAATGAGCGTCACCCCCGTTCCCACGGCGGACCTGTACGACGAGCACGGCGAGATGCTCGGCATCTGCGCCACTCAGTTCCGCCTGCTGGGCGGCCGCCGGCTGTTCGCGGGCCCGGTGCGGACCCTCTCCTGCCACGAGGACAACGCGCTGCTGCGCGAGCTCGTTCACGGGCCGGGCGAGGGCGCCGTCCTCGTCGTGGACGGCGGCGGCTCGCTGCGTACGGCCCTCGTCGGCGACCTCCTCGCCGGCGCCGCCGAGCGCAACGGCTGGGCCGGCCTGATCATCAACGGCGCGGTCCGCGACAGCGTGGCCCTGGGCGGGCTCGGCCTCGGGGTCATGGCGCTGGGCACCGTGCCGCGCAAGAGCGGCAAGACCGGCGCGGGCACGGTGGACGAGCCCGTCACGATCGGCGGGACCACCTTCCGCCCCGGGGACACCGTCCACGCGGACGCCGACGGCGTCGTCGTCCTGCCGGCGGGCTGACCGGCGATTTCCCGCCAGGGCCGGCGCACCGGCCCTGGCGCCGGCCGGGCGGGCCGGGTTTCACTGCGGGCCCATGAGACGACACAGGATCACGGGCGTGCTCAGCGCGATCGCGCTGGCCGCGGCCACCCTCGCCGCCGCGGGACCCGCGCACGGCGCAACCCCGGCGGCCACCACGCAGGCAGCCGGGCAGGCTTCCGCGACCGCGGGCGAGACGCCGCCCGCCGAGTTCGGCACCGACTGGCACGACCCCCTCACACCCGCCCCGCCCGTCGCCCGGCCCGGGACCCGCGCCTGCGAGGTGACCCTCGCCGAGGCGCAGTTCCGGGACTTCACCCCGTACCAGGGCAACTACACCCCGCCCCGGGGCTGCGGCTCCGACCATTGGGCCAAGGTGGTCCTCCGCCTCGACGGCAAGGTCAAGGGCCGCCAGTACGACCGCCTCGGCCACCTCTCGCTCGGCGGCGTCGAGATCCTGCGCACCTCCACCCCCCAGCCCTCGCCCGACGGCATCACCTGGTCCGTCGAGAAGGACGTCACCCGCTACCGCGACACCCTCGCCCGCCCGCAGCCGGTCGAGATGCTCATCGGCAACGTCGTCAACGACACCTACACCGGCGTCATCGACGTCAAGGTCACCCTCACCTTCTACGCCGCCGAAGGCCGCACCGGCCCGACCGGTCCCGCCGAGACCCCCGACCGGGTCCTCGCCCTCACCTCCCCTGCCGTCACCACCCCGCGCAACACGGAGCGCCTCCTTGCCGAGGTGTACGCCACGGGCTCGGGCGGCGGCTGCGAGGAGTACTGGTACATGACCACCCCGGAGGCCGCCCCGTACTCCTGCAAGGCGGCCGACGGCCCCTACCGCGAGGTCCGCGTCTCCGTGGACGGGCAGCTCGCCGGCATCGCCGCGCCCTTCCCCACCGTCTGGACCGGCGGCTGGTCCAACCCCTTCCTCTGGTACGTCACCCCCGGCCCCCGCGCATTCGACGTCGCGCCGGTCGTGTACGACCTGACCCCCTTCGCCGCGCTACTCAACGACGGCCGCCCGCACCGGATCGAGGTGTCCGTGGCCGGGGTGCCGGCCGGGCAGAGCGGCTGGAGCACACCGACCAATCTGCTGCTGTGGCAGGACGAGGCCCGCGAGGTCGTCACCGGAGCCCTGACCAAGCACGAGCAGAGCGATCCGGCCAACTCCTCCCGCTGGACCCCCGCCGGTCCCACCCCCGGCGCAGAGCACCGCCTCGACACCGAGGGCGGCCACCGGCTGACCGTCGCCGGGCACCTGGACACCTCCCACGGGCGGGTCACCACCACCGTCACCCGCGCCGTGCGGGGCACCTCCGTCCACCGCTGGACCGACGGTGAGAACCGCGACGCCCTCACCGCCACCTGGACCGACCAGGAGACCGTGACCCGAGGGACCACCAGTACCCGTACCGCCCGCACGTACACGATGGACGGCGAGACCACCCTCGGCGCCGGTGACCGGCTGCGCACCGTCCTCTCGCTCGGCGACCGCGCGGACACCGTGACCCTGCGCGGCGGGCGGCAGGTCGACGCCTCCCGGCTCGACGACCGGTACACGGGCGACGCCACCTACACCGCGAACGTCCCCCGCGACCAGCGGCACGCCGTCGGCACCACCACGGCCCGCTACCGGCTCCACGGATCCGCGGCTCCCGGCGGGTGCTACGACCGTACGGTGGCCACCGCGCAAGGCACGGTCAGCGCGGACCGCCGGCGCTGCTGACACCGCCTGCAGCGCTGACGCGCGGGACGCCTACGATGTCGGCCCATGGACACGAGTGAGGCCGGCAGACGACTGATCGACGGCCGCTTCGAGCTGGTCGCGCCCCTGGGCAGCGGCGGCATGGGTACCGTCTGGCGCGCCCGCGACATCGCCCTGCACCGCGAGGTCGCCCTCAAGGAGGTGCGGCCGCCGGACCCGGCGGCCGCCGCCGCCCAGCCCGGTCTCGCGGCCCAGTTGCGCGAACGGGCCGTGCGCGAGGCCCGGGCCCTCGCCCGGCTCGCCCACCCCCACGTGGTGACGATCCACCACATCGTCGACCCCAAGGACGGCGTGGACGGCGCAGTCGGCACCGACGGGTCGGACGGGCACCCGTGGATCGTGATGGAGCTGGTCCGGGGCGGCTCCCTGCACGACCGGCTGGCGGCCGGCCCGCTACCGACGGCCGAGGTGGTGCGGCTCGGCCTCGACGTGCTGTCCGCGCTGCGCGCCGCACACGCCGAAGGCGTCCTGCACCGGGACGTGAAGCCGGCCAACGTATTGCTGCGCCCCGACGGATCGGCGGTGCTCACCGACTTCGGCATCGCGGCCCTGCACGGATCCGCCGGCCTCACCTCGACAGGCGTTCTGATCGGCTCGCCGGAGTACATCGCGCCCGAGCGGGTCCGCGGCGAGGAGGGACTGGCCGCCTCCGACCTGTGGTCGCTGGGCATGCTGCTGTACGTGGCAGCGGAGGGCGTCCACCCGCTGCGCCGCGCCACCAGCCTGGCCACGGTGGTCGCCGTGCTCGACGAGCCGATCCCGGCGCCCGTGCGCTCCGGCCCGCTGGCGCCCGTACTGGAACGGCTCCTCGTACGGGACCCGGCCGCACGGCCCGACGGGGCGCAGCTGGAACAGCTGCTCCGGGACGCGAGCACCGCTCTCGCCGCCGGGCAAGGCGCGCTCCTCGGGCAGTACGGGCCGCCCACGCCGCCGCCGTTCGGCCCGGTCCCTTCCGCGTACGCGGCCATCGCGCCGCTGCCGGCGTCCGCGCCGCGCCGCCGTCCGGTCCTGCTCGGCGCCGCCCTCGCGGTGGTCCTGGCGGCCGGAGCCGTCGGAGTCGCCACGTGGCTGCCCGACGGTACCCACGCCGGCCGTGACACGAAGGGCGGCCCGGTCGCCTCGACCCCCGGCGCCTCCGCCGCCTCGGCCCCCGCCTCCGTGACCCCGGAAGCGAAGGCCGCCGCGCCCAAGGCGACGGCGCCGCAGGGCAGCCTGCTCACCCCCGCCAACATCCGGACCGCCCTGGCGGCGCTGAAACAGCAGACCGGCACCACCACCTTCGTGGACCTGCGGATCTACGACGCCTACGTCATCGCCTCCGTCCCGACCGCCCCCGGAGCCAGGACCGTCGACTCCTGGCAGTACCGCGACGGCGGGGTCACCCGCACCGGCCCGGCCGGCACCGTCAAGGACCGCGCCCCGCTCATCGACATGGCCAAGGTCGAATGGGACACCCTGCCCGCCCTCCTGGAGCAGGCCAAGCAGGACCTGGGCGTGGCGAATCCGACCTCCCGCTATGTGATCGTCGAGCCCTGGATGATGGACCAGAGCCCGTCCATGCGGCCCTACCTCAGCGACGAGTACGGACAGGGCGGATACGTGCTGGCCGGCACCGACGGCAAGGTCAGGAAGGTCTACCGCTTGTAGACCCCCGCTCCGGGCCTGCGATCCTGATCTCCGGACACGCGCGGAGAAACGTTTCGAGGGAGCAGGACCACCATGCCGAGCTGGCGCACCACACTCACGGCCGCCGGGATCTCCGGCACCCGGCTGCGGGACGACTACACCCACGCCGCGCGCCGGGTGCTGCGCCGCGAACCCGCGCCGTACCTCGCGCTGCGCCTGCTCGCCGCACCGCCCCTGGTGCCCTGGCTCGCCGCGGGCCTCGCCTTCATGAACCTGGTCGACGACGTGGCCGAGACCGGCACCCCGCAGCAACGGGCCGCCAACCTGGCCGCGTTGACCGGTCGGGTCGAGGCGGCCCTCACGTCCGGGGACAGCCCCGACCCCCTGCTGCGCGCCTACGCCCACGCCGTGGACGCCCGCGCCCTGCCCGCGCACTGGGTCTCCCGGTTCCTCGAAGGCGCCGCCACCGCCGAGGCCGGTTTCGACGGCTTCGCCGCCGAAGAGGACTTCCAGGCCTACCTCGACGCCTACGCCTGGCCGGGGGTACTGGTGTTCACCGGCCTCCAGTACCAGGGCGGACCCGACCCCGAACAGGCCGCGGGCTGGCGGCGGTTCGTCGACGCCGCCCAGCGGGTCGACTTCCTCGCGGACCTCGCCGGGGACCTCGCGGACGGCCGCCTGTGCATCCCGCGCGCCCGCCTCGACGAGCACTCGGTGACCCGCGCCGAACTTGAACAGGCCCGCGACACCCCCGACGTACGCGCGCTCCTCGCCGCCGAGACCCGGCGCGCCCGGGCCGCCCTCGCCGCCACCGACGGAATCCTCGAACTCGTCGAACCCGGGCTGCGGCCCGTGACCGAGACGATGGCGGAGCTGATGGCGCACCAGCTCACCGCCGTGGAGCGCGCGGGAGTCACCGCCCTGCGCCGGGACACCGGCTACGGACTGGCGGCACCCCTGCGCACCTTGCTGCGGGCCCGGGCCGGGGCCCGGTTCCGCGCCTCGTAGCCCCTGCGAGCCGGTGACATTTGTACTGCCGGTGTCCGTACATGCGCATCTGCCGGGGGAGCGGCCCCGGTCCCTAGCGTGGAGGACATGAAGCAGACGACGAAGACACGGCCGGGCGCGCAGCCCGCGATCCGGTTCCGGCACGCCGCCAAATCCTTCGGACCCGTCCGCGCCGTCGCCGGCCTCGACCTCGACGTCCGGCGCGGGGAGACGGTGGCCCTGCTGGGCCGCAACGGCGCCGGGAAGTCCACGGCCATCAGCCTGCTGCTCGGCCTGGACGAGCCCGACGCGGGAAGCGTGCGCCTCTTCGGTGAACATCCCGCGCGGGCCGTACGGGCCGGGCGGGTGGGCGCGATGCTCCAGGAGGGGCGGGCCGTCCCGCGGATCACCGTACGGGAGCTCGTCGGCTTCGTCACCCGGATGTACCCGGCCCCGATGCCCGTCGCCGAGGCGCTGGAACTCGCCGGTCTCACCGCCGTCGCCGGCCGGCGCATCGACCGGCTCTCCGGAGGCCAGGCCCAGCGGGTGCGCTTCGCCGTCGCCCTCGCCGGGAACCCGGAGCTGATCGTTCTGGACGAGCCGACCGCCGCCCTCGACGTGGAGGCCCGCCGCGCCTTCTGGGAGTCCATGCGCGGCTACGCCCGGCGCGGCAACACCGTCCTGTTCTCCACGCACTACCTGGAGGAGGCCGATGCCCGCGCCGACCGGATCGTGGTCCTGGACCGCGGCCGGATCGTCGCCGACGGCACGGGTGAGCAACTGCGCCGCGCCGCAGGCGGGTCACGGGTCTCCTTCGACCTGGCCGGGCTCTCCTCCGCGCCCCTCGGCGGGCTGCCCGGGGTGGTCGCCGTGGAGGTTCGGGGAGATCGGGCCCGGCTGCGTACGCGGGATCCGGACGCCACTGTCATCGCCCTCGCCGGCCTCGGCGCCGTCCGGGGGATCGAGGTCACCGGGCCCTCGCTCGACGAGGCCTTCCTGACCTTGACCGACGCCGACGCCACCGAGGCCACCGGCGACGCCGCCGCTGCCGCGAGGAGTGCCCGATGATCACCGCTTACGTCCGCCTGGAAGTCCGCCGCACCCTGCGCGACACGGGCTTCGTCGTCTTCGGCATCGGCATGCCGGTGCTGATGTACCTGCTGTTCACCAATCTGGGCAGCAGCGATACCGAGTGGAGGACCGCCTCCATGGTGGCCATGGCCGCCTACGGGGCCCTGGGCGCGGCCCTGTCGACCGGGACCGGCGTCGCCGAGGACAAGGGCGTCGGGTGGCTGCGCCAGCTGAGGGTCACCCCGATGACCCCGCGCCAGGTGGTGGCCGGGCGGGCGCTGACCGGCTCGGTGATCGTGCTGCCGGCCATCGCCGCGGTGCTCGCCGCGGGCGCGTTCGTCAACGGCGTCCGGATGGACGCCTGGCAATGGGCCGCCCTCACCGTCGTGCTCTGGCTCGGCGCTCTCCCCTTCACCCTGCTCGGCATCGGCAACGGCTACCGGCTCACCGCCCAGACCACCGGGCTGGTCAACGTGGGCTGCAGCCTCGCGCTCTCCGTCGTCGGCGGCCTCTGGTTCCCCGTCGAGCTGTTCCCGCAGTGGCTGCGGTCCCTCTCCGCGCTCACGCCGACCCGTCGCTTCGCCGAGATCGGCCAGTCGCTCGCCACCGGCGCGGCCCCCGGCCTGGCCGCGGTGGCGGTGGTCGTGGTGTGGGCCATCGTGTTCGGGTCGTACGCGGTGCTCTCGTACCGTCGGTCCGCGAGGACGGTGTAACTCATGGAGCGGAGCACGGAGATGCGGGGCAGGCGCGGGATCGTGTGGGAGTGGAAGACCGACCGGCCGGCGCGCAGAGCCGACTGGCGGTCGCTGCGGAAGACGTGCACGGCGCACGGTGAGGATCCCGGCGCCGGCCACGATCCGGGCCGCGATCCCGGTCACGGCCCCGGCCGCGGCCCGATGGGGGCGCCCAGCGCCTTCACCCTGCTGCCCTGGCTGCTCCTGGGGATGGGAGCGATGTCCAACGTCATCCACGGCGAGACGCCCAACCCCTGGATCGGCGGCCTGGGCCTGCTGGTCTTCAACTCCCTTTACGTCACCCTGGTGTTCCGCGCCTTCCACCAGCCGGCGCGGGAGGCGCCCAGCACCCGCTGGTGCCTGGTCGCGCTGGGCGCGGTCACCTGTGCCCTCGCCATCGCCTACGGCGAGAACTGGCTGCTGTTCTTCCCGCTGCTGGGCCTCGCCACCGGCGCGGTGGTCCGGGGCCGGCGGCTCGGTCCGGTGATGGTCGGCGTCACCGCCCTCGCCGGAGTGATCGCGGGGCTGCAGCAGGGCTGGGACGCGCTCGGCATCGTCTACGGGACCTTCCTGTCAGGCATGGTCACCGCGGCCATCCTGGCCCTGTCCGAGACGGTGAAGGAGCTCCGTGACACCCGGCAGGAGCTGGCGCGGGCGGCCGTGGACCAGGAGCGGCTGCGGTTCTCCCGCGACCTCCACGACCTGCTCGGCCACACCTTGTCGGTGATCGTCGTGAAGTCGGAGGCGGCCCGCCGCATCGCCCCCCGAGACATGGACGCGGCCCTCGACCAGGTCCGCGACATCGAGTCCGTCGGCCGGCAGGCGCTCACCGAGATCCGTGAGGCAGTCACCGGCTACCGCGAGACGAGCCTGGCGGCCGAGCTCGACCGGGCCCGGGGTGCGCTGACCGCCGCCGGCATCGAGCCCGTCGTACGGCAGTCCGGGCCCCCGCTGCCCCCGCAGACGGCGGCGCTGCTGGGCTGGGTGGTCCGCGAGGCCGTGACCAACATCGTCCGGCACAGTGGCGCCGCCACGTGCGAGATCGAGCTGCGGAGCTCCGCCGAGCGGGTCCGGCTGGTGATCACCGACGACGGAAGCGGCGTAGGCTCGACTCCGCCGGGAAGCGGACTGACCGGTCTCACCGAGCGCCTGGCCGCGGCGGGCGGCACCCTGCACAGCGGCCCCGGCCCGGGCCGTGGCTTCCGGGTCGCCGCCGAACTCCCGGTGGAACCGGCCGGACGAGGGAACGAGGAGGGCGCATGATCAGGGTCCTGCTGGCCGAGGACCAGGGCATGATGCGGGGCGCCCTGGCCCTGCTGCTCGGGCTGGAGGAGGACATCGAGGTGGTGGCGCAGGTCGCCGCCGGCGACGAGATCGTGCCCGCCGCCCTCGAAGCGCGGCCCGACGTGGCGCTCCTGGACATCGAACTCCCGGGCCGCAGCGGGCTCGACGCCGCCGCCGAGCTGCGCACCCGGTGCCCCGGCTGCCGGGTGCTGATCCTGACCACCTTCGGCCGGCCCGGATATCTGCGGCGGGCCATGGAGGCCGGGGCCGCCGGATTCCTCGTGAAGGACGGACCGGTGGAGGAACTGGCCGCGGCCGTCCGCCGGGTACTCGCCGGGGAGACCGTGATCGACCCCGCGCTCGCGGCGGCCGCACTGAGCGCGGGGCCCAATCCGCTGACGGCGAGGGAGACCGACGTCCTCAACGCGGCGGTGGACGGGGCGACCGTGGCCGACATCGCGGCGAAGGTGTACCTGTCCGAGTCGACCGTACGGAACTACCTGTCCTCGGCCATCGGCAAGACCGGCACCCGCAACCGCATGGAGGCCGTCCGCGCCGCCCGCCGCCAGGGCTGGCTCTGAGCCACTGCCCGTCTAGTAGGGCCCGTTGACGTTGTCGATCGAGCCGTAGCGGGCGGCCGCGTAATTGCAGGCAGCCGTGATGTTGGCGACCGGGTCGTAGGAGTCCATCGAGGTCCCGGGCACGTGATAGGCGCGGAACGTCGGGTCGATGACCTGGAGCAGGCCCTTGGACGGGATCCCGTTCTGCGCGTTGATGTCCCAGTTGTTGATGGCGAGGGGATTGCCCGACGACTCGCGCATCACATTGCGGTGAATTCCGTTGTAGCTGCCGGGAATACCGTGCTTGGCCATCACGTCCAGCGACTCGCGGATCCAGCCGTCGAGATTGTTCGGGTAGGCGGTGGCGGGCTTGGCGGCCTCGCTCTTCGCCTCGGCGGCGAGGGTCAGCTTGAGCCCGGGGCGAATGATCGACGGGTTGGCGCCGACGGCACTCTTGTTCGCCGCGTACAGCTGCTCCCAGCCGCCGCTCAGGGAATGCTCTGCCGCGATCTTGGAAAGGGTGTCGCCGACGACCACGGAATAGGTCGTGGGGGTGGCGGCCGCCACGGAATGGGCCGTGGGAGCGATCGCCGCCTCCGCCGCCCCGGCGGTGGTCGTGCTGATCAGGGGGAGGGCGAGCGCCGCGCCGCCCGTGCCGGCGAGGGCCAGCTTGCGGGTGATCGGGTGGTGCTTCGGCCGACGGTGCTTTCCCTTAGCGGGCATGGCGGAATTCCTCACGTGGGGGGACGGAGAGGCCCCGGGGGTGGACGGTTTCGGCAGCGGACCACCGGGAATGAGGGTGACCGTAGGCGAGCTCGCCGGGCCGGAACAAGGCCCGAATTCCACCGGTAGATCGACTTCCTGCTTTCCGTCCCGAAAATGACCTTGGCGACCCCTTCGCGCATGACGCAACTTTCTTTTCCGGAAAAGGAAATCCGCCCTCTGATGGAAATGATGTTGGCCGTTCCCGAGTGACTCACATCACGGGCCGCGGACCCGGCCGGGGTCGGGCGCCGAATAGGGGCAAGTCCACTCTCCGTGGGCCGGATTCGGGCGACACGCCCGTTGGCGGCGAATCGCCCATCGCGGATGCTTTCCGGCACTGTTTCCCCGGTGTGGTGGCGCCCGGTCCCCGGCCGTCAGAGCTCCGCCAGCCGCTCCAGGGCGGCCGCCACCGCCCCCTCCGAGGCCGGCAGCAGGGGGAGCCGTACGCCGGGCGTGGGGATCCGGCCCTGGGCGTGCAGCACGCCCTTGACGACCGCCGGATTGGGCTCGGCGAAGGCCGCCGCCGACATCCGGGCCAGGGCGTGCCCCAGGGGCCGCGCCCGCGCCACGTCACCCGCCCGCCAGGCCGCGGCCAGCTCCGCGAACCGGGCCGTCGCCAGATGCGCCGAGGCCAGGATCCCGCCCGCCGCGCCCAGCGCCAGCAGCGGCGAGAGGTACGCGTCGTCGCCCGCCAGCACCTCGAACCCGGCGGGCAGCTCACCGAGGAGCGCCACCGTGTCCGGCCCGATGCCGCCGGCCGCGTACTTCACTCCCGCGACCCCCGCGAGCGAGCCGAGCGCCCGAAGGGCGGCCGCGTCCAGCGGCTGCCCCGTCCGATACGGGATGTGATAGACGATCAGCGGTACGGGGCTCACCTCGGCCAGTCGCGCGAAATGCGCCGACACTCCCGCCGCCGAGGGCCGTACGAACGACGGCACGGTCACCAGCGCGGCCCGCGCCTGCGGCCACCGGGTCAGCCGGGCAAGCGAAGCCTCGGCGGCCCGGGTGCCGCTCGCCCCGGCGCCCACGGTCAGCAGCACGCCCCGCTCCTCGCAGACCCGCGCGCAGACGCCGGTGACGAGGTCGCGTTCCGCCTCGTCGAGCGTGGCCGTCTCGGCGGTGGTGCCGAGGGCGACGATTCCGGTGGCGCCCGCGTCGATCACCTCGTGGGCGAGCGCCTCCAGGGCTTCGGCGGCGATGCCGCCGGCGCGGGTGAAGGGAGTGACGAGCGGTACGTGGATCCCGTACAGCGAGAGGTCTGCGGTGATGTCGCGTGCCGTGCCCGGCGCCGTGTCCTGTGTCATGCGTCGAGCCTGGCCCGCGCCGAGCCTCGAATCCAGTTCGCGTTTCTTACGCGACCCGTAAGCTGAGCCGATGCTCGACGTACGACGCCTGCGACTGCTGCGCGAACTGGCCCGCCGCGGGACCATCGCCGCCGTCGCCGAGGCCCTCGCCTTCAGCCCTTCGGCGGTATCCCAGCAACTCGGCGTCCTCGAACGCGAAGCCGGGCTGCCCCTGCTGGAGCGCACCGGCCGCCGGGTCCGCCTCACCCCGGCCGGGCAGAACCTGGTGCACCACGCCGAGGCCGTGCTCGAACGGCTGGAACAGGCCGAGGCCGACCTCGCCGAGGCCCGCAGCGGACTGGCCGGAGCCCTGCGCATCGGAGCCTTCCCCACCGCCACCCGGGCCATCGTCCCGGCCGCCCTGACCGCCCTGGCCCGGCGCCATCCGGGGCTGGAGCCGATGGTCTGCGAAACGGACCCGGCGGCGGTCGCGCACGCCCTGCGGGCCGGGGACCTGGACGTGGCCCTGGTCCACGCCTACGACTTCGTGCCCGCCGCCCAGGAGCCCGGGCTGGCCACCGAGCCCCTGTACGGGGAGGCGATGTACCTGGCCGCGCCCGCCGGGAAGGCCCCCGCACCGCCGCCCGCCGCCGACCAGGACGCTGCGCTGCGCGCGTACGCGGACGCCCCGTGGATCACCGCCACCTCCGGCACCCTCTGCCACGCCATGACCGTACGGGCCTGCCAGGCGGCCGGTTTCACCCCGCGGATCCGCCATCAGGTCGACGAATTCGCCACCGTCCTCGCCCTGGTGGCGGCGGGGCAGGGCGTGGCCGTCGTACCGCAGCTCGGGGTCGCCGGCCCCGCCGGACCGGGCGTGCGCCTCACCCGGCTGGTGATGCAGCGCCGTACCACCCTCGCCTTCCGCAGCGGATCCGGCGCCCACCCGGCCGTGGCCGCCTTCTGCGCGGCCCTGCGGGAATCCGTACCGCCGGAACTGGCCGGATCCGGCGCCGTGGCGTGAGGCAACTCCCGTACCGCGCCACGCCCGTGTACGTTCGGGACGGCAGCAGACGAGAGCAGAACGGGGTAGGACGTGACGCATCGCGTACGAGGGGTCATCGCCCGGAGCAAGGGCGCACCGGTGGAGACGACGACGGTCCTCGTGCCCGACCCGGGACCCGGCGAGGCCCTGGTCAAGGTGCAGGCCTGCGGGGTCTGCCACACCGACCTGCACTACCGCGAGGGCGGCATCAACGACGAGTTCCCCTTCCTGCTCGGCCACGAGGCCGCCGGGATCGTGGAATCGGTCGGTCCCGACGTCACGTCCGTGGCCCCCGGCGACTTCGTCGTCCTCAACTGGCGTGCGGTGTGCGGCACCTGCCGGGCCTGTCGGCGCGGACGCCCGTGGTACTGCTTCGCCACGCACAACGCCACCCAGCCCATGACGCTGGAGGACGGCACCCCGCTCTCGCCGGCGCTGGGCATCGGCGCCTTCGCCGAGAAGACCCTGGTCGCCGCCGGCCAGTGCACCAAGGTGGACCCGGCCGCGGCGCCGGCGGCCGCCGGACTCCTCGGCTGCGGGGTGATGGCCGGTCTCGGCGCCGCCATCAACACCGGCAACGTCGGCCGGGGCGACTCCGTCGCCGTCATCGGCTGCGGGGGAGTGGGCAACGCGGCCGTGGCCGGTGCCCGGCTCGCGGGCGCCTCCCGGATCATCGCGGTCGACCTCGACGACCGGAAGCTGGAACGGGCGCGCGGACTGGGCGCCACGCACACCGTCAACGGACGCACGGAGGACGTGGTCAAGGCCATCCAGGCACTGACCGACGGGAACGGCGCCGACGTGGTCATCGAGGCGGTCGGCCGCCCCGAGACCTACCGGCAGGCCTTCTACGCCCGCGACCTGGCCGGGACCGTGGTCCTGGTCGGTGTGCCGACCCCGGAGATGAAGCTCGAACTCCCGCTGCTGGACGTCTTCGGCCGCGGAGGAGCCCTGAAGTCCTCCTGGTACGGGGACTGCCTGCCCGAGCGCGACTTCCCCATGCTCGTCGACCTCTACCTGCAGGGCCGGCTGGATCTGGACGCCTTCGTCTCCGAGACCATCCCCCTCGACGGGGTCGAAGAGGCCTTCACCCGGATGGAGCGCGGCGAGGTGCTCCGCTCGGTCGTCGAGTTCCCGTAAGACCCGGGCCGGTGCTGGGCCCCGTACTAGTATCGGGCGGAACACGCGCTACACCCGAACCCCGGCCGTGGGGGCGGCCCCCCCCCCGGGGCGCGCCCCCCCCCCCCCCCCCCCCCCCCCCCGCCCGCCCCCAGCAAACAACAACAAAAACAACCCCCCCCCCCCCCCCAC
>NZ_JBEZLW010000034.1:0-74007 GCF_040652395.1 Streptomyces sp. NPDC048269
GGACCCTGTGGGAGAGTAGGACGCCGCCGAACAATCATTGCGGAAGCCCCGCACCAGACCCTTCGGGGTCCGGTGCGGGGCTTTTCTGCGTTCAGGACACGTGTGCGGACTCCTGTAGGGTCAGAGTGCATCGTTCGACATTTCTACAGCCACAGTGGAGGCCCCCGGGTGGAGGTCCAGGAGACTCGGGTTCAGACTGACCGAATTTTCACGATTCCGAACATCCTGAGCATGGCTCGCCTGGCCGGCGTACCCCTGTTCCTGTGGCTGATCCTGGCGGAGCACGACGGGTGGGCCCTGGCCGTCCTCATGCTCAGCGGGGTCAGCGACTACCTCGACGGGAAGCTCGCGCGGCGCTGGAACCAGATCAGCAACCTCGGCCGGCTGCTGGACCCGGCCGCGGACCGGCTGTACATCCTGTCGACGCTGTTCGGTCTGACCTATCGCGAGATCCTGCCCCTGTGGCTCACCGGCGCCCTGCTGGCACGTGAGCTGATGCTGCTGGTCATGGTGTGGATCCTGCGCCGCCACGGCTACCCCCCGCCGCAGGTGAACTTCCTCGGCAAGGCCGCCACCTTCAATTTGATGTACGCGTTCCCCTTGCTGCTCCTCAGCGATGGCACGGGCTGGTTGGCCTGGACGGGGGCAGTTTTCGGCTGGGCGTTCGCGGGATGGGGTACAACCCTGTATTGGTGGGCAGGAGTGCTGTACGTGGTGCAGGTCCGTCGGCTGGTCAAGGCGGACGCCACGGCCGATTGAGCTCACTCGGCGCCTGATGACGCGGAGGAGTAGCGGAGTCACCGTCCGAGCCGGGTGAGGTCGGCGAGAACGTCGTCTCTCAAGGAGGACTCTTCCGACATGAAGGCCGTCGTGATGGCCGGTGGTGAAGGCACCCGCCTTCGCCCCATGACCTCAAGCATGCCCAAGCCGCTCCTGCCGGTGGTCAACCGGCCGATCATGGAGCATGTGCTCAGGCTGCTCAAGCGGCATGGGCTCAGCGAGACCGTGGTCACCGTGCAGTTCCTGGCGTCGCTCGTCAAGAATTACTTCGGTGACGGCGAAGAGCTCGGAATGGAGCTCACCTATGCCAACGAGGAGAAGCCACTCGGGACCGCCGGCAGCGTGAAGAATGCCGAGGAGGCCTTGAAGGACGACACGTTCCTCGTGATCTCCGGCGACGCGCTCACCGACTTCGACCTCACTGATCTCATCAGGTTCCACAAGGAAAAAGGCGGCCTCGTCACGGTCTGCCTGACCCGGGTGCCCAACCCGCTGGAATTCGGCATCACCATCGTGGACGAGGAAGGCAAGGTCGAGCGCTTCCTCGAGAAGCCGACCTGGGGCCAGGTGTTCTCGGACACCATCAACACCGGCATCTACGTGATGGAGCCGGAAATCTTCGACTACGTGGACCCGGACGTCTCGGTGGACTGGTCCGGCGACGTCTTCCCGCAGCTGATGAAGGAAGGCCGGCCGATCTACGGCTATGTGGCCGAGGGCTACTGGGAGGACGTGGGCACCCACGAGAGCTACGTCAAGGCCCAGGCCGACGTGCTCGAAGGCAAGGTCCAGGTCGAGATGGACGGCTTCGAGATCTCGCCCGGCGTGTGGATCGCCGAAGGGGCCGAGGTGAGCCCGGACGCGGTGCTGCGCGGGCCGCTGTACATCGGGGACTACGCCAAGGTCGAGGCGGGCGTCGAGATCCGCGAGCACACGGTCGTCGGGTCGAACGTCGTCGTCAAGAGCGGGGCCTTCCTGCACAAAGCCGTCGTCCACGACAACGTGTACCTCGGACCCCACAGCAATCTCCGCGGCTGTGTCATCGGCAAGAACACCGACATCATGCGGTCCGCGCGGATCGAGGACGGCGCGGTCATCGGCGACGAATGCCTCGTCGGTGAGGAATCGATCGTCCAGGGCAACGTGCGGGTCTACCCGTTCAAGACGATCGAGGCGGGCGCCTTCGTCAACACGTCGGTGATCTGGGAATCCCGCGGACAGGCACATCTGTTCGGTGCGCGTGGAGTCACCGGGATCCTGAACGTGGAGATCACCCCCGAGCTCGTCGTCCGCCTCGCGGGGGCATACGCGACGACCCTGAAGAAGGGCGCGACGGTCACCACCGCCCGCGACCACTCCCGAGGCGCCAGAGCGCTCAAGCGGGCCGTGATCTCGGCGCTCCAGGCCAGCGCCATCAACGTCCGCGACCTGGAGAACGTGCCGCTGCCCGTCGCGCGGCAGCAGACCGCACGCGGCAGCGCGGGCGGGATCGTGCTGCGGACCTCGCCGGGTGTGCCGGACTCCGTGGACATCATGTTCCTGGACGAACGCGGGGCGGACCTCTCGCTCCAGGGACAGCGCAAGCTCGACCGGGTGTACGCGCGCCAGGAGTACCGGCGGGCGTTCCCCGGAGAGATCGGTGACCTGCAGTTCCCGGGCAGCGTCTTCGACGCCTACACGGGTTCGCTGCTGCGGCGGGTCGACACCACCGGGATCGGCGACGCCGGGCTCAAGGTGGTCGTGGACGCCTCCAACGGCAGCGCCGGGCTCGTTCTGCCGAGCCTGCTCGGCCGGCTCGGAGTGGACGCGCTGACGATCAACCCCGGGCTCGACGAGACCAGGCCGACGGAGACCAGCGACTCCCGTCGCGCCGGGCTGGTGCGGCTCGGCGAGATCGTGGCATCGGCGCGGGCCGCCTTCGGCGTGCGCTTCGACCCGGTGGGCGAACGGATCTCCCTGGTGGACGAGCGCGGGCGGATCATCGAGGACGACCGGGCGCTGCTGGTGATGCTCGACCTGGTGGCCGCGGAGAAGCGCAGCGGCAAGGTCGCGCTGCCGGTGACCACGACGCGTGTCGCCGAGCAGGTGGCGGCGTACCACGGCACGCAGGTGGAGTGGACGACGACCTCGCCCGACGACCTGACCCGGGTGGGCCGTGCGGAGAACACCATCTTCGGCGGTGACGGGCGTGGCGGGTTCATCGTTCCGGAGTTCAGCAGCGTCTTCGACGGTTCGGCGGCGTTCGTGCAGCTGCTCGGGCTGGTGGCGCGGACGCAGCTCACCCTGAGCCAGATCGACGCGCGGATCCCGCGGGCCCACGTGCTCAAGCGGGACGTGCCGACGCCGTGGGCGGTCAAGGGACTCGTGATGCGCAGGGTCGTGGAAGCCGCGGGCGAGCGGCAGGTGGACACCACCGACGGCGTGCGGGTCGTGGAGGCCGACGGACGGTGGGCGCTGGTCCTGCCGGACCCGGCCGAGGCCGTCACCCATCTGTGGGCCGAAGGCCCCGACGCCGCCTCGGCGCAGGCCCTGCTCGACGAGTGGGCGGGCGTCGTGGACGGTGCCGGGCACTGAGTGCCGTGCGGTGATCCGCACGTGACGGAAGTCCCGCGGGCCCGGGTGGGGAGAATTTCCCGCCCGGGCCCGCGGGACAGGTGCATTCGGTGTGTGCGGCGCCGACATGCGACGATGTGCGGCATGTCGCAGCCGCCCCACAACCGGAGTTCGGCGTCTCTTGCGCCCGCGCGCCCGGACGCCTCCATGTCGCTGCTGACGCACGTGATGGACCACGGGCTCGACGAGGGCTACGCGGAGGCATCGGCCCGGCGTGAGGCGGACGGTACGGCGGGACTCCCGCGCACCCTCAAGGCCAAACTGGCGCTCGCCGCCGGGCTCGTGCTCGCCGCCATGGTCGTCACGCTCGGTGCTGCCGAGGCGCGACTGGCCGCGCCGGTACTGGCCAAGGAGCGTCAGGAACTGATCGACCGCGTGGAGCGGGCCGATGACCGCGCGCACGGCCTGGAGCGGGACATCGAGCGTCTGCGGGCCGATGTCGCCGACCGCCAGCGCGCCGCGCTCAAGCAGCCCGGCGGGGGCCAGGGTGAACTCGTCGCGCTGCTGTCCGGTGCCACGGAAGTGCGCGGCCCCGGGATCAGACTGGTCGTGGACGACGCCAAGGGCGCCTCGTCGGGCGACGGTGGGGGACCGCGTGAGAGCGCCGGTTTCTCGGACACCGGACGGCTCCGCGACCGCGACATGCAGAAGATCGTCAACGGGCTGTGGCAGTCCGGGGCGGAGGCCGTCTCCATCAACGGGCAGCGGCTGACGGCGCTGTCGGCGATCAGGGCCGCGGGTGACGCGATACTGGTCGACAACAGGCCGCTCGTGCCGCCGTACGAGGTGCTGGCGGTGGGGGACAAGAAGCGGCTCGGCACCGCCTTCCAGGACTCGGCGGACGGCCAGTACCTGCACGTGCTGCAGGAGAACTACGGGATCCGGTACTCGCTGGCCCCCCAGGACGAGGTGCGGCTGCCGGCCGCGTCGAGCCTGACCGTACGTACGGCTACAGCAGCAGAGCAGCAGAAGGGTGCATCGTGATCGCGGTACTGGGCCTCTTGGCCGGAGTGGTGGTCGGACTTCTGGTCCGGCCCGAAGTACCGGCCGTGGTGGAGCCTTATCTGCCGATCGCCGTGGTGGCGGCGCTGGACGCGGTCTTCGGCGGTCTGCGCGCGATGCTGGACGGCATCTTCGTGGACAAGGTCTTCGTGGTGTCGTTCCTGTCGAACGTGGTCGTGGCCGCGCTGATCGTCTTCCTCGGCGACAAGCTGGGGGTCGGCTCGCAGCTGTCCACGGGCGTGGTGGTGGTCCTCGGCATCCGCATCTTCTCCAACGCCGCGGCCATCCGCCGGCACGTCTTCAGGGCGTGAGGCCGATGAGTACGAACGACACTCCGCCGGAGCGCTCCGAGGGATCCGGGGGGTCCGAGAGGCCCGACGCTCCCACGCCCCCGGTCCCGCCCGCGCAGCCCGAGCCGTCCGCGCAGCCCGAGCCCGCGCAGCCCGAGCCTCAGGAGACGGGCCGGCAGCGGCTCGCGGCCGGGCTGTGGCCGCCGCGGGTGAGCAGGGCACAACTGATCGTCGCGCTGCTGCTGTTCGTCCTGGGCCTGGGGCTGGCCATCCAGGTGCGGTCGAACAGCGACTCCAGCGCGCTTCGAGGGGCCCGCCAGGAGGACCTCGTACGGATCCTCGACGAGCTCGACGGACGGACCAAGCGCCTGGAGGACGAGAAGCAGCGGCTGGAGGACCAGCGCAAGGAGCTGGAGAGCAGTTCCAACCAGGCCGAGGAGGCCCGGAAGCAGACGGTGGAGAAGGAGCGCCAACTCGGCATCCTGGCCGGTACGGTGGCAGCTCAGGGGCCCGGTATCACGTTGAAGATCGCCGATCCCAAGGGCCAGGTGCGGTCCGACCAGTTGCTGGACACGCTTCAGGAGCTGCGGGCGGCCGGGGCCGAGGCGATCCAGATCAACGGTGTGCGCGTGGTGGCGGGCTCGTACTTCTCGGACGAGAACGGTGGGGTCGGGATCGACGGTAAGAAGATCACACAGCCCTACGAGTTCAGGGTGATCGGCAAGCCGCAGGATCTGGAGCCCGCGCTCAACATTCCCGGCGGTGTCGTCCAGACGCTGGAGAAGGAACAGGCGACCGTCGCCGTCACACGGTCGGCGAAGATCGTTGTGGATGCCTTGCGGGCTGCGAAGCAGCCTGACTACGCTCGGTCGTCATCGTGATGATGCGGAGCGGAGGGTGGACCGGCTCACGCGGGCGGAGGCCTGCGGGGGGTCGGCGCACAGAAGTCGCGGTGTGTGGTGGAAACTGTCTGGTGGTTACGGACGTTGTGAGAATGTCCGGGTCGGCAGGTGTTGCATTCGGAGTTCGTCCTGCCCCACGGGCGGGTCTGTTTCGGTCAAGGGGAATCGCCCGTGAAGTTGTTTGAGAAGTTGTTCGGCAAGAAGAACCGTGAGGAAAGCGGTGCGGCACGTCACCGTGCCGACCGCGGTGAGGCGGAGGGGCAGGGCGACCGGCCGCTCTTCCGTGACGAGGTCCCGGGCGCGGGTGACATTTCGGGCGCCCACGGCGCGTCGTCCGTTGACCCTGCCGGTACCGGCCGCATAGGTTTCGGTGAACCGTCAACCTCAAGTGCGGGTGGAGGGTTTGCCCCCGACCCGTATGCCACCAGTGCCTCCGCGGGGCAGCCGCGGCGCGAGGAGCCGTCCATGTCGGCCGAGCAGGTTTGCAGCAGGTGCGGACACCGCAGCGATGCGGCCAGCCGGTTCTGCTCCAACTGCGGCGCGCCGCTGCGGGCGGGTCTGACGCCGGAGCGTGCCTCGGAGACCACGTCCACCATCTCGATCTCGGGCCTCGAGGCCTACGAGGCCGAGGTGTCGGGACAACAGCACGTGTCGTCCTCGCTGTCCCCCGAGGCTCAGGCCGCGGTGGAAGCGCTGCCCCCCGGTTCCGCCCTGCTCATCGTGCGGCGCGGCCCCAACTCCGGTAGCCGCTTCCTGCTGGACGGCGAGCTGACCACGGCAGGCCGGCACCCGCAGAGCGACATCTTCCTGGACGACGTCACCGTCTCCCGGCGCCATGTCGAATTCCGCAGGAGCCAGGAAGGCGGCTTCACCGTCGCCGATGTCGGCAGCCTCAACGGCACGTACGTGAACCGTGAGCCGATCGACTCCGTCGCGCTGCACAACGGCGACGAGGTGCAGATCGGCAAGTACCGGCTGGTCTTCTACGCGAGCCTGCGGGGCGTCTGACCTCTCAAGGGAAGGTTCCATTGCTGCGTACCCCGACCGGCGGTGCCGCGAAGAACGGCACCGCCGGAACCTCCGGCTCGGACGGGCGGCTGGTGAGCATCGGCACGGTGCTCACCACGCTGCGTGACGAGTTCCCCGAAGTCACGATCTCGAAGATTCGTTTCCTGGAGGCGGAGGGGCTCGTCGAGCCCAGACGCACACCTTCCGGATATCGCAAGTTCAGTACGGAGGACGTGGAGCGGCTGGCGCGCATCCTGCGGCTGCAGCGCGACCACTACCTGCCGCTGAAGGTCATCCGCGAGCAGCTCGACGCGCTGGCGCGCGGGGAGCAGATCCGCATCCCGGGGCCCACGCCGCACGGGGAATCCGTCGATCCCGCCGGCCCCGCTGCCGTGTACGGCGAGGTGGGCCGTGAGCGGCCCACCGTGGCCCGGGTCGGCCGGGCGGAGCTGATCGCGGCCGCCGAGGTGGACGAGGTCCAACTCGTCGAGTGGGAGTCGTACGGGCTGCTCGCCGAGGCACCCGGTGGGGGATTCGACGCCGAGGCGGTCACCGTGGCCCGGCTGGTGGCCGATCTGGGGCGGTTCGGGCTGGAGCCGCGGCACCTGCGCGCGATGAAGGCCGCCGCGGACCGGGAGGCGGGCCTGATCGAGCAGGTCGTGGCGCCGCTGAGGCGGCACCGCAATCCCCAGACCAGGGCGCACGCGGAGGCCACGACGAAGGAGCTCGCGGGGCTCTCCGTGAGGCTCCACGAGGCGTTGGTACAGACCGCCCTCGGGGTCCGGCTCCAGTGACCGAGGGGGCCCCGACTACCCAAACCTGCCGAGCAGGTCCTAGGGTTGCTGTGTGAACGAGCTCGACGTTGTGGGTGTCCGGGTGGAAATGCCCTCCAACCAACCGATCGTGCTCCTGCGTGAAGTGGGAGGCGACCGGTACCTCCCCATCTGGATCGGTCCTGGGGAGGCGACCGCCATTGCCTTCGCGCAGCAGGGAATGGCCCCTGCCCGTCCGCTGACGCACGACCTGTTCAAGGACGTGCTGGAGGCGGTCGGCGAGGAGCTCACCGAGGTCCGGATCACGGATCTGCGGGAGGGCGTCTTCTACGCGGAGCTTGTCTTCGCCAGCGGGGTCGAGGTGAGCGCGAGGCCCTCCGACGCCATAGCGCTCGCCCTGCGCACGGGGACGCCGATCTACGGCAGTGACGGCGTGCTCGACGACGCCGGGATCGCGATTCCGGACGAGCAGGAGGACGAGGTGGAGAAGTTCCGCGAGTTCCTCGACCAGATCTCGCCCGAGGACTTCGGTACCGGCCCGCAGTGACGCCTCACCGGCCCGCAGTGACGCCTCACCGGCCCGCGGTGACGCGTCGGCCGCGTCGTCCACGGGGAAGTAACAGCCCATTCGAGTAGCCTTTCCCCGCAATCGGATACGGGAAACCACTCTCAGGGTGATTATCACTCGGCGTGCCGAGTGTGGCGATCGTTGACGCACCCCTGGTGACTGCCTACCTTCAAGGTGGCAGGTCAAGGACGGAGGGTCGGCGTGAGGATCACGGGCGACGGTACGACCGGGGGCATCCCCGCACGGAGTGACGGTGGACCGTACCCGCTGCACGGCGGTGCGGCGGGGTCCGCGCGCCGTCAGCCGGAGTCGACGCCGGTCGGACCGGTGGGCGGCGACCCGGCGCCCGAGCAGATCGGCTATCGAGGGCCGACGGCGTGTGCCGCGGCCGGCATCACCTATCGGCAGCTCGACTACTGGGCGCGGACCGGGCTGGTGGAGCCGAGCGTGCGGCCCGCGTACGGGTCGGGGACGCAGCGGCTGTACAGCTTCCGGGACGTGGTCGTCCTCAAGATCGTCAAGCGTTTCCTGGACACCGGGGTCGCGCTGCAGAACATCCGCACGGCCGTGCAGCACCTGCGTGACCGCGGGTTCTCGGACCTGGAGCGGATGACGCTGATGAGTGACGGCGCCACCGTGTACGAGTGCACCTCGCCGGACCAGGTCGTGAGCCTGCTCCAGGGCGGGCAGGGCATCTTCGGGATCGCCGTGGGCGTGGTGTGGCGCGACGTGGAGAAAGCGCTGTCGCAGCTGCACGGGGAGCGGGTGGACACCGGCGAGACCCTGGTCGGTCACAACCCGGCGGACGAACTCGCCGCCCGCCGCAACCGGGCCGTGTGACCCGGGCCGTGTGAACCCGGGCGGACGGAGCCCGATGCCACCGGGCCCGGGACGAGCGGGCCCGATACGACCGAGCCCGGTACGACCGAGCCCGGTACCTCCGGGCCCGATGTCGCCGGACCCGTTGTCAGAGGCGTAGGGCAGCATCGAGCTGTGAGAGCCGCGCCGACCATTCTGCATCTGGACATGGATGCCTTCTACGCCTCCGTCGAGCAGGCGTCGAAGCCGAGCCTGCGGGGCAAGGCCGTCATCGTGGGCGGCCTCGGGCCCCGAGGAGTCGTCGCCACCGCCTCGTACGAGGCCAGGCGGTTCGGGGTGCATTCGGCGATGCCGATGGCGCAGGCGCGGCGGCTCTGCCCGAACGGCGCCTGTCTGATCCCGCGCTTCAGCCTCTACCGCGAGGTCAGCGACATCGTGATGGCCCTGCTGCGGGAGCTGTCGCCGCTCGTGGAGCCGCTCAGCCTCGACGAGGCCTTCGTGGACCTGGAGGCGGGCGGTGTCGCCTTTGACGGGCCGAGCGCCCGTGCTGCGGGGGAGCGGCTGCGGGCGGACATCCGGGCCGCCACGGGGCTCAGCGGTTCGGTGGGGCTGGCCGGATCGAAGATGCTGGCCAAAGTGGCGTCCGAGGAGGCCAAGCCGGCGGGTCTGCTGCTGATCGAGCCGGGGACGGAGCGGGAGCTCCTCGCGCCCATGTCGGTGCGGACCCTGCCCGGGGTGGGGCCGGCCACCGGCGAGCACCTGCGCCGGGCCGGGATCACCACGGTGGGGGACCTGGTGGAGGCCGGGGAGGACGAGCTGGTCCGGATGGTCGGGCGCGCGCACGGGGTGGGCCTGTACCGGATGGCGCTGGGACTGGACGACCGGCCGGTGGTCGCGGAGCGGGACGCGAAATCGGTGTCGGTGGAGGACACCTTCGACGTGGACCTGCACGACCGGGTGCGGATCCGGACCGAGGTGCAGCGGCTCGCCGACCGGTGCGTGCAGCGGTTGCGGGCGTCCGGGCATTCGGGGCGCACGATCGTGCTGAAGGTCCGCCGGTACGACTTCTCGACGCTGACGCGGTCCGAGACGCTGCGGGGGCCCACGGACGACCCCGCGGTGGTGCGTGAGGCCGCGGCGAGGCTGCTGGAGGGCGTGGACACCACGGGCGGGGTGCGGCTGCTCGGGGTGGGCGTGACCGGGCTGGCGGACTACACGCAGGAGGATCTGTTCGCCCAGTCGCTGGCCGTCGAGCCGCTCGGTGAGCCGGGGGAGTCCGTGGAGGCCGGTGAGAGAGGGGCGGCCGCTGGGCCGGATGGGGCTGCAGGGACCCCGGAGGGCGTGGAGCCGTCCGGGGAGCCGGAGCCCGCCCCTGAGCGGCGCTGGGCGGCCGGGAGCGACGTACGGCACGCCGTGTACGGGCCCGGGTGGGTGCAGGGCAGCGGGGTCGGGCGGGTGACCGTACGGTTCGAGCAGCCCGGATCGGAGCCCGGGCGGGTGCGGACCTTCCGGGTGGACGACCCCGAGCTGGAGCCGTCCGACCCGCTGCCGCTGGTGGGGGAGGAGGAGCGGACGGCGGAGCAGAGCTGAGGACTGTCCCGCAATCCCCTGCGGGCGCACGACGCCGGCTACGGCACCCCGCGGCGTTGTCGGAACGCCCGAATGCGTCCAGTACCGGGGCGCCCCTCAGCCTTGCGCGCACCGCGTCCGATGCCGTGCGCGGGCCCGCCGGGGATTGCGGGACAGTCCTCAGCCCTCGTCGCCCGCCAGGTGGCCGAAGTCGCGCTGGAAGTCAGTGGGCAGGGTCACGTCCAGGCCGTAGTGGTGGTAGAGCTGGAGTTCCTGTTCCGGGGAGAGGTGGCGGCCGACTCCGAAATCCGGGGCGTCCTTGATCAGGGAGCGGTCGAAGGGCACCCGCAGGGTGTCGCCCACGAGCTCGCTGGGCTCCAGCGGGACGAAGGCGTCGCGGCTGAACAGACCCGTACGCACAGCGGCCCATTCCGGGACCCCGGTGGCGTCGTCGAGGTAGACCTCGTCAATGGTGCCGATCTTGGTGCCGTTGCGGTCGAACGCCTTGCGGCCGATCAGGCTGCGCGGATCGATGTCGGTCTGCACGGTCCCTCCAAATGGTCGCAACTCCTCCGTAATGACTACAGAAGGGCATTTCGCGACCTGAGGCCACTCGGGGAGTGTCCAGATCCTCGCTGGTAGGCTGGGTGATGGCTGTCGACCCTGTGCGGGAGAGTCCTCCGAGTGAGCGTGACGGAGGCGCCGAAGGAGCAAATCCTCCCCGGAATCTCTCAGGCATACGTACCGCACGGACGAGGCCACTCTGGAAAGCAGGGGCGGGTACCGGGCGCGCAGTGCCGGTTCCTCTCCTCACCGACGGTGAAAGCCGGCACTCAAGTGATCCTTGAGCGGCCGGTGAAACTCTCAGGTTGAGATGACAGAGGGGGAGGCCGTCCGGGTGCCCGCGCCGTGGTGCCCCTCGCAGGTCATACGACCAGGAGGCCTCCGTACATGACCGCCAACCGCATTCCGCTCTCCCAGCTGGAGCGAGGCATCCCCTTCGAGCAGCGCCACATCGGCCCGGATGCCGAGGCGCAGGCGAAGATGCTCGCCCAGGTGGGCTACGGCTCCCTGGACGAACTGACCGCCGCCGCGGTGCCGGATGTCATCAAGACCGCCGAAGCGCTGAACCTTCCCGACGCGCGGACCGAGGCCGAGGTGCTGGCCGAGCTGCGTTCGCTCGCCGACCGCAACCAGGTCCTCTCGTCGATGATCGGTCTCGGCTACTACGGGACCTTCACGCCGCCGGTGATCCTGCGCAACGTCATGGAGAACCCGGCCTGGTACACGGCGTACACCCCGTACCAGCCGGAGATCTCGCAGGGCCGTCTCGAAGCGCTGCTGAACTTCCAGACCGTCGTCGCCGACCTGACCGGGCTGCCGACCTCGGGTGCCTCGCTGCTCGACGAGGGCACCGCGGCCGCCGAGGCCATGTCCCTCGCCCGGCGCGTGGGCAAGGTCAAGGACGGCGTCTTCCTGATCGACGCCGACGCGCTGCCGCAGACCATCGCCGTGATCGAGACCCGCGCCGAGCCCACGGGCGTCGAGGTCGTCGTCGCGGACCTGTCGGACGGCATCCCGGCCGAGATCGCCGAGCGCGGCGTCTTCGGCGTGCTGATCCAGTACCCGGGCGCCTCCGGTGCCGTACGGGAGATCAAGCCGCTCATCGAGCAGGCGCACGAGCTCGGTGCCATCGTCACCGTCTCGGCCGACCTGCTCGCCCTGACCCTGCTGACGTCCCCGGGCGAGCTCGGCGCGGACATCGCCGTCGGCACCACGCAGCGCTTCGGCGTCCCGATGGGCTTCGGCGGACCGCACGCCGGTTACATGGCCGTCCAGGCCAAGCACGCGCGCTCGCTGCCGGGCCGCCTCGTCGGCGTCTCCGTGGACGCGGACGGCAACAAGGCGTACCGCCTGGCGCTGCAGACCCGTGAGCAGCACATCCGCCGCGAGAAGGCCACCAGCAACATCTGCACCGCGCAGGTGCTGCTGGCCGTCATGGCTGCCATGTACGCCGTCTACCACGGCCCGGACGGCCTGCGGACGATCGCCCGCCGCACCCACCGCTATGCCGCCCTGCTCGCCGCGGGTCTGCGGGCCGGTGGCGTGGAGATCGTGCACGGCGCCTACTTCGACACGGTCACGGCCCGGGTACCGGGCCGCGCGGCCGAGATCGTCGCCGCCGCCCGCGAGGGTGGGGTCAACCTGTACCGGGCCGACGCCGACCACGTCTCCGTCGCCTGCGACGAGACCACCCTGCGCGCGGACATCGAGGCCGTCTGGGCCGCCTTCGGCGTCACCGCGGACATCGAGGCGCTGGACGAGACCACGGCCGACACCCTGCCCGAGGGGCTGCTGCGCTCGGACGACTACCTGACGCACCCGGTCTTCCACCAGCACCGGTCCGAGACCGCGATGCTGCGCTACCTGCGCAAGCTCTCGGACAAGGACTACGCGCTGGACCGCGGCATGATCCCGCTGGGCTCCTGCACCATGAAGCTCAACGCGACCACCGAGATGGAGCCGGTGACCTGGCCCGAGTTCGGCCAGCTGCACCCGTTCGCCCCGGTCGAGCAGGCGGAGGGCTACCTCACGCTCATCACCGAGCTGGAGGAACGTCTCTGCGAGGTCACCGGCTACGACAAGGTCTCCATCCAGCCCAACGCCGGGTCCCAGGGTGAGCTGGCCGGTCTGCTGGCCGTGCGCGCCTACCACCGCGCGAACGGCGACGAGCAGCGCACCGTCTGCCTCATCCCGTCCTCCGCGCACGGCACCAACGCGGCCAGCGCCGTGATGGCCGGCATGAAGGTCGTCGTCGTCAAGACCGCCGACGACGGCGAGGTGGACGCGGCCGACCTGCGCGCCAAGATCGAGCAGTACCGCGACGAGCTCGCCGTTCTGATGATCACGTACCCCTCCACGCACGGTGTGTTCGAGGAGCACGTCGCCGACATCTGCGCGCAGGTGCACGAGGCCGGCGGCCAGGTCTACGTGGACGGCGCCAACCTCAACGCCCTGGTGGGCCTGGCCAAGCCGGGTCACTTCGGCGGCGACGTCTCGCACCTGAACCTGCACAAGACCTTCTGCATCCCGCACGGCGGCGGCGGCCCGGGCGTCGGCCCGGTCGGCGTCCGGGCGCACCTGGCCCCGTACCTGCCGAACCACCCGCTGCAGCCGACCGCCGGTCCCGAGACGGGCGTCGGCCCGATCTCGGCCGCGCCGTGGGGCTCGGCGGGCATCCTGCCGATCTCGTGGTCGTACGTGCGGCTCATGGGCGGAGAGGGCCTCAAGCGCGCCACCCAGGTGGCGGTGCTCGGCGCCAACTACATCGCCAAGCGCCTGGAGCCGCACTACCCGGTGCTCTACACCGGGCCGGGCAACCTGGTCGCGCACGAGTGCATCATCGACCTGCGCCCCCTGTCGAAGGCGACGGGCGTGAGCGTGGACGACATCGCCAAGCGTCTGATCGACTACGGCTTCCACGCGCCGACGATGTCCTTCCCGGTCGCCGGCACGCTGATGATCGAGCCGACGGAATCCGAGGACCTCGCCGAGATCGACCGCTTCTGCGACGCGATGATCGCCATCCGCGGCGAGATCGAGCGGGTCGCGGCCGGCGAGTGGCCGGTGGACGACAACCCGCTGGCCAACTCCCCGCACACCGCGGCGGCGCTGGGCGGCGAGTGGAACCACCCGTACACCCGTGACGAGGCGGTCTTCCCCGGTGGCGTCACGGCCGCCGAGAAGTACTGGCCGCCGGTGCGCCGGATCGACGGCGCCTTCGGCGACCGTAACCTGGTCTGCTCCTGCCCGCCGCTGGACGAGTACGACCACTGAGCCACGGACAAGGGGCCGGTCCGGGAGAACCCTCCCGGACCGGCCCCTTCGTCGTCGCCCGGTCGTTCCCGGCCGTCGCTCCGTGTGGTCGCTCCGTCGGCTAGGCCGCCTGTGCCCCCGCGAGCGGGCGGTGCGGGGCGATGATCTGGCCGTCCGGCAGCAGCTCGCCGGTGTCCTCGAAGAGCAGGACGCCGTTGCACAGCAGGCTCCAGCCCTGTTCCGGGTGGTTGGCCACCGGGAGTGCGGCCTCCCGGTCGGCGGATTCGGCTGACGGGCAGGCTGGCTGGTGCTGGCACATGGATGCGTTCTTTCGCTGCGGTGTGGTCTGCGTGCTACGGCTCGATACGTGGTTCATGGCCGTCCCCCTGGGTCATCCCCGCACCCGCGGGGAGCTTGTCATCAGTCTTCCCCCACGACAGCCGCTTCGCAGGCATTTCCCGCCAGCTGTCCTCATAGATTGATGACGCATCACTCGTGCGGGCGGTTCAGGCCAACTCCCCCGTCATTTCGGATGGTTCGCCGGTGGCCCGACCGGGCTAGGCCGAATGGGTCACTCGGGTCAGGCGGCGGGTGCGGCCAGCGAGGGCGGGACCGGCGCCGTCGCCGGGGTGAGCCGGTGGGTCATCACGGGCAGCAGCTCGGAGACCGGATGCGGCCGGTACGCGGCGATGCCGGGCGGGGCCGGGGCCAGCGGCACCAGCAGATCCTCGCCGGCGGGCAGCCCGGCGGACGCGTCGGCGCCCACGGCGCCGTGCAGCCACAGGGTCAGCATGTACAGCTCCGGCACGGACAGCAGCCGGGGCTGGTACGCCGTGGCGAGCGACTCGGCCTGGCGCAGCGCGCGTTCGGTGGCTGCCACGTAGGGGCCCTCGAAGAAGTGGGAGAAGGCCCAGCCGTCCGGTGTCAGCCGGGTGTCGGCCGCCGCGACGTACCGGTCCCCGCTGCGGATCAGGAACCGCCAGCCGGTCAGGCGGGTACGGGGCGGCCTGCCGCCCGCCGCCGGGTTCGAGCCGTCCAGCCGGTCGAGGACGTGCACCGGAAGCGGGAGTTCGGGGGTCATCGGCCCCTGGATCGCGCGCAGGGCGGGAGTGTGCGCCTCGTGGACTGCGGTGGGGGAGCCGAGAGCCGCGAGGACGCAGCGGACGGCGGGCGCGGGAGCCGGAGGGACATGCAGCGGCATGGTGGGTCGCCTCTCACTTGGGAGACCTGTGGAACGGGGGCAGGTGCGGTGCGGACGGCGCTGTCGCATTCTGGGGCCAGAGGGGGGCTGAGGGGCAATGGCCGCGCGCCAACTCTCTGCCTCGTTTGCGGAGTTTATACGACATGTGTTCACGCAGTGTTTCGGCTAGCTGTCCCGGCTATTGCCGACAAGGCGCTTACCGGTCCCGCTGACGTGGCATTCATGTCGGATACACGCGGACATGCCGCGCTGACCTCGGAGGTTACCGGACGGGGGCTCGGCTGAAAAGCACCGGTTTTCCGGAACGTGCAAAGTCGATGCGGAATTTGCGGGAAGCAACTTGCCAGGTGAATGTGCCGTAGCGCCCGTCGGCCAAACCGGCGCGCGCTCCCCGCCACGCACGCCCCCCGGCGTTATGGATCACTCTGCCGGGGCATCATCGACCGTACATGCGTGCCTGGGTGCACGGGACCAGGCCCACTCGAGGAGGGGACGCTTCGATGGGGGAGAAGGTCGTGGCAGGCGGATTCGACCTGTCCGATCGGCAGCGGTATCGAAGGAAGCTTCACGAGTGCCTGGAGGGGCTGGAGCGGCTTCTGGCGGAGAAGAGGTTCGATCGTCCGAAGAACATGATGGGGCTGGAGATCGAGTTGAATCTCGCGGGTGCCGACGGTTTGCCGAGAATGGTGAATGCGCAGGTACTGGAGCGGATTGCGAGCCCTGATTTCCAGACCGAACTCGGAATGTTCAACCTGGAGGTGAACGTCCTCCCGCACCGGCTCGGCGGCCGGGTATTCGACCAGCTCGCCGAGGAACTCGGCGCGGGTCTGGGCTATGCCCACCGGCAGGCCGCGGAGATCGACGCCGGTGTGGTCATGATCGGTATTCTGCCGACGATCTCCCGCGAGGACCTGGTCACCGCCAACCTCTCGGCGGTCGACCGCTACTCGCTGCTGAACGAGCAGATCCTGATGATGCGCGGTGAGGACTTCACGCTCGACATCGACGGGGTGGAGCGGCTGGTCTGGAACTCCGGGTCGATCGTCCCGGAGGCCGCCTGCACCTCCGTACAGCTGCACCTTCAGGTGACCCCGGCGCGGTTCTCGGACGTGTGGAACGCGGCGCAGGCGGTGGCGGCCGCTCAGATAGCAGTCGGCGCCAACTCCCCCTTCCTGTTCGGGCGTGAGCTGTGGCGGGAATCCCGGCCGCCGCTGTTCACGCAGGCCACCGACACCCGGCCGCCCGAGCTCCAGGCGCAGGGGGTGCGGCCGCGCACCTGGTTCGGGGAGCGGTGGGTGGACTCGGCGTACGAGCTCTTCGCGGAGAACGTCCGCTACTTCCCCGCGCTGCTGCCGATCTGCGACGAGGAGGAGCCCCTGCGCGTGCTCGGCGAGGGCGGGATACCGGGGCTGCAGGAACTGGTCCTGCACAACGGCACCGTCTACCGGTGGAACCGGCCCGTGTACGGGGTCGCCGACGGGGTGCCGCACCTGCGGGTGGAGAACCGGGTGCTGCCGGCCGGCCCCACGGTCGCCGACGTCGTCGCCAACGCCGCCTTCTACTACGGACTCGTACGCACCCTCGCCGACGAGCCGCGCCCGGTGTGGACCCGGCTGCCCTTCGCCGAGGCGGAGGCCAACTTCGACGCGGCCTGCCGGTACGGGATCGACGCGCGGCTGCGCTGGCCGCGCCGGGGCCGGGGCGGGGGGCTGGCGAGCGTGCCCGCCGTCCGGCTGGTCCTGGACGAGCTGCTGCCGATGGCGGCGGCCGGACTGGACGCGTGGGGCATCGAGCCCGCGGACCGGGACCGCTATCTCGGCATCATCGAGGAGCGCTGTCGGCGACGGGTGAACGGGGCGACCTGGCAGGTGGACACCTACCACCGGGCGCTCGCCTCCGGGCTGGAGCGGGACGAGGCGCTGGCCGCGACCACCCGGCGCTACAGCGAGCTGATGCACAAGGGCGACCCCGTGCACACCTGGCCCGTGGGGCTGGGAGAGGGGGAGGTGAGCGCTCCGGGCGCGGCCGTGCGCTGAGTCCGGTGATCCCGTTCCGTGGCCGAAGGGGCAGTATGGGGAGGTCGGAACGGGACGGTAGGACGGGAGTCGGGCGTGCGGGCGGAGCCGGAGCCGGTGGTCGTGGAGCTGCGCGAGGACGGGCGGCGGGGTCTCCTGCGCACGGAGACCCTGCTGGTCCTGGCGCTGTCGCTGGGCGCGAGCGGGGTCTCGGCGCTGATCAGCTTCATCGGCTCGCTCACCAAGCCGGGCGGCCTCAAGGACCAGGCCGCCACGCTCAACGGCTCCTACGCGCCCGGCCGGCCCTGGCTGGACCTGGCCTGGCAGCTGTTCGGCATCGGGACCGCCCTGGTGCCCGTCCTGCTGGTGGCCCACCTGCTGACCCGCGAGGGCGTGCCGGGGCTGCGGGTGCTGGGCTTCGACCGCACGCGGCCCGGGTGGGACCTGGGGCGGGGCGCTCTCGTGGCCGCCGGGATCGGGAGCGCCGGGCTCGTTTTCTACCTCGCGGCGCGGGCCGGCGGATTCAACCTCACGGTGGTGCCGGAGGCGCTCCCCGACGTGTGGTGGAAGTTCCCCGTGCTGATCCTCTCCGCGGTGCAGAACTCCGTGGTGGAGGAGGTCATCGTGCTGGCCTACCTGCTGCGCCGGCTCGGCCAGCTGGGGTGGTCGCCGACTGCCGCGCTGCTGGCCAGTTCGCTGCTGCGCGGCTCGTACCACCTCTACCAGGGAATCGGCGGCTTCATCGGCAACGTGGTGATGGGCGTCGTGTTCGTGCTGGCCTATCGCCGCTGGGGCCGGGTCGGACCGCTCGTGGTCGCGCACGCGCTGCTCGACATCGTGGCCTTCGGCGGGTACGCGCTGCTCGCGGGCAAGGTGGGCTGGCTGCCGACGCCGTGACGGGCGGCCGGGACCGGCCCGCCGCGGCGTGGGCGGCCCGGTCAGGGGGCCGTGAGGAGCTCCCCGTCGAGGACGGTGACCGCGTGGCCGCTCAGCAGGGTGCGTTCGCCCGCGAGGGTCACCCGTACCAGGCCCTTGCGGGCGCCGCCCTGGAGGCCGGTGAGCTCGGTGCGGCCCAGTCGCTCGGCCCAAAACGGTGCGAGCGCGGTGTGGGCGCTGCCGGTGACCGGGTCCTCGTCGATCCCGAAGGCCGGGAAGAAGCCGCGGGAGACGAAGTCGTACCCGAGAGAGGGATCCTCGGCGGGCGCGGTGACGATCACCCCGCGCTTGGCGAAGGCGCGCAGGGCGGAGTGGTCCGGCTCCAGTTCGCGGACGGTCTTCTCGTCGGCGAGCTCGATCAGCAGGTCTCCGATGTGGGCTGCGGTGTCGTGCACGGAGAGGATCGGCGCGCCCCCGAGGGCGTGGTCGACCGCGGTCGGAGCCTGCACCGGGGTGAGTGAGGACGTCGGGAAGTCCATGGTGACCGTCCCGTCCTCGGCGGTCTCGGCCGTGAGGATGCCGCAGCGCGCGGTGAAGCGGATCCGGCCCGTGGCGAGGCCCTGCGTCGCCAGTACGTGGGCGGTGGCGAGCGTGGCGTGGCCGCACATGTCGACCTCGGCGGCCGGGGTGAACCAGCGCAGTGCCCAGTCGGCGTCCCCGCCGGGCGGCAGGGGGTGCGCGAAGGCGGTCTCGGAGAGGTTCACCTCGGAAGCGACCTGCTGGAGCCAGACGTCCGGGGGGAACCCGGTGTCGAGGAGCAGGACTCCGGCGGGGTTCCCGTGGAAGGGGCGGTCGGTGAAGGCGTCGACGATTCGGATGCGCATCCCCCGACGGTAGGGCGGTTTCTTGATCACCGACAAAGGCCAATCGGGGGTGACTGGCCTTGTTCGAAGCTGTTCGTCGGGAAGTTTCCGATATATCGTTGACGTGTCGCGATGGATCATCGATAGTGGAGTCATCGGACAACCGATACGACATCACGAAGTGACGAAAGGAGCGCAGCCATGCGTTCACACGGACACGACCACGGACATGAGCACGGACGGGGCCACGGCCACTGCGGGCCGGATCGTCGGGAGGAGTTCAAGGGGCGGCGCGCCGCCTTCGGCCCCTTCGGACCGCCCTTCGGCGGCGGCCCCTTCGGTGGGCGCGGCGGCCGCGGGGGACCGCGAGGCCGGGCCCGGCGGGGTGATGTGCGCGCCTCGATCCTGGCGCTGCTCGCCGACCGGCCGATGCACGGCTACGAGATGATCCAGGAGATCGGCGAGCGCAGCGGCGGGGCCTGGAAGCCCAGCCCGGGCTCGGTCTACCCGACCCTGCAGCTGCTCGAGGACGAGGGGCTCATCACCAGCGAGAGCGAGGGCGGCAAGAAGCTGTTCACGCTCACCGAAGCCGGTCGCGCCGAGGCCGAGTCGGGCCCGGACGCCCCCTGGGCGGATGCCGGTCGCGGCTTCGACTTCGAGGCGATGAGCGAGATCCGGACGGCCGGCTTCGGCCTGATGGAGGCCTTCGGCCAGGTCTGGAAGACGGGCACGCCCGAGCAGCGGAACAAGGCCGTCGCGGTCATCAACGACGCCCGCAAGAAGCTCTACCTCATCCTGGCCGACGAGCACTGACACTCGCCCTTCGGCCCCGGACGACCGGAACGGCGCGCCCCGCGGGACTTTCGCGGGGCGCGCCGTCGTGTGCGTGGACGTCTCGGGGGTCGGCGGATCGAGTGGGTCAGGTGGGTCGGGTGGGTCGGGTGGGTCCGCCGGTTCGGGCGGATCGAGCGGGTCAGGTGGGTCTGGCGGTCCGCCGGTCCGCCGGTTCGGGCGGCTCGGGTGGGTCAGGCGACCAGGCCGGCCAGCTTGCGCAGCGACTCGTTCAGCGCGGCGGTGGCCGAGTCCTTGAGCTTGCCCGCCATCAGGGAGACGGCGGCCCCCGTGAACTCGCCGTCGATGCGGACGGTGGTGGCCGCGCCGTCGGGGGTCAGGGTGTACCGGGTGAGGACGGCCACGCCCATCGGGCCCTTGCCGGTGATGGCGAAGAGGTGCTCGTCCTCCAGCTCGGAGACGGTCCAGACGACCTCGGCCGGGAAACCCATCATCTTCATGTTCTCGGCGAAGGTGGCGCCGACCGCGAGGGTCTCCGGACCGCCCTTCGGGAAGTTGGTGTGGGTCATGCTCCACTGGCCGTACGCGTCCCAGTCCGTCAGCTGGGACCAGAGCTTCGCGGCGGACGCCTCGATGCGTGATTCCGCGGTGACTTCGGCCATGCGACCACCCCTTCTCGTCGGGTACGTGCGGCGGAACGTAGCCCCGGCGGGCGGAACATTCAATACTGACGACCTGTCAGATATTGGAGGGGTGGACGGGTCGTCGTATCGTCTGTGTCTCAACAGGTGTCTTGCCCGTGACGCTCCTGACGAGCCCTGCCATGATGGCCCGATGCAAGCGTCAGGGAAAAACGCCGGACTGGGCCTCGCCCTCGTCTCGGCGATCGCGTTCGGTGGTTCCGGAGTGGCGGCGAAGCCGCTGATCGAGGCGGGTCTGGACCCCCTCCACATGGTCTGGCTCAGGGTGGCCGGGGCAGCGCTCGTGCTGTCCCCGCTGGCCTGGCGCCACCGTGCCCTCGTCCTGCGCAGGCCCGCGCTGCTGGCGGGCTTCGGGCTGGTCGCCGTCGCCGGTGTCCAGGCCTTCTACTTCGCCTCCCTGTCCCGGATTCCGGTCGGCGTGGCCCTGCTGCTGGAGTACCTCGGTCCGGCGCTGCTGCTCGGCTACATCCGCTTCGTGCAGCGCAAGCCCGTGACGCGGGGCGCCGCCGCCGGAGCGGCCGTGGCCGTCGTGGGCCTCGCCTGCGTGGTCGAGATCTGGGCCGGGCTGCGGCTCGATGTGCTCGGCGTGCTGTTCGGCCTCTGCGCGGCCCTGTGCCAGGCCTTCTACTTCGTCTTCGCCGACCAGGGCGCGGACGGGGACGACGCCCCCGACCCGCTCGGGGTGATCGCGTACGGCATGCTCGTCGGCGCCCTCGTGATGACGGTGATCGCCCGGCCGTGGGAGATCGACTGGCAGGTGCTGGGCGGGGAGGCGGCCATGGGCGACACGATGGTCCCCGCGCCGGTGCTGCTCGGCTGGGTGGTGCTGATCGCGACCGTCTTCGCGTACCTGACCGGCGTGGTCTCCGTACGCAGGCTCTCACCGCAGATCGCGGGCGTGGTGGCCTTCCTGGAGGCGGTCGTCGCCACCGTGCTGGCCTGGATCCTGCTCGGCGAGCACCTCTCCACCTGGCAGATCGTCGGCGGCGGGCTGGTGCTGGGCGGCGCGTTCATCGCGCAGTCCTCGCGGCCTGCCCCGTCCGCCGCTCCGTCCACCCTCCCGACCGGGGTCGATCCGGTCGTGGTGGACCGAGAGACCACGAGCGCCTAGGGTGGCGCACATGCCGTCGACCGTGCTTCCGCCTCCCGCCCGCGCCTAGCGCGGGCGGTACCTCCTCGAAATTACCCCTGCCCGGGGAGCTCCCGGGCGGGTGAGCGCTGCCCGCGAAGAGATGACCTGCTGTCTTCGTCCTTCACGCATGCGCGGAGAACCACGTGTCGAACCATTCGCCCGCTTCCGGGCGCAGTCTGCTGTACCTCGTCGTCGCCGGAGCCGCCTGGGGCACCGCCGGGGCGGCTGCCTCCCTTCTCTTCCTCGCCAGTGACCTCGGTCCGCTCGCCCTGTCGTTCTGGCGGTGCGCGGGCGGGCTCGCGGTGCTGCTGGGGGTGCTCGCCGTACGCCGGCCCCGCCGCCCCGGGCCCGGGATCGGGCGGGTGCGGCCGTCCGCCGGCTCGCTGATCGCGACAGGGTTGCTGTTCACGCTGTTCCAAGCCGCCTACTTCGCCGCCGTGCGCGAGACCGGCCTCGCGGTCGGCACCGTCGTCACCCTCGGCGCCGGGCCCGTGCTGATCGCGCTCGGGGCGCGGTACTGGATGGGCGAGCGGCTCGGCAAGGGCGGCGTGGCCGCCGTCACCGGGGCGCTGGCCGGGCTCGCCGTCCTGGTGCTGGGCAGCGGGGGCGGCGAGGTGCGCCCGCTGGGCGTCGGCTGGGCGCTGCTGTCGGCCGCCGGGTACGCGGGGATGACCCTGCGGGCCCGCTGGCTCGGGCGGCGCGGGGCGGGCGGGGATCCGCTCGTGACCACCGCCTGGTCGGTCGCGGTGGGCACGGTGTGCCTGCTGCCGTTCGCAGTGGTGGAGGGACTGCTGCCCCACACCGCCGAACTCGGGCGGGTGCTCTGGCTGCTGCTGTACGTCGCGACCGTGCCGACGGCGCTGGCGTACGCGCTCTACTTCACCGGGGCCGCCGCCGTGCGGGCCGCCACCGTGTCGGTGATCATGCTGATCGAGCCGGTGAGCGCGGCGGTGATCGCCGTACTGGTGCTGGGGGAGCGGCTGACCGGGGCCGTGGTGCTGGGCACCGCACTGCTGCTGGCAGCCGTGGGCGCCCTGATCGCCGCGGAGGCGCGGCGCCCTGGGGACGGGCCGGCGGACGGGCATGCGGGCGGGCCGGCGGATGCGCACGCGGGCGGGTCTGCGGACGGGTCTGCGGACGGGCCGGTGGTGCGGCCCGTCCGAGCCCCCGAAGTGTCGGGTCAGAGCGCCGCGAGGTAGTCCGGGGTGGCGGTCCCGGGGGCCAGGTCGGCCGCCGGGACCGGCGTCCCGTACGCCGGGGCGACCGGTACCACGCCCGCCCAGTAGGGCAGTCCCATGTCCTCGGCGTCGTCGTTCGGTCCGCCGGTACGGATCTTCGCGGACACCTCGGTCAGGTCCAGGCGGATCACCGCCGTGGCGGCGAGCTCCTTGGCGTTGGCCGGCCGCGAGTCGGCGGAGCGGCCCGGGACCACGTGGTCGACGAGGGCATCGAGGGCCACCCGGCACTCCTCCTCGTCCGTGACCTGGTAGGCCGTGCCGTGTACGACCACCGAGCGGTAGTTGAGCGAGTGGTGGAAGGCCGAGCGGGCCAGCACCAGGCCGTCGACGTGGGTCACGGTCACGCACACCGGCAGTCCCGGGTCGGCCTTGCCCGCCGCGAGCAGCGGCCGCGAACCCGTGGAGCCGTGGATGTAGAGCGCCTCGCCGACCCGGCCGAACAGCGTCGGCAGCACCACCGGGGCGCCGTCGCGGACGAAGCCGAGGTGGCAGATGTAGGCCTGGTCGAGTATCGAGTGCACGGTCTCGCGGTCGTAGCGCGCCCGGTCGCGGGAGCGGGTCGGCACCGTGCGGTCGGTGGGCTCGTACGCGTCGGACGAGGTGGGCGGCTCGGACTGTGCGGGCGCTTCCGTGGCGGGCGTGGCGGTCATAATGCGAACTCCGTTGTACTAGTGCATAATGTTCTTTGTGCTAGGAGACTATCGGATCGTTGGGCGCCGCGCATCGGACATCGCGGCCAGTGTCGAAGCGGGTGTGGGAACGGGTGCGCTCGCACCGGGGGCGCTGCTGCCACCGATGCGCGAGCTGGCGGCCGAGCTGGGGGTCAACCCCAACACGGTGGCGGCCGCCTACCGGTCGCTGCGCGAGCGCGGTGTCATCGAGACCGACGGGCGGCGCGGCAGCCGGGTGCGCGCCCGACCGTCGAGCGCGCCGCGGGACGCTCTGCGGATGGCGGTGCCGGCGGGCGTACGGGACATCACGGAGGGCAATCCGGACGTGTCGCTGCTCCCGGCGCTGGACGGGGCGCTGGTGGCGGCGGCCCGGCGGTACGCGCAGGCGCCGCCCCTCTACGGGCAGGACCCGGTCGATCCGGAACTGGCCCGGCTGGCCCGGGCCGACCTCGACGGGGACGGGGTGCCGGCCGGACCCATCGCGGTGACTTCGGGCGCGCTGGACGGGATCGAGCGGGTACTGGCCGCGCACCTGCGCCCCGGGGACGCGGTCGCGGTCGAGGACCCGGGCTGGGGGAGCGTGCTGGACCTGATGCCGGCGCTGGGCCTGCGGGTACTGCCCGTGGCGGTGGACGACGAGGGGCCGCGGACCGAGGCGGTGGCGCGGGCCCTGGAGGCCGGGGCACGGGCGCTGGTGGTGACCTCGCGGGCGCAGAACCCGACCGGGGCCGCGGTGAGCGCGGCGCGGGCCGGGGAGCTGCGGGCGCTGCTCGCGGGCCACCCGGGGGTGCTGGTGATCGACGACGACCACGGGCACGGGATCGTGGACCTGCCGCTGCGCCCGCTGGGCGGGATCACCCGGCACTGGGCACTGGTGCGGTCCACGGCGAAGGCGTACGGGCCGGACCTGCGGCTGGCGGTGCTGACCGGGGACGCGGTGACGCTGGACCGGGTACGAGGGCGGCAGCGGCTGGGCCCCGGGTGGGTGAGCAGGCTGCTGCAGTACGCGGTGGTCGACCTGTGGACCTCGGGCGCGGTGGACCGGGCCGCGGTGGCCCGCTCGTACGGGGAGCGGCGGGACGCGCTGGTCGCGGCGCTGCGCGAGCGGGGCGTACGGGCGCACGGGCGGAGCGGGATGAACGTGTGGGTGCCGGTGGCCGACGAGACGGCCGTGGTGACGAGGCTGCTGGCGGCGGGCTGGGCGGTGACCGCCGGCGCCCGGTTCCGCGTGGAGTCGGGGCCGGGCGTCCGGCTGACGGTCTCCCAGCTGGCGGTGGCCGACGTCCCGGCCCTGGCCGACAGCGTCGCCGCGGCGGTCCGCCCGGCGGGGGGCGGCCGCTCCGTCTGACGGCGGGGCCGGAGCCGGGCCCACGGCCGGAGGTCAGAGGAGTTCGAGGAGGCCAACCAGGGTGAGGACGACTCCGCCCAGGGCCATGAATGTGGCCATGTAGCGGTACAGCCCGGCCGTAATGGTCCTCGTCGCCGGGCCGAGGTCACCCTGGGAGTGCCTGCGCAGTTCCGCGTCGGCCTCCGCCCGGCGGGCCAGCCGAGCGGCCGATCCGCGGATGTCCAGTGCGACCCAGCCGCCGCCGACGAGGGCGGTGGGACCGGCGGTCAGAAGGACTGTGGCCAAGCTCAAGAGATGCCCCCGGGCGGTGTGGTGATCGCCGGGACGGTATCAGGGGTCAGGCCGGCCGCCGGGCCCCGGGGCGGGTCTGGGTGAGGGCGGCGCCCGCCAGGACGACGGCGGCGCCGACCGGGGTGTTCCAGTGGAGCTGTTCGCCGAGGACCAGGACGCCCGCCGTGGTGGCGATGACGGGGATGAAGTACGTGACCATCTGGGCGGTGGTCGGGCCGACCTCCGAGACCAGGCCGTACTGCATCTGGAGGGCCATGCCCGTGCCGAGGGCGCCCAGGGCGATCACCGACAGGGTCGGCCAGAGGGGGAAGGACGTAGGGGCGGCCGTGAACAGGGCGCTGACCAGGGCGAGCTGGACGGTGGAGAACAGGAGCTGGGCGGCGGTCAGGGCGACCGGGGAGCCGGGGGACCCGGCCAGCGTGCGGCGGACGTAGATCCAGCCGATGGGGTAGCAGAGCGAGGCCAGCAGGGCGAACGCGGTGCCCTTGGCGTCGACCCCGGAGAAGCCCTGCCAGGCACCGAGGACGGTGAGGACGCCGAGGAAGCCCAGGCCCAGACCCGCGACGCGGCGGCGCGTCGGGCGGTCCTCCGACAGGGCGACCAGGGCGAGCGCCATCCCCCACAGCGGGGACGTGGCGTTGCAGATGCCGGCCAGGCTGGAGGGGATGCTCAGCTCTGCGTAGGCGAAGAGGGAGAACGGGGCGGTGTTGAGCAGGAGCGCCGCCACGCCGAGGTGGCCCCAGGTGCGCAGTCCCCGCGGCAGCGGCTCGCGGCGGACCAGCAGCACGGCGAGGAGGGCGAGCGCGCCGAACAGGACCCGGCCCATGGCCACCTGGAAGGGCGCGTACGCCTCCGTGCCCACCTTGATCAGCAGGAAGCTGAAGCCCCAGACGACCGAGAGGATCGCGAAGCGGACGCGCCAGTCCAGGAGGGCGCCCCGCCGGGTGCTCGCGGCGGACGGAGAGGGGGCTGCGAGGGTCGGGCGGGGGGCCGTGGGTGCGCTCATGGCCCTTACTGTGCGCCCCCCAACTTCGTAGAACAAGCGAGATTTTCTCGGAGGGACGGCGTAGCATCCCTTACATGTTGAACCTGGAGCGCCTGCGCACCCTCGACGCCCTCGCCCGCCACGGCTCGGTCAGCGGCGCGGCCGACGGACTCCACGTCACCACCTCCGCCGTGTCCCAGCAGATGGCCAAGCTGGAGCGCGAGGTCGGCCAGCCGCTGCTGGCCAAGAACGGGCGCGGGGTCCGGCTCACCGACGCAGGGCGGCTGCTCGCCGATCACGCGGCCCGGATCATCTCCCAGGTGGAGCTCGCCCAGGCCGATGTGGAGGCCCAGCGGGGCTGCGCCGTCGGCGAGTTGCGCATCGGGGCCTTTCCGACCGCGATGCGCGGGCTGCTCCCGCAAGCGCTGTCCGCCCTGCGCGACGGCCATCCGGAACTGCGGCCGCTGGTGCGCGAGCAGGAGCCCGAGGAGAGCATGGCCGCCGTCGTGCGCGGGGACCTCGACCTGGCGCTGGCCATCGACTGGCACAACAAGCGGATGCCGGTGCCCGCCGAACTCACCCGGACGCACCTGCTGGACGACTCCGTCGACATCGCGGTCCCGGCCGGCCACCGGCTGGCCGACCGGACCGAGGTCTCCCTCGCCGAGTTCGCCGACGACGACTGGATCTCCTGGAACGAGGGGCAGTTCTGCCACGAGTGGCTGGTCTTCACCCTCCGCGGTACGGGAATCGAGCCGCGCATCGCCCACATCGCCGAGGAACACCACACCCAGCTGGCCTTCGTGGAGGCGGGGCTCGGGGTCTGCGTGGCGCCGAAGCTGGGTCGCGGCCCCGTGCCGCCCGGCGTCCGGCTGCTGGCCGTCTGCGACTCCGTACGCCGCCACGTGTACGCCGTGTGGCGCGCGGACGCCGACCGCAGGCCCTCCATCCGGGCCGCCGCCGAGGCGCTGCGGCAGGCTGCCGCAGCGCTCTGACCCCCTGGTGCCGGAGGGTCTAGAGCTTGCGGAAGTCCCACGAGACGACCGACTCCGGGGTCAGTCGGATCCAGGCGTGCCGCCCGTCGTGCGGCATCTCCTCGATGCCGAAATTCTTGACCGGGAAGATCCGCTCGGCCTCCGCCAGTTCCGGGCACGGTTCGCCGGTGCGCGGTGCCTCGCCGACGAAGACGGCGCTGCCGGACAGCTCCACTCCGCGCAGCTCGTCGTAGGACTCGCCGGAGTCCACGACCACCGAGATCCGCGGGTCCTTGCGCAGGTCGGACCAGCGCCGGCTGCGCGTGATCGAGTACAGCCACAGCGAGGTGCCGTCCCAGGCGAACCACAGGGCCCCCACGTGCGGGCGCCCGTCCGGGGAGACCGTGGCCACCCGGCAGGTCCGCTGCTCGCGCAGGAAGGCGTCCACCTCCTCGTCGCTCATCATGATGCGGCGCCCTCGCCGCTGGGTCCCGTCCACGCGTGTCTCGTCCATCCGTCCCGCACCCCTTCACATCTGACTGTGTGTCAGGAATCATGCGGGGTCGACGGCCGTCACGCCAGGGGGAGCCATGCCGGATCTCGATCCCGCCACCACCGCACTGCTCACCGTCGAATGCCAGAACGGCGTCGTCGGCGACGAGAGCGCCCTGCCCGAGCTCGCGAAGGAGGCCCGGGACTCCGGGATGCTAGGACGGGTGGCCGCGCTGGCCGACGCCGCGCGCGGGGCCGGCGTACAAGTGCTGCACGCGGTCGCCGAGCGGCGGCCCGACGGGCGCGGGGCGAACACCAACGCGCGGCTGTTCCGCGCCGCCGGGAAGCTGCCCGTGCGCCAGCTCTCCGGAAGCCGGGCGGTGGAGGTCGCGGCCCCCATCGTCGTGGCCGGGCAGGACCTGGTGGTCCGCCGGCTGCACGGGCTCTCCCCGATGGCCGGCACCGACCTGGACGCCCTGCTGCGCAACCTCGGCGTCCGGACCCTCGTCGTCACCGGCGTCTCCTCCAACATCGCCATCCCGAACACCGTCTTCGACGCCGTGAACCTCGGCTACCAGGTCGTGGTCCCGGCCGACGCCATCGCCGGGGTGCCCGCATCCTGCACCGCCGAGGTGATCCGCAACTCCCTCTCGCTGGTCGCCGCCATCACCACCACCGAAGCGCTGCTCGATCAGTGGGCTCCCGCACCCTGACCGCCGTAACCTGGGCGGATGCTGTCCGAAGTGATCGCGACCCGTTACGTCACGCCCCTGCGTGAGGGCGGCTCGCTCCCGGGAATCGTCGAGGCCGACGATCTCGGTACCTACGTCATGAAATTCACCGGAGCCGGCCAGGGCCGCAAGACCCTGGTCGCCGAAGTCATCTGCGGGCGCCTCGCCCAGCGGATGGGCCTGCGGGTCCCGCGGCTGGTGCAGATGCAGCTCGACCCCGTCATCGGGCTCGGCGAGCCCGACCAGGAGGTCCAGGAGCTGCTCAAGGCCAGCGGCGGGCTCAACCTCGGCATGGACTACCTGCCCGGGTCGATCGGCTTCGACCCGCTCGCCTACCAGGTGGACCCGGTCGAGGCGGGGCGCGTGGTCTGGTTCGACGCCCTGATCAACAACGTCGACCGGTCCTGGCGCAACCCGAACATGCTGGTCTGGCACGGGGACCTGTGGCTCATCGACCACGGCGCCACCATGATCTGGCACCACAACTGGCCCACCGCCGAGGCCGCCGCCGCGAAGCCGTACAACGCCTCCGACCACGTGCTGGCCCCCGTGGGACCGGACGTCGCGGCCGCCGCTGCCGCACTCGCACCGCTGGTCACCGAGGAGCTGCTCACCGAGGTCGCCGCCGACGTGCCGGACGAGTGGCTGGTCGACGAGCCCGGCTTCGACTCCACCGACGCGCTGCGCCGCGCCTACGTGGACGCGCTGCTGCCGCGCGCGGCCACGATCCACGAGAGGATCTCGATGGAGGCGGAGGTGAAGGCTCCGCAGAAGCCGCCGGGCTGGCTCACCGAGCACCTGACGGAATGGCCCCACAAGACCAAGAAGAAGAGCGACGGCGAGTGACCAAGCGGGACGTGTTCGAGTACGCGCTGGTGCGTGTGGTGCCCCGGATGGAGCGCGGCGAGTGTTTCAACGCAGGCGTGATCGTCTACTGCCGGGCGCGCTCGTACGTGGCGGCGCACACCCATCTCGACGAGGCGAAGCTCCTCGCGCTGGATCCCGGGGCCGACGTGGCCGGGGTACGGGCCGCGCTGCGCGGGGTGGAGGGTGTGTGTGCGGGCGGCGAGGCCGCCGGTCAGGCGGCCGGTGACGACGCGGGGCGGCGGTTCCGGTGGCTGATCGCGCCGAGGAGCACGGTGGTGCAGCCGGGACCGGTGCACACCGGCCTGACGGCCGATCCCGCTGCCGAGGCGGAGCGGTTGCTGGACCTGCTGGTCCGCTGACCCGGGCCCCGTCGGCAGTCCGGGTGCCGCGCCGGTGCGGGGGCTCCGCCCCGGCACCGGCGCGGGGCTCCGCCCCCGGCCCCGCGCCTCGAACGCCGGCGGGGTTCGAAGTGCGCCTCGGGCGCCGGCGGGGCCGGATGGTGCCTCCCACGCCGCCGGGCGGGAAGTGCCCCCGTTGACACGGAGTGTCATGGCTCCTAGCGTCTCCTCAGCTGAAGCTACTAAGCGGTTGCTCACCTCAGGGCGGCCGTCTCTCAAGGGCGAGGAGATCCAGCATGTCCACCACCGAGCAGCGCGTCGCGATCGTGACCGGAGGGGCCCGGGGCATCGGCGCGGCCACCGCTGTACGCCTGGCCGCCGAGGGCCGGGCCGTCGCCGTACTCGACCTTGACGAGGCGGCCTGCAAGGACACCGTGGAGGCGATCACGGCGGCCGGCGGCAAGGCCCTGGCGGTCGGCTGCGACGTCTCCGACGGCGCGCAGGTGGAGGCGGCCGTGGCGCGCGTCGCGAGCGAGCTCGGCGTCCCGACCATCCTGGTCAACAACGCGGGCGTGCTGCGCGACAACCTGCTCTTCAAGATGAGCGAGACCGACTGGGACACGGTCATGAACGTCCACCTGCGCGGCGCGTTCCTGATGTCGAAGGCCTGTCAGAAGTACATGGTGGAGGCCAAGTTCGGCCGCATCGTGAACCTCTCCAGCAGCTCGGCGCTCGGCAACCGCGGCCAGGTCAACTACTCCGCCGCCAAGGCCGGTCTGCAGGGCTTCACCAAGACCCTGGCCATCGAGCTCGGCAAGTTCGGCGTCACCGCCAACGCCGTCGCCCCCGGCTTCATCGTCACCGAGATGACCGCCCAGACGGCCGCCCGCGTCGGCATGGGCTTCGAGGACTTCCAGGCGGCCGCCGCCACCCAGATCCCCGTCCAGCGCGTCGGGCGCCCGGACGACATCGCCAACGCCATCGCCTTCTTCACGGGCGAGGCCGCCGGCTTCGTCTCCGGCCAGGTCATGTACGTGGCCGGCGGCCCGCTCAACTGACGAGACCACGAGAGGCAGGACGTACGCCATGACGTACAACGGCATCGACAGCGGCAAGGTCGCGCTGATCACCGGGGCGAGCCGCGGCATCGGCTACGGCATCGCCGAGGCGCTCGTCGCGCGCGGCGACCGGGTCTGCATCACCGGGCGCAACGAGGAGGCCCTCAAGGAGGCCGTGGAGCGGCTCGGCGCCGACCGTGTGATCGGGGTGGCCGGAAAGGCGCACGACGAGGCCCACCAGGCCGTCGCCGTCGAGCGCACGATGGAGGCCTTCGGCCGCGTGGACTTCCTGGTCAACAACGCCGGCACCAATCCGGTTTTCGGTCCGATCGCGGACCTGGACCTCGGGGTCGCGCGCAAGGTCTTCGAGACCAATGTGATCTCGGCGCTCGGCTTCGCCCAGCGGACCTGGCACGCCTGGCAGAAGGACAACGGCGGGGCGATCGTGAACATCGCCTCCATCGCCGGGGTCTCCGCCTCGCCCTTCATCGGCGCGTACGGGATGAGCAAGGCCGCCATGGTCAACCTCACGCTCCAGCTCGCCCACGAGATGGCGCCCCGGGTCCGGGTCAACGCGATCGCCCCCGCGGTGGTCAAGACGAAGTTCGCGCAGGCGCTCTACGAGGGCCGGGAGCAGGAGGCCTCGGCCGCCTATCCGCTCGGCCGGCTCGGGACCCCCGAGGACATCGGAGGGGCCGCCGCATTTCTTACATCTGCACAAGCGGAATGGATCACGGGGCAAACTCTCGTCGTCGACGGTGGAATGTTCCTCAATGCCGGTGTGCACTGATCGATAATCGGACGGATTTGCCTCCAAAAGGGAGGTAAATGCATACCGAATGGGCACGGAACCGGTCAAGTGCCCCACGAAACCAACCCATTGGATTTGTGGGGCACTGCGGTAGGGTCTGCCGCACCCCTGGCTGATCGAGGAGCGTGCACGTGTTCAACCGGACCAGATGCCTGCAGATCACTGCGGCCCTTGCGTCCATATCCCTGCTCGCCGGTTGCGGCCTGCTTTCGGATGACAGCGCCGACGACGCGAAGAGGATCGTCGTCGGCACGACGAGCGCACCGAGCACCCTCGATCCCGCGGCGGCATGGGACGGCTCCTGGGAGCTGTACCGGAACGTCTACCAGACTCTGCTGGCCTTCCCCACGGGCTCCACCAAGCCCCAGCCGGACGCCGCCCAGAGCTGCGAGTTCACGGACGCGGCGAACGAGTCGTACCGGTGCACCCTGCGCAAGGGCCTGAAGTTCTCCAACGGGGAGCCGCTCGACGCCAAGGCGGTCAAGCACTCCCTGGACCGGATCCGGACCATCGGCTCCAAGGTCGGCCCCAAGGACCTCTTCGGCAGCCTCGACAAGATCGAGACCCCGGACGCCCTGACCGTCGTCTTCCACCTGACGACCCCCGACGCCACCTTCCCCCTCGTCCTCGGCTCGCCCGCGGCCTCGCTGGTCGCGCCCAAGGAATACCCGGCCGACAAGGTGCGCGAGGACGGCAAGGTCACCGGTTCCGGCCCGTACGTGCTCGACTCGTACAAGGAGAGCGCCGAGGCCGTCCTCGGCCGCAACGAGAGCTACACGGGCTTCGCCAACCGCCGTAACAACGGGGTGACCATCCGCTACTTCGCGGATTCCACGAAGATGGTCGCCGCCCTCAAGGCCAAGGAGATCGACGCCACCTACCGAGGCCTGTCGGCCCCGGAGGTCAGGGACCTGCAGACCCCCGAGTCGCACACGGCGGGCGTCCAGGTCGTCGAGAACGTCGGCGCCGAGATCCGCTACCTCGTCTTCAACCCGAAGGACCCGGCGGTCTCCAAGCTCCCGGTCCGCCAGGCCATCGCCCAGCTCGTCGACCGCGGCGTGCTCGTCTCCAAGGTGTACCAGGGCACCGCCGAGCCGCTGTACTCGATGGTTCCCAAGGGGGTCGTCGGCCACAAGACGCCCTTCTACGACAAGTACGGCCACGCGGACGTCAAGAAGGCCCAGAAGATCCTCAAGGACGCCGGGATCCCCACGCCGGTCGATCTGACCTTCTGGTACACCACGGACCGGTACGGCTCCTCCACCGCTGACGAGTTCACCGAGCTCAAGCGCCAGCTGGACGAGAGCGGGCTCTTCAGGATCACCCTGCGCAGCCAGCCCTGGAAGGCCTTCCAGGAGGGCTACAAGAGCCAGGAGTACCCGGTCTTCGGCCGCGGCTGGTTCCCCGACTTCCCGGACCCGGACAACTTCATCGCGCCGTTCGTCGGCAAGGAGAACGCGGTCGGCACCCCGTACGAGCCGGCCGAGATCCTGACCGACCTGCTGCCGAAGACGCGCCGCGAGGGCGACCGCTCGGCCGGCGTCCACGAGTTCGAGCGGGCGCAGCAGATCTTCTCCGAAGACGTCCGGCTGCTGCCCCTGTGGCAGGGCAAGCTGTACGTAGCCGCACGCGACGACATCGCGGGCGCCGAGCGGGCGCTGGACCCGCAGACCGTCATGCAGATGTGGGAGTTCTACCGCAAGACCAGCTGGTAGCCGCTTCAGCGGAGCGGGCGGCTGAGGCGTTGTCAGTGGCCCCCGGTAGGTTCAGAGCAGTTGAACCGAACTTGTACCGGAGGTTGTCGCCGTGACCCAGATGCTGCCCGAGTCCTGGCTCCCCGTCCTCGGCGGGGAGCTGGACCAGCCCTACTTCAAGGAACTCGCGGAGTTCGTCGAGAAGGAGCGGGCGAACGGGCCGGTCTACCCGCCCCACGAGCAGGTCTTCGCGGCCCTGGAGGCCACCCCGTTCGACCGGGTGAAGGTGCTGGTCCTCGGCCAGGACCCGTACCACGGCGCCGGGCAGGGCCACGGCCTGTGCTTCTCCGTCCAGCCCGGGGTCAAGACCCCGCCCTCGCTCCGCAACATCTACAAGGAGATGAAGGAGGAGCTGGGCCTGCCCGTCCCGGACAACGGGTACCTCATGCCGTGGGCCCGCCAGGGCGTCCTGCTGCTCAACGCGGTGCTCACCGTCCGTGAGGCCGAGCCCAACTCGCACAAGGGCAAGGGCTGGGAGAAGTTCACCGACGCGGTGATCCGCTCCGTGTCCGAGCGTCCCGACCCCGCCGTCTTCGTGCTGTGGGGCGCCTACGCCCAGAAGAAGATCCCGTTGATCGACGAAGAGCGGCACGTGATCGTCAAGGGTGCGCACCCCTCCCCGCTGTCGGCCAAGAAGTTCTTCGGTTCCCGGCCCTTCACGCAGATCAACGAGGCCATCGCCGCCCAGGGCCATGAGCCGATCGACTGGCGGATCCCGGACCTCGGCTGACGGCCCACCGCGCCTCGGCGTCAATGCCCGTACCTCCGGCTAGCTTCTTGACGATCAGACCGGAGCAGGTCTGGCGCAGAGCAAGCCGGAGGCCGCCGTGACGGAGCAGCAGCAGGAGGCGTCGGAGGACGCGGTCATGACCAGGATCGGCCAGGCGGTCATCCTGCTGCACGCCGGGGACCGCGAGGAAGCCCGCAACCGGCTCGGCGTGATCTGGTCCGAGATCGGTGAGGAGGGTGACTCCCTGCACCGGTGCACGCTCGCCCACTACATGGCCGACGCCCAGGACGACCCCGCCGACGAACTGGCCTGGGACCTGAGGGCCCTCACCGCCGCCGAGGCGCTCCGGGACGAGCCGTCCGCACCGGGGGAGCCGCATCCGGCGATGCGGGTGTTTTACCCGTCCCTGCACCTCAGCCTGGCCGCCGACTACGTGAAGCTCCAGCGGCCGGAGGCGGCCCGGGTCCACCTGGCGCGGGCCCGCGCCGCCACCGGCGCGCTGCCCGACGACGGGTACGGGAACGGCGTACGGGCCGCCATCGCCCGGCTGGAGCGGCGGCTCGCGGCGGAACCGGGCGGGGGTCCCCGGCCGTTCCCCGAGCAGTCCCCGTGATCCGGCCGGCCCCCGTGAGCGGATCGGTCCGGTCCCCGTCAGCGGATCAGTCCTCGCGGACGCCCGCGCAGATGCGGGCCTCCGGGCTGTCCGGTTGCCACCGCGCGTGCCGCCGGCCCAGCGCGCACACGTCGGCGGCCCGTACCGGAAGCTCCCGCACCAGCTCGCGCTCCACCGCGGCGTCGGGCTGCGGGCCGTGCGGGCGGCCGCCGCCCTGACGGCCCGCAGCCGGTCCGGCCGGCCCCCGGGCTCCGGGATCTCCGGCACCGGCGGTGCGGCCTCCAGGGGCCCGGCGGTGGCGCCCTGCGCGGTGCGCTCGGCGGACCGTCCGGCGGGGGCGGGAGCCGTGGGCCGCGCCTGCTTCTCCGGAGCCGTCTTCAGCGCCTCCAGAGCAGGTGCCTGCACGACCCCCGGGGCGGCTCCCGGCCCGCCGCTCAGCTCGTGGTGCGGCAGCAGCCCCGCGGAGGGGGCCGCCGCCCCCGGCTGCCCGGGGGCGGGGCTCACGTTCACACAGCCGGAGACGGCCGAGACGGCACAGGCGACTCCGAGCAGCAGCCTCGTCGTGGTTCGGGTTGGATGCACTCGCGCAACTCTGCTCTGCGAGGGCCACGTTGCGAAAACCCGCGGGCCATATTGACCCCGCACGGGTGACGGGACAGCCCTCAGTCGCCGGTGGCTCCGTCGATCTGCTCGCGCAGCAGGTCCGCGTGCCCGTTGTGGCGCGCGTACTCCTCGATCATGTGGGTGTAGACCCAGCGCAGGCTGAACACCTCGCCCCGGTGGTGGCTCTCGGCCTCCGACAGCAGGTCCAGCGAACGGCCCGCGGCGGCCTGGCGCGCCAGCTCGACCTCCGTCTGCCACACCTGCTCCACCTCGGCCCAGGTGTCGTTGTCGGTGAAGTGGAAGTCCCCGTCCGGGTCCTCGCTCGTGCAGTACAGCTCGGGAAGGTCCTCGCCGAGCATGATCTCCCGGAACCAGTACCGCTCCACCTCGGCCATGTGCCGTACGAGGCCCAGCAAGCTCAGTTCCGAGGGTGCGAGCGGACTGCGGCGGAGCTGCTCGTCCTGGAGCCCCTCGCACTTCCAGGCGAGGGTCGCGCGGTGGTAGTCGAGCCAGCCGTCCAGCATGCCGCGCTCGTCCGCGGTGGTGGAGGGCTCATTGCGATGTGATCCGGAACTGGTGGTCATAGGGGCCATCCTCGGTTAACCAGGCCCCCGCCACCAGGGATTAAGTCCCGGTCGACCGCAGGACTTAAGCTGCCGGAGTCCCACAAGGAACGAACCAGGAGGCTCCCGGTGAAGGTCGGCTGCATCGGACTCGGCGACATCGCGCAGAAGGCGTACCTGCCCGTCCTCACCACCCGCCCGGGAGTCGAGCTGCACCTGCAGACCCGTACCCCCGCCACGCTGGAACGGGTCGGCGCGATCCACCACGTCCCGGCCGGACGCCGGCACACCGACCTCGACGCGCTGCTCGCCGAAGGGCTCGACGCGGCCTTCGTCCACGCCTCGACGGCCGCCCACCCCGAGATCGTCGGGCGGCTGCTGGAGGCCGGCGTGCCGACGTACGTGGACAAGCCGCTCGCGTACGAGCTCGCGGACTCGGCGCGGCTCGTGGAACTGGCGGAGGAACGCGGCGTCTCGCTCGCCGTCGGCTTCAACCGCCGCTTCGCGCCCGGCTACGCGCAGTGCGCCGACCACCCGCGCGAACTGATCCTCATGCAGAAGAACCGCGTCGGGCTGCCCGAGGACCCCCGCACGCTCGTGCTGGACGACTTCATCCACGTTGTCGACACCCTGCGCTTCCTGCTGCCCGGCGAGGCCGACCACCTCGACGTGCGAGCCGTGGTGCGCGAGGGACTGATGCACCAGGTGGTGCTCCAGATGTCCGGTGACGGATTCACCGCGCTCGGCATCATGAACCGGCTGTCGGGTTCCACCGAGGAGATCCTGGAGGTCTCCGGGCAGGAAACCAAGCGGCAGGTCGTCAACCTCGCGGAGGTCATCGACCACAAGGGCCAGCCGACCGTGCGGCGCCGCGGGGACTGGGTGCCGGTCGCCCGCCAGCGCGGCATCGAGCAGGCCGTGGACGCGTTCCTGCAGGCCGTCGAGGCGGGCAGGACGCTCAGCGCGCGGGACGCGCTGCTCACCCACGAGCTGTGCGAGCGCGTGGTGACGTCGGCGCTGCGGCAGGCCTCCTGAGCGCACGGGTGCCCTCCGCCGCGCAGTAGGCCGCCAGCGCGGCGAGGGCCGCCGCCACCGGCCAGTCCCCGAAGCGGACGTAGAGGGTGGTGCCCCGGGCGAGCGGGACCTCGTACACCTGCGACGTGCTCGCCGAGGTGGGCAGGGCGGGGCCGATCCGCTCGCCGGACGGGCCGTGTACCTCGCTGACACCGGTGAGGGTGGCGTGCACCATCGGGCGGCCGGTCTCGGCCGCCCGCAGCGCGGCCAGCGAGGCGTGCTGGGCCGGCGCCCAGCTGTCCTGGAAGCTGGAGGTCGCCGACTGGGCGACGAGGAGGGCGGCGCCGTCGCGGACCAGGTGCCGGCTCATGTCGGGGAAGGCCGACTCGAAGCAGACCAGCGGGCCGAGGCGGACGCCGGGGCGGCCGTCCGGCCGCCCGGGCAGGTTCATCACCACCGGGGTGTCTCCCGGCACCCGGTCCTCGCCGGCCGCCTTGCCGACGGAGGTGGCCCAGCCGAGGAGGGCCCGGGCCGGTATGTACTCGCCGAATGGGACCAGCCGCATCTTGTCGTACCGCTCACCGATGGGGCCCTCGGGGCCGATGAGCACGGCGCTCTTGCGGATCCCGGGGCTGTCGGACCCCCGTGCGTCCACGTTGACCAGCAGCGGCGCCCCGACCTGAGAGGACAGCGAGGTCAGCCGTCCGGCCAGGTCCGGGCGCGCCGCCAGGTCGCCGCCGACGCTGCTCTCGCCCCACACCACCAGGTCGACCGGCTGCCCGGAAAGGGCCCGGGTGAGCCGTTCCCCGGCGGCGAACCGCCGCTCCGCACTGTCCGGACCGTCCGCCACCAGACCCGGCTGTACGACGGCCACGCGCAGCCCGGCCGACACCTCGGGGCGCGGCACCCAGAGCCACACCACGCCCGTCAGCACCGCACACCCCGTCACCCCGGCCACCGCCGGCACCCGCGCCCCGGGTACCGCGACGAGCAGCACCAGCGCGCAGTTCGCTGCCACCACCAGCAGGCTCACCAGCCACACCCCGCCCACCGAGGCCAGCCGCAGCGCGGGCGACACCTGCCACTGGCTCGCCCCCAGCAGCCCCCACGGCCCGCCCAGCCCCTGCCAGGACCGCGCCAGCTCCGACAGCAGCCACCCAGCCGGTACGAGGACCAGCGCGGCGCCCGTCCGGCCCGCCGCCGGGATCCCGCCGAGCAACTCCCGCACCAGGAGGGCCCAGGGGATCCAGAGCAGGCCCAGCAGTGCGGCCAGCGGTACCAGGAACACGTGCAGGCTGGGCAGCAGCCAGTGGTGGACGGCGACGATGAAGGCCGCGCCGCCGAGCCAGCCCTCCAGCGCGGCCCGCCGCCCGGTGGGGGCCGACCGCAGCAGCAGCATCCAGGGCACGAGGGCGACGTAGGCGAACCACCAGAGCGCGGGCGCGGGGAAGGCGAGCGCGGGGACTGCCCCGGCGGCGACCGCGGCCGGCGCACGCCACCGCGGGAACCAACGGACACGGATCGGGACCATGACGCGCCTCCGCTTCCAGTGTGGCAGTCAGGCGGAGATGTGCCGCCACTTCTCGTGCACGGTGACGCGGGTGAGCCGCCAGCCGTCGTGGGTGCGGGCCAGCGCGAAGGAGTAGCGCCCGGCGGCGACGAAGTTGGGCGCCGTCACGGAACCGTCGGACTCGCCGCCGTCGAGCAGCATCGGATTGAGGAAGTCCGCCCGTACCTCGGCGCTGTCGCCGGGTGAACCGCCCAGGTCCTCCAGCCGGATCAGCCGGTTCACGATGAGGTGCTGACGCACCGGGAACAGCTTCATGGTCTCCGCGAGCCAGTCGGCGACCTCCCCGGCCGGGCCCTCGATCCCGCCCGCCGAGCTGTAGTCGGCCCGCCCGGCCGCGGTGAACAGGGCACGGTACGCCGCCCAGTCGCCGTCGTCGACGGCCACCGCGTACCCCGTGACCACCTCGTCGATCGCCAGCCGGTCCATTACCGTCGCAAGGTCCACACGCTGCGTCATCGGGTCAGTGTGGGGCTGCCGGGTCCCCAGGCCAAGGGGCGTGCGCCGACCGGATCTTCGTACGGGCCCTCAGTGACCGGAATACGCCTCCCGCTGCCGGACCACGACGAGGAACGCGTCGCTGTCCAGGTCCATCACCACCTCGGCGTCCACGCCCTCGCGCATCCGCTGCGCGGCGTACTCCTCGGCGGGCCAGCTTCCCCTCGGACTTCCGGCCGGAAAACGCTCCAGAACCACACGACCCATGGGACACCCCCTGCTCCTTGCCTTCAGGTCTCCAGGGACAACGACGCGAAGGCCGCCCGGGAACGTTCCCGGGCGGCCTCCGGTTCACGCGAAGCGGTGATCCTCGGTGTGCTCAGCCGCCGGACTCGCCGGCGTGCGGGCTCAGCACGCCCATGCCGACGAGGATGAACAGCGCGATGCCCAGCAGGATCCGGTAGATCACGAAGGGCATGAAGCTCTTGCTGGAGATGAACTTCATGAACCAGGCGATGACGACGTAGCCCACGAAGAAGGCGATGACCGTCGCGAAGATCGTCGGCCCCCACGAGATGTGGCCCGGCTCCTCGACCACGTCCTTGATCTCGAACGCGCCCGAAGCCAGGACGGCCGGGATGGCGAGGAGGAAGGAGTAGCGGGCCGCGGCCTCGCGGGTGAAGCCCAGCAGCAGACCGCCGGAGATCGTCGCGCCGGAGCGGGAGACGCCCGGGATCAGGGCCATCGCCTGGCACACACCGAAGATCAGGCCGTCCTTGACGCCCAGCTCCTTGAGCGTCTTGCGCTCGCGGATCGCGCGGTGCCGGCCGCCCTCCTCGTCACGGGCTGCCAGCCGGTCGGCGATGCCCAGCACGAGGCCCATCACGATGAGGGTGGTGGCGGTCAGGCGCAGATCGCGGAACGGGCCCTCGATCTGGTCCTTGAACGCCAGGCCGAGGACACCGATCGGGATCGAGCCGACGATCACCAGCCAGCCCATCTTGGCGTCCTGCTCGGAACGCAGCGCAGGCGTGTACAGCGAGCGGAACCAGGTGGAGACGATCCGCGCGATGTCCTTGCGGAAGTAGATCAGTACGGCGGCCTCGGTGCCGATCTGCGTGATGGCGGTGAAGGCCGCTCCGGGATCGTGCCAGCCGGCGAACGCCGCGGTCAGCCGCAGATGGGCGCTGGAGGAGATCGGGAGGAACTCCGTAAGCCCCTGGACGAGACCGAGGATTAGGGATTCGAACCAGCTCATGTCGGGGTGCGCTCGTCCTTGTGATCGTCGGGCAGTTCGGGTCCGATGCTAGGGCCCGTGCGGAGCGCCGGTGACCACAGGGGGGTGCTGGGGCGTCAGTTCGTACGTGGTCTCGTGGATCCGGGCAGGTGCCAGGCGGTGCCGCTTGCGCCAGGCGACCACTCCGGCGGCCACCACCGAGACCACTATGAAACCGAACGAGACGAGGAACGCGGGCGAACCGGGGGCGGAGGCGCTGGCCCCCGCGATCACGTACGCCGTGGTGTTCGGGACGACGCCGAGCGCCGTGGCGCCGAGGAAGGGCAGCCAGCCGCAGCGGGACACCGCCGCGCAGTAGTTGGCGACCACGAAGGGCATTCCGGGGAAGAGCCGCACGGCGAGCACCGAGCGGAACCCGTGCCTGCTGAGCTGCCCGTCGGCCGCCTTGAGCCAGCGGCCGCGCAGGTACGGGCGCAGGGCCTCCTGGCCCATGACGCGCCCCAGGCCGAAGGCGATCGCGGCACCGAGCACCGTGCCGCAGACCGCCGCGAGGAGTCCGAACTGGGTGCCGAAGACGGCTCCCGCGGCCAGGTTGAGCAGGGGGCGCGGGACGAAGGCCGCAGCACACACGCCGTACCCGGCGGCGAACAGCAGGACCGCCGCGCCCACCGGGAACCCCGGGGGCCACCCCTCCGACAGGATGCGCTGGGGCTCGTACAGCAGCACGCCCACGCCGGCCGCCACGAGCAGCACGACGAGCAGCGACAGCCGGGTCCACGGCGCGAGGAGGAGGGACATCCCGGGAGACTAGCCGACCCGTGCGGCGCCCCGCCGTAATCTGGGCCTCATGCTGTCGAACGACCGGCGACCTCCGAACGTCCCGCACAGCGCCCTCGCCGACACCCTCCTGGAGCGGCTGACCGAGGTGTACGCGGCGGCGGCCGACCCGGCACGGGCGGTGCCGATGACCGCGTACATGAAGGACGTGGCCCCCTTCCTCGGCATCCCCACCCCGCTGCGCCGCGAGTTGTCGAAGGCAGTGACCAAGGACACTCCGCGTCCGTCGGAGACGGACTGCGCGGCGCTCGCGCTGGGCTGCTGGCGGCTCCCGGAGCGCGAGTACCACTACTTCGCGGTGGACTACCTGCGCCGGCACGTCTCCCGGTGCTCGTCCGGCCTGCTGCCGGTGGTCCGGCACCTGATCACCACCGTGCCGTGGTGGGACACGGTCGACCTGCTGGCCGCGCACACCGTGGGCCCGCTGGTGGCCGCCGACCCCGCGCTGGCGGCGGTGATGGACGAGTGGATCGGCGACGATGACCTCTGGCTCGCCCGCACCGCCCTGCTCCACCAGCTCCGCTACAAGTCCGCCACCGACACCGGGCGGCTCTTCGGCTACTGCCGCCGCCAGGCGGACCACCCGGACTTCTTCGTCCGCAAGGCCATCGGCTGGTGCCTGCGCGAGTACGCGAAGACGGATCCCGCCGCCGTGCGCGCCTTCGTCGAGGCCGAACGGCGTTCCCTGTCCCCGCTGTCCGTGCGCGAGGCGCTCAAGAACCTCTGAGGTCGCGGAAATTCGTTCGACGCGCCGGGGCGGGTCCGGCAGGATCAGGCGCATGTCCCGGTACGCCTTCCCCGCCGCATCGTCCGCAGTCGCGGACGCGCCGAAGGCTGCCGCATTCGCTGTTCCCGCAGAGGAATTTCCCTTCGCCGCATTCGACGGCGCACGAAGCTGACCCTTCCCGGATCGTCCGGCGGACCCCGCAGGGGGAGGGTCGGCTCGACTCAGGGGTCCCGTTCCAGCTTCGAGCCACGGGAAGAGATCATGGCCAAGACGGCCTTCGTGCGGACCAAGCCGCACCTCAACATCGGCACCATGGGTCACGTCGACCACGGCAAGACCACCCTCACCGCCGCCATCACCAAGGTCCTCGCCGAGCGCGGGGGCGGATCCTTCGTGCCCTTCGACCGCATCGACCGGGCCCCGGAGGAGGCCCGGCGCGGGATCACCATCAACCTCACGCACGTCGAGTACGAGACCGACACCCGCCACTACGCCCACGTGGACATGCCCGGCCACGCCGACTACGTCAAGAACATGGTCACCGGCGCCGCCCAGCTCGACGGGGCGATCCTCGTCGTCTCCGCGCTCGACGGGGTCATGCCACAAACCGCCGAGCACGTGCTCCTCGCCCGGCAGGTCGGCGTCGACCACATCGTGGTGGCGCTCAACAAGGCCGACGCGGGGGACCCCGAGCTGACCGACCTGGTCGAGCTGGAGGTCCGCGAACTGCTCACCGCGCACGGCTACGGCGGTGACAGCGCGCCTGTCGTACGGGTTTCCGGGCTCGGGGCGCTGGAGGGCGACCCGCGGTGGACCGGGGCGATCCAGGCGCTGCTGGACGCGGTGGACACGTACGTGCCCACGCCGGTGCGCTACACCGACGCGCCGTTCCTGTTGCCGGTGGAGAACGTCCTGACCATCACCGGGCGCGGGACGGTCGTGACCGGCGCCGTCGAGCGGGGCAGCATCCGCCTCGGCGACCGCGTGAGCATGCTCGGCGGGGACGGTGCGTCCGACCCGGTCGTGGTCACCGGCCTGGAGACCTTCGGCAAGCCGATGGAGTCCGCCGAGGCGGGGGACAACGTCGCGCTGCTGCTGCGCGGGGTCCACCGGCACGAGGTGCGCCGCGGCGACGTGGTGGCCGCGCCCGGCAGTGTGGCGCCGAAACGGCGCTTCACGGCGCAGGTGTACGTGCTCTCGGCGCGCGAGGGCGGCCGTACGACAGCGGTCGCCACCGGATACCGGCCGCAGTTCTACATCCGCACCGCCGACGTGGTGGGGGACGTGGACCTGGGGGAGGCCGGCGTGGCCCGGCCGGGGGAGACGGTCACCATGACCGTCGAGCTCGGGCGGGACGTCCCGCTGGAGTCGGGACTCGGCTTCGCGATCCGCGAAGGCGGGCGGACCGTCGGCGCGGGCACGGTGACGGCCGTACTGGAGTGATCCGGGCGGGCTGATCCGGCAGGTGGCCCGGGCGGCGCCGCGGCCGGCGGGGGCCGGCCACCGATCCGGGCGGTGATGTGCGGGGTGCTCCGGGCCCCTGTGTGGTGGCGGCGGTCCGGCTGCGTCAGACTGCCGTCACCACAGGCATGCGCGGAGGGCGGCGGGAATGGGCGGCGACACGGCACTGGTGCTCGGCGGCGGGGGACTCACCGGCATCGGCTGGGAGTGCGGAATCCTGTACGGGCTCGCCCGCGCGGGAGTGGACCTCACCACCGCCGACCTCGTCGTCGGCACCTCCGCGGGTTCGGTGGTCGGCGCCCAGCTCACCTCCGGGATGCTCACCGCGCAGGAACTGTACGAGCGCCAGCTCGGCGACGCCGCCGGGGAGATCGCGGAGAAGCTCGGGGCCGCGCTGATCGCGCGGTACGCCGTCGCCATGGCGCGCTCGCGTCGCGACGCGACGGCCTACCGGCAGCGGGTCGGCGCCATGGCACTGGCCGCCGACACCGGGGCGGAGGCGGAGCGGCGCGAGGTGCTGGCGTCCCGGCTGGTCTCGCACGACTGGCCCGCCGAGCGGCGGCTCGTCGTCACCGCGGTGGACGCGCTGAGCGGTGAGCCCGCCGACTTCGACCGGGAGAGCGGGGCCGGGCTGGTGGACGCCGTCTCGGCGAGCTGCGCCGTGCCCGGGGTATGGCCGCCGGTGACCGTCGGCGGGCGGCGCTTCATCGACGGAGGCGTCCGTTCCGCCACCAATGCCGACCTGGCCGCCGGTTACCGGCGTGTGGTGGTCATCGCCCCGATCGCGCTCGGCTCGGGGCTCGTCCCCTCGGCGTCCGCACAGGCCGCGCGACTGCGCAAGGCGGGCGCCAGGGTGCTGCTGATCACCCCGTCGGCGGCGGCCCGCAAGGTCTTCGGGCGCAACGTGCTCGACCCGGCGCGGCGGGACCCGGCAGCGCGGGCGGGCCTGGCGCAGGCCGAGGAGCACGCCGTCGAGGCGGCGGCCGTCTGGTCGGGCTGAGCCGGGACCGGACCGACAATGGACGGGTGAGCGACGAACAGATCCCGGTGACCCGGGACGTGGGCCAGGGCACCGCCAAGCTGATGCCGGACGTGGACCGGGAGCGGGCCTGGCTGCTGACCGTCGACGGGGCGCCGCAGTCGTATGTGGACCTGGACGATCCGCAGCACCTGGAGTTCGAGTACGTACGCCGCCTCGCGCACGTCCTGGACTGCGCGGCGGAGCCGGGGCTCGCGCTGGACCTCCTGCACCTGGGCGGCGGCGCCCTCACCCTGCCGCGCTACGCCGCGGCGACGCGGGCGGGATCCCGGCAGGCAGTCGTCGAGTTCGACACGGGGCTCGTTGAACTGGTCGCGGAGTACTTGCCGCTGCCGGCGGGATCCGGTGTCGCGGTGCACGCCGCCGATGCGCGGGCCTGGCTGGAGGCGGCGCCCGCGGAGAGTGCGGACGTCGTGGTGGCCGACGTGTTCGGCGGTTCGCGGGTGCCGGCGCAGCTGACGTCGGTGGAGTACGCGCGGGAGGCGGCGCGGGTGCTGAGGCCCGGCGGGCTGTACGCGGCGAACCTCGCCGACGGGGCGCCGTTCGGTTTCCTGCGGGCGCAGCTGGCGAACTTCGGGGCGGTGTTCGGGGAGCTTGCGCTGGTCGCAGAGCCGGCGGTGCTGCGGGGGAGGCGGTTCGGGAACGCGGTGCTGCTGGCGTCCGACGCTCCGCTGGAGGTGGGTTTGCTGGCTCGGCGGTGTGCCGCGGACGCGTTTCCCGCCAGGGTGGTGTTCGGGGATTCGCTTGCGCGGTTCGTGCGGGGAGCCGTGCCCGTGGCTGACGCGGACGCCACGCCGTCCCCGGCTCCGCCGGAAGGTGCGTTCAGCCTGGGGTGAGGGGAGCGGGTGCGGCGCCGCTGCCGGGGCTCCGCCCCGGGCCCCGCGCCTCAAACGCCGGCGGGGCTGGAGGGGCTGGAGGGCGTGGCGGGGCTGGGGGGCGTGGCTGCGGGGCTGGGGGATACCGCGGGGCTGGAGGGGACGGGGGTGGCGGCAAGGGCCGGTTCGGCCGGTGGTCTGCGGGTCAGGCGGCGGACGTCCGGGATCACGAGGACCAGGGCCGTGGCCAGGACGACCAGGGCTGCGCAGCCCCACAGGGCCTGGGTGCGGCCGAAGGCCGATTCGGCCGGGCCGGCCAGGGCCGTGGCCAGGGGGAGCATCGACACCGAGCCGAACCAGTCGTAGGCGGAGACCCGGGAGAACTTCTCCTCGGGGATCTCCTGGTGCATCGTGGTCATCCAGTTCACGCCGAACACCTCGATGGCCGTGCCGCTCACGAACATCACCGCGCACAGCGCCCACACCGGCAGCGGTACGGCCAGGCCCGCCGACGGCAGCGCCAGCGGGAACACGCACAGGGTGCCGACCAGCAGCAGCCGGCGTGGCTTCCAGACCATCATCAGGACGGCGCCCGCGATGGTGCCCACGCCGAAGCAGGCCAGGGCCAGCCCCCAGGGCGCCGGCCCGCCCAGCCGGTCCCGGGCGACCAGCGGACCGTAGACCGCCTCGGCGGCGCCGACGACGGCGACCACGACGGAGAACTGGAGCACGATGCTCCACAGCCATGGCCGGGTCCTGACCTCCACCCAGCCCTCGCGCAGGTCGGCCAGGAGGCCGCCGCCGGGAGCCCGTTCTGTGACGTGGCCGACGTCGAGGAAGGCCCGTAGCGCGCCCGCGATCGCGAAGGCCGCCGCGTCCACGGCCAGGACCCAGCCCGGGCCGATCGCGGCGATCATCGCGCCGCCGAGGGCCGCGCCGCCGATGCCGGCGCCGTTCATCGCCATGCGGAAGAGCGCGAAGGCACGGTTGGCGTGCTCACCGGAGACGGTCGACAGCAGCATGCCCTCGGCCGCCGGGTTGAAGAAGGCCGTACCGGTGCCGCACAGCGCGGTCAGCAGCATCATCTGCCACAGCTGGGGGTCACCGGCGAGCACGAGCACGGCGAAGGCGGCCTGGGAGAGGCAGTTGATGGCATTGGCCGCGACCATCACGCGGTGGCGCGGCAGCCGGTCGGCGAGCGCGCCGCCGATGAGCAGGAAGAGGACGAGCGGCAGCGTACGGGCGGCCGCGACGAGGCCGACGTCGGCGCCGGAACCGCCGGCCTCCAGTACCGCGAACGCGGCCGCGATGAGCGCTCCGTGGCTGCCGAGGTTGGTGACGACCGCCGCGCCCGTCAGCAGGGTGTAGTTGCGGCCGGCCCACGCGGGCAGGCGGCGGCGTGCGGGCGTACGGGGAGAAGCGGCGGGGGGAGAGCTCACCCCCGGACTATCGCCGCCCCGGGCCGGGAATCCAAACGGATTGTCGGCCCGGGGAGAGCGGGGAGGGGGATCAGCAGGAGAAGGGAGCCGGATCAGCCGCCGGACAGGCGGACCGTGCTGAGGATCTTCTCCATCGTCTCCTTGCTGACCTCGTCCGGAACTCCGGCGGCGCTGTAGAGGATCCAGCTGGCGAAGTCACCCTTGGCGTTCTTGAAGGCGAAGGCGATGGACTTGCCGTCGGAGTCGCACTTGCTGTCCTTCGCCAGGCCGCTCACGGTCGCCGTCGCCATGTGACCCTTGAGGCCGGAGGCAGTGGTGTACTCCTTGGCCTCGGAGATCTTGGTGACCTCGATGGGGTGCGGCTGTCCGTACCCCCCGTACGCCCAGCTGCCGGCCGCGTTCCGCGAGAGTTCGGCAGTGTCCTTCGCGCCCTGGCCGCCCTTGGTGCCGGTGCCGGCCAGCGACGTGGTCTCCTCGTGGCCGTCCTTGTTGGAGTCGACCTTGCACCAGTCCTGCTTGAGGTAGGCCGGCGCGGACATCGAGACGTATGGCGACCCGTCCTTCTTCGCCTCGTCCTCGAAGCCGATGGCGGTGCCGGAGCTCAGCACGTTCCACTCCGGCGGGACCTCGAAGGCGGTGCCGTGCTTGGGGTTGACGATCACCTTCCACCCCGGGACGGTCGGCTTCACGTCACCCTCGGCCCGCGGGTTCGGGCTGCTGCCGGCCGGGGCGGGCGCGACGGACGCCGAGGCGGAGGCGGAGGGCTTGTCGTCGGCCTCGTCGGTCTTCTTGTCGTCCCGGGTCAGGACGAACGCGCCGGTCGCGGCGGCCGCCACGACCACCGCTGCCGCGGCGACGATGGCCACGGTCTTCGTCTGGAAGGGACTCCCGCCACCACCCGGCTGCCGCTGGGGTTGCTGGGGCAGCTGGGGTTGCCCCCACTGCTGGCCGGGCTCCGTCGGGGGCTGCTGGTACCCGGGCTGCTGCGGGTATCCGTAACCAGGCTGCTGCTGGTACGGGTTCGGCTGTCCCGACTGCTGTTGGTAGGGGTTCTGTTGCGCGTCCTGGGGGTTCTGCTCGCCCCCGGGCTGCTGCTGCTGTCCTGGCCACATGGCCGGTAACGATAGTGGGAGGGGTCGCCCGGGGCCACGGCCGCCCCCGTTACGGCACTGGCCAAGAACATCTACTCGTGGGTAACATCGCGTCCCATGAGCGCAGATCAGATGAACGTGGGCGAACTGCTCGCCGCGACGGTTCCGATGGCCCGGACCCTGAACCTCCAGTTCCTGGAGACCACCCCGGAGCGCGCGGTCGTCCGCCTCCCGGACCAGCCCGACTTTCACAACCACGTGGGCGGCCCGCACGCCGGCGCCATGTTCACCCTCGCCGAGTCCGCGAGCGGCGCGATCGTCCTGGCCGCCTTCGGCGACCAGCTCTCGCGCGCCGTGCCCCTCGCGGTGAAGGCCGAGATCGGCTACAAGAAGCTCGCCAAGGGCGTCGTGACCGCCACCGCCACCCTCGGTCGCCCGGCGGCGGAGGTCGTGGCCGAACTCGACGCGGGCGGCCGCCCCGAGTTCCCGGTCACCATCGCCATCCAGCGCGAGGACGAGGCCGTGACGGGCGAGATGACCGTCGTCTGGACCCTTCGCCCCAACGCCTAGGCCTCCCGGCTGACACGGCCCCCGCCCCGGGGCTTGGGTTCTAGGAGTCGTTGCAACACCCCAGCTCAAGGGGTGCGATGGAGTTCGAGATCCGCAGGGTGCGGGCGGAGTGCGGGTGCGGGTGCGGCTCCGGGTACCCGGCTGCGGGGGGAACATCGGAATCCGGCGCTGCTTTGACGACAGGGTCTAGAGTCCCTCGCACAACGATGGAGGGGGTACCCCATGGCCAAGGTCAACATCAGCCTCGACGCCGAGCTCGTTGTGGAGGTGATGGTGCTCGCCGGGGTCGGGTCGCCGCAGGACGCGGTGGAGGCCGTCGTACGGGACTACATCGCGCGCGGGCACCGGACCGAGGCGCGGGTGCAGCTCCAGGACGAGCCCCGGCGGGACGCCGACGGCGTGTCGCAGCCGCCGCAGGGCTGAATCCGGGCGCCGCTGTGGCGCGTCCGGAGCCGGCTCCGCGGTGGCGCGGCGCACAGTGGGCGGGGGAGCGGTCCGGCGCGGGCCGCTCCCGCCGACCCACGCTGCCGGGAGCGCCCATGAGCGAGGCCGTGTCCAGACGTTCCGCGATGCGGCTGCTCGGAACGGTGGGCGTGGCGGGCGCGGCCTTCGGGGCGGGCGGCTGCGTCGCGACCGTGCCGCCCGGCGCGGGATTCCGCACCGGGGCCTCCGCCGCCCTCGCGCCCGCCCCCGAGCCCGCGAGCGCGGCCCGGATCGACAGTCTGATCGAGCGGCTCACCCTCGACGAGAAGACCGCCCTGCTCCACGGCGGCGCCGACCCGGCCTCCCTCGGCCAGACCGGCTACGTGCCCGGCGTCCCGCGTCTCGGCATCCCCGCGCTCCGCCTCGCGGACGGGCCCGCCGGCGTACGGGTCACCCGGCCCGCCACCGCGCTGCCCGCGCCGGTCCTGCTCGCCTCCGCCTTCGACCCCGTGCTGGCCCGCGAGTACGGCCGGGTCATCGGCCGCGAGGGCCGCGCCCTCGGCCAGGACGTCGTCCTGTCGCCGATGGTCAACCTCATCCGCACCCCGTACGCGGGCCGGAACTTCGAGACCTTCGCCGAGGATCCGCGCCTCACCGCCGACCTGGTCGGCGAGATGGTCCGCGGGATCCAGGACGAGGGGCTCATCGCCACCGTCAAGCACTTCGCCCTCAACAACCAGGAGCACGGCCGCGACACCGTCGACGTGGTCGTCGCCGAACAGACCCTGCACGAGACCGAGCTACGCGGCTTCGAGGCCGCCGTGGCCGCCGGCGCGGGCGCCGTGATGGGCGCCTGCAACAAGGTCAACGGCGTCCATGCCTGCGAGAGCGCGGCGCTGCTCGACGAAGTGCTCCGCGGGAACTGGGGGTTCGACGGCTGGGCGATGTCCGACCGGGACGCCACCCACAGCACCGTGGCCGCCATCGGCGCAGGACTCGACATGGAGATGCCCGGCGGCACCCACTTCGGCGGCCCGCTGCGCGAGGCGGTGCGAGCCGGCTCCGTCCCCGAGAGCGCCGTGGACCTCGCCGTTCGACGGATCCTGACCACCATGGACCGCTTCGGGCTGCTCGCGGCCCGGCCCGCCGCGCGGCCCGCGCGGGACGCGGCTGCCGGGGCTCGGGTGGCGCGCAAGGTGGCCACCGCCGGAGCGGTGCTCCTGCGCAACGAGCACGGCACCCTGCCGCTGACCGGCGCCGCCGCCCGCTCGATCGCGGTGATCGGCCCCACCGGCCAGGTGCCCTTCGTAGGTGGCGGCGGCAGCGCCCACGTCGTCTCCGACGGGGCGGCCGCCCCGTTCACCGCCATTCGCCGGCGCGCCGGGAAGGGCTCCGCCGTGCGCTACGCCCTCGGCGAAGACCTCTACGGCCGCCCGCTGCCGCCGGCCCTGCTGACGCCCCCCGCCGACCTGGACGACCGCGTCGTGGACGCCGGGCACGACTGGAGCCACGAGGCGGAGTTCCGGCTGGCCGCGGACGACGAGTGGACCCTGGTCGTCCACTACACCGGGCAGCGGCCGGGCGTGCGCCTGGACGGGGAGGAGCTGTTCCCCGTGCGGCAGGGTCAGGCTGAGCACTTCGGGGGCGGACTGCTCGGCTGCGCACCCGACGGGATGACCGTCCGCCGCCGCACGCTCGCCCTCAAGGCGGGCACCCACCGGCTCGCCGTGACCGGCCGGGGCGGGGACAAGGGCCGGCGCTTCAGGCTGCGGCACATCACGAAGGCCGGCCGGGCCGCGGACGTCGCCGAGGCCGTCAGGACCGCGAAGGCGGCCCGCAGTGTCGTCCTGTTCGCCTACGAGGACGCCAGCGAGGGCAGCGACCGGACCACCCTGGCACTCCCGGGCGGACAGGACGCGCTGATCGAGGCGGTCGCCGCCGCCAACCCCCGCACCACGGTCGTGCTCAACACCCCCTCCAGTACAACCATGCCCTGGCTCTCCCGTACCGGTGCGGTCCTGCAGATGTACTACCCGGGACAGGAGGGCGCCGGCGCCACCGCAGACATCCTGTTCGGGGACGTGGATCCGGGGGGCCGGCTCACCCAGACCTTCCCGGCGGACGAGCAGGCCACCCCGGTGGCCGGGGACCCGCTGCGCTACCCGGGGGTGGGCGGCCGGCAGGAGTACGCGGAGGGCGTCCACGTGGGCCACCGCTGGTACGACGCGCAGCGCATGGCCCCGCTGTTCCCCTTCGGGCACGGGCTCTCGTACACGACCTGGCAGTACGAGAAGCTGACGGTCCGGCCGGAGCGCGGCGGCCTGCGCGTGGAGTTCACCGTCCGCAACACCGGCCGCCGCAAGGGCACCGAGGTGGCCCAGGTGTACGTCGGCCCGTCCGCGCAGATCACGCTCGACCAGCCGGTGCGCGCGCTGGCGGGCTACCGGCGGCTCACCCTCGCGCCGGGCGAGGCGCAGCGGGTCATCGTCGACGTGGACGCCCGGGCGCTGTCGTCCTGGGACCCGGAGCAGCACGCCTGGGTGCTGGGTTCCGGCCGCCGGGAGGTGTTCGCGGGCCGTTCCTCGCGTGAACTCCCACTGAGGTCAAAGGCGGTCGTGAGGAGCCGATAGGCTGCTTGTTCGGCGTGTCACAGGAGGCGCGCCGGGGACGACACGGGAGGACGTACCGGTGCACATCCAGGCATGGCTGGAGACGATTCCGGCGGTCAGCATCTATCTCCTCGTGGGTCTGGTCATCGGGCTGGAAAGCCTCGGCATCCCGCTGCCGGGCGAGATCATCCTGGTCAGCTCTGCGCTGCTGGCCTCGCAGCACGGCGAGATCGACCCCGTCGTGCTGGGAATCTGCGCGACCGCCGGGGCGATCGTGGGCGACTCGATCGGCTACGCGATCGGCCGCAGGGGCGGCAAGCCGCTGCTGGAGAAGCTGGGCCGGCGCTTCCCCAAGCACTTCGGGCCCGAGCACGTGGCGGTGGCGGAACGCTCCTTCGAGCGCTGGGGGATGTGGGCCGTGTTCTTCGGGCGGTTCGTGGCGCTGCTGCGGATCTTCGCGGGGCCGCTCGCGGGCGTGCTGCACATGCCGTACTGGCGGTTCCTGATCGCCAACATCCTCGGCGGGATCCTCTGGGCGGGCGGCACCACGGCCGTCATCTACTCGGTCGGGATCGTCGCGGAGCCGTGGCTGAAGCGGTTCTCCTGGCTGGCGCTGGGACTCGCCGTGCTGTTCGGGATCGCGGTGACGCTGGTGGTACGCAGCCGCATGAAGAAGGCGGCCGCGGCGGCCGCGGCGGCCGGCCCGGTGGAGCCGGCCACGCCGGTGGCCGTCGCCGAGTAGGCCGCCCGCCCCCGGACACCCCTTAGGCTTCCGGGGTCACCGAGGCGCGGTGCTGCTTGGCCAGTTCCACGTACATCGCGGCGTTGACCTTGATGCCTTCGCGCTCCTCCTCGGTCAGCTCGCGCCGCACCTTGGCCGGGACGCCCGCGACCAGCGAGCCGGGCGGGACGACCATGCCCTGCGGGACCAGCGCCTGGGCGGCCACCAGCGAGCCGGCGCCGATCACCGCGCCGTTCAGGACGGTCGCACCCATGCCGATCAGGCAGTCGTCCTCGACGGTGCAGCCGTGCACGACGGCGTTGTGGCCGATGGAGACGCGCTCGCCGATCGAGACCGGGAAACCGGGGTCCGTGTGGAGCGTGCAGTTGTCCTGCACGTTGCTGTCCGCGCCGAGCGTGATCGGGCCGCAGTCGGCGCGCAGCACCGCCGAGTACCAGATGCTCGCGCCGGCGGACAGGGTGACGTCGCCTACCACGACGGAGGTGGGTGCGGCGAAGGCCGTCGGGTCGATGGACGGCCGCCTGTCGCCCACGCCCGCGATGAGTGCCTGCCCCTGCGTCGACTGCTGCGTCATGATCATTCCTCTGCTTCCGGATGCCGCGCTACCGGCACCGTAGGGCACGGGCCCGGCCCGCCCCGAGATGGGGTGAAGATCACAGGATCGCGGCCCGGCCGACCGGCACCCGGCGCACTACCGTGGCCGGGTGCCGAAGAACCAGAACACGTTCTCCTCTCTGACGGTCCTGCGCCGCCGGCTGGCGAGCCGCACGGTCCACGCCGGCTGGCGCTGGATGCAGCGGGCCGGCGCGGTCACCGCGCAGACCCCGGGGCGGCTGCGGTTCGGCGCGATCGGCCACGGCACCCGGCTCGCCTTCCCGCAGGGCACGGTCTTCGGCGAGCCGTGGATCCGGCTCGGCGACTACTGCATCATCGGCGAGCAGGTCACCCTCACCGCCGGGATGATGCCGGACCTCGACCTCGGCACGGAGCCCGTCCTGGTCCTCGGCAACGGGGTGGTCATCGGCCGGGACAGCCACGTCATCGCCGACACCCGGATCACCATCGGGGACGACACCTTCTGCGGCCCCGGGGTGTACATCACGTCCACGAACCACAGTTACGACGACCCGCACCAGCCCGTCGGCAAACAGTGGCCGCGCAGCGCGCCGGTCGAGATCGGCCCCGGCTGCTGGCTCGGTACGGGCGCGGTCGTCCTGCCGGGCGCCCGGCTGGGCCGCAACGTCGTGGTGGCCGCGGGGGCCGTCGTACGGGGCGAGGTGCCTGACCACGCCGTGGTGGCCGGGGCGCCGGCGCGCGTCGTCCGGCGCTGGGAGCCGGAGACCGGTTGGCAGCCGCCGCTGCGCACGCCGGCGCCGGTGCCGATCCCCGACGGGATGACCCCGGAGCAACTCAGCGGGCTGGCGGAGCTGACGGAGGCCGAACTGGCGGAGGCCGAACTGACGGAGGCCGAGCAGTCGTAGGTCCTTCGCGCGCTCAGCCCGCCGCCAGCAGGACCGTGCCCGCCAGGGCCAGGCCGGCGCCCGCCGCCTGGACGGGGCGCAGGCGCTCCTTCAGTACGGCGAAGGCCGCGAGTGCGGTGATCACCGGGTACAGCGAGGACAGTACGGCGGCCAGGGTGACCGGGCCGTTCTGGGCGGCGACGGAGTAGGTGCCGTTCGCCGCGACGTCGGCGAGGCCGACGAAGGCGAGCGCGGGCAGCAGCCCCCACAGGACCCGCGGGCCGGTGCCGGCCGGGAGTGCCGGGGTGCCGCGCCGGGTCTGCACCCACAGGGCGCCGCCGCCCACCGCGACATTGGTGACCCGCTGGACGAACAGCGCGAGGAACAGCCCGGTCACGGTGGTGGAGGCCTGCGCGATCAGGGCCATCACCGCCCCGAAACCGAAGGCGGCGACCAGGGTGAGCACGACGGCCCGGCGCTGGACGGGCGCACCGCGCAGCTCCGGGCCGCCCGCGAGGACGATGCCGACGACGGCCACAGCCATCCCCGCGAACTGGCCGAGGCCGGGCCGCTCGCCCAGGATCAGCCCGGCGGCGACGGGCACGACCACCCCGAGGGAGCCGAGCGGCGACACCACGCCCATCGGGCCGAGGGCCAGCGCCTTGTAGAAGCTGAGCATCGCGACCGGCCCGACCAGACCCGCGCCGACGGCGAACCACAGCTGTGGCCCGGCCTCCCGCCACGCGCCGGTGCCGAGCACGACCGCGCCGAGCACGACGACGGCGACGACCTGCGAAACGACGACCACCGTCAGCGCCGGTATCCGGCGGGTCACCAGCCCGCCCCCGAAGTCGGCGAGGCCCCACAGCACGGCTGTGGCCAGGGCGAAGAGGGCGGTCATGAGCAGGACCTCGCAGTGCGGTGCGGCGAACGGTGGGGTGCGGACAAAGGAACCCCAGCATCGTCACCGGGGTCAAACCGGCCACCGGGGGACGTGTCCCAGGCCGCCGAAGGACGGCCAGGCGGGACTCGCACGACAGGTCTAGAGCGCGGGTATCTCGATCGCCGGGCAGCGGTCCATGACCATGTCCAGCCCCGCCTCGCGGGTGCGCCGGAAGGCGGCCTCGTCGACCACGCCCAGCTGGAACCAGACGGCATCGGCGCCGACGGCCGCCGCCTGGTCGGCGACCGGCCCGGCCAGCGCGCTGTTCACGAACACGTCCACCACGTCCACCTTGAAGGGGATCGCCTCCAGCGAGGGGTACCCGGGCTCGCCGTGCACCGTCTCCGCCTTGGGATGTACGGGGATCACGCGCTTGCCGAACCGCTGGAGGACGCGGGCCACCCCGTAGGCCGCCCGGTCCCGGTTGTTCGAGAGGCCCACCACGGCCCAGGTGTCGCCCAGTTCGGTGAGGATCTTGCGGATGGTCGCCGGATCGCCGTACACGTGTGGTGCCTCCTGCTGCTCTGGAACGCTCTTTCGGCCGTGCCGCTCTCCGGATCAACGACAAGGACACATGTCCGATTCCCTTTAGGGTGGAGCGGTGAAGGCAGACCAGTACGTGACGGTGTCCCGCGAGGGTGTGCACGAATCCGAGATCAACCGCTCGCGCTTCCTCTGCTCGCTCGCGCCCGCCGCGACCGAGCAGGAGGCGCAGCAGTTCGTCGCGCGGATCCGCAAGGAGCACCCCACCGCCACGCACAACTGCTTCGCGTACGTCATCGGCGCCGACGCGTCCGTCCAGAAGGCCAGCGACGACGGCGAGCCCGGCGGCACCGCAGGGGTGCCCATGCTGCAGATGCTCATGCGCCGGGACATCCGGTACGCCGTCGCCGTCGTCACCCGCTACTACGGCGGTGTGAAACTCGGCGCCGGCGGCCTGATCCGGGCCTACGGGGGAGTCGTCGGCGAGGCCCTCGACGCGCTGGGCACCGTCACCCGGCGCCGCTACCGGCTGGCCACCGTCACCGTCGACCACCAGCGCGCCGGCAAGATGCAGAACGACCTGCGCTCCACCGGACGCGTGGTCCTGGACGTGCGCTACGGGGAGGCCGTCTCGATCGAGATCGGCCTCCCCGAAGCGGACGTCGAGGCCTTCCGGGCCTGGCTCGCCGACATCAGCGCGGGGACCGCGGGCTTCGCGCTCGGCGGTGAGGCCTACAGCGAAGGCTGAGCCGGACGGTGAGGCCGCCGAACAGCCGGTGGTGGTGCGGGCGGCGGACCCTGTACCGCAGGGGCCCGGCAGGCCGGACGGGAACTCCGGGACGGCAGTGCACCCCCTGGGGGACGGGTTAGCCTGGAGGGTCGGTGTGCGGAGCCACGGAGGAGATCAAGCGTGCGGGTCGGAGCGGTCGAGTGAAGTTCCTGCACACCTCCGACTGGCACCTCGGCCGGTCCTTCCACCGCGTGAACCTGCTCGAAGCCCAGTCCGCCTTCGTCGACCACCTGGTCGCGACCGCCCGCGAGCACGAGGTCGACGCCGTCCTCGTCGCCGGGGACATCTACGACCGGGCCGTGCCCCCGCTGCCCGCCGTCGAGCTCTACGACCGGGCCCTGCACCGGCTCGCCGAGCTCGGCGTGGCCACCGTGATGATCTCCGGCAACCACGATTCCGCCCGCCGGCTCGGGGTCGGGGCCCGGCTGATCGACCGGGCCGGGATCCACCTCAGGACCGACCCGGTCCGCTGCGCCGACCCGGTGGTCCTGGCCGACGTACACGGGGAGGTGGCGCTCTACGGGCTGCCGTACCTGGAACCGGCCCTGGTCAAGGACGAGTTCAGCGCCGCGCAGGTGAGTCACGAGGCGGTGCTGGGCGCGGCCATGGACCGGATCCGGGCCGACCTCGCCGCCCGCGCGCCCGGCACCCGCTCCGTCGTCCTCGCCCACGCCTTCGTCACCGGCGGGCAGGCCAGCGACAGCGAACGCGACATCACCGTAGGCGGGGTCGAGGCCGTGCCCGCCTCCGTCTTCGACGGGGTGGACTACGCCGCACTCGGCCACCTCCACGGCTGCCAGACGATCAACGAACGGGTCCGCTACTCCGGTTCCCCCCTCGCCTACTCCTTCTCCGAGGCCGACCACCGCAAGAGCATGTGGCTGATCGAGCTGGGCGGGGAGGGGGAGCTCGTGAGCGCCGAGCGGATCGACACCCCCGTCCCCCGCGCCCTCGCACGGCTGCGAGGCTCCCTGGTGGACCTGCTGGAGGACCCGGCGTACGCGGTCCACGAGGACGCCTGGGTCGAGGCCACCCTCACCGACCCGGTCCGCCCCGACGACCCCATGGCCCGGCTCGCCGCCCGGTTCCCGCACACCCTCAGCCTCGCCTTCGACCCCCAGGGCCGCGAGGAGGAGACCGGCGCCTCCTACGCCCAGCGGCTCAAGGGCCGCAGCGACCAGGAGATCGCCGAGGACTTCGTCACCCACGTACGCGGCGGCGGCCACGCGGACGAGGCCGAGCGCGCCGTCCTGCAGAGCGCCTTCGACGACGTACGGGCCGACGACAGCCGCCAGGAGACCCACCGATGAGGCTGCACCGGCTCGAAGTCACCGCCTTCGGCCCCTTCGCCGAGCCCCAGAAGATCGACTTCGACGCGCTGTCCGGCGCCGGGATCTTCCTGCTTCACGGACCCACCGGCGCGGGCAAGACCTCCGTCCTGGACGCCGTCTGCTACGCCCTCTACGGATCCGTGCCCGGCCCGCGCCAGGCCCCCGGAACCAGCCTGCGCAGCGACCACGCGGCCGCCGGGACCCCTACCGAGGTCACCCTCGAACTCACCGCGGGCGGCCGCCGTCTGGAGATCACCCGGCGTCCCGAACAGGACCGGCCCAAGAAGCGCGGCACCGGCACCACCAAGGACAAGGCGCAGAGCCGGCTGCGCGAGCACACCGGCGAGGGCTGGCAGCCGCTCAGCCGCTCCCACCAGGAGATCGGCGAGGAGATCGAGCAGCTGCTCGGCATGAGCCGCGAGCAGTTCTGCCAGGTGGTGCTGTTGCCGCAGGGCGAGTTCGCGAAGTTCCTGCGCGCCGACGAGGCGGCCCGCGGGCGGCTGCTCGGGCGGCTCTTCGACACGCGTCGCTTCGCCGCCGTCGAGGCACTGCTCGGCGAACGCCGCCGGGCCGCCGAGGCCAAGGTGCGCGCCGGTGACGAGAAGGTGCTCCACACCGCCCAGCGGCTCGCCCAGGCCGCCGGGGACAGCGCCGATCTGAGGGCCTGGCCGCTGCCCGGACACCAGCCCGGCGACCCGGGGCTGGCCGGGGCGATCCGGGCCTGGGCCGCGGTCGCGCGGTGCTCGGCACGGGAGCGGCTGGCCGTCGCCGAGTACGCGCTGGCCGCCGTCGAGGGCAGGCACGCCGCCGCCCGCCGGGCCGCCGAGGAGGCACGGGAGCTCGACCGGCTCCAGCGCCGGCACGCGGAGACCGCCCGCCGGGCCGCCCTGCTCGCCGAGGCCGAGCCCGAGCGGGAGCGGGTGCGCGCGCTGCTGGACCGGGCCCGGCGGGGCGCCCTGGTGGCCCCCGCCCTGGAACTGCGGGGAGCGGCGAACGCCGCGCACCTGGCGGCCGCGCACGCGGAGAACGCCGCCCGGGCCGAACTCCCGCCGCAGCTCCAGGAGGCGGGCGCCGAGCACCTGGCCGCCGTGGAGCAGCGGCTGCGCGAGGACCTCGGCGCGCTGGGCGCCGCCCACCGGGCCGAGCAGCGCAGCGCCGCGATCGGCCGCGAGCGGGCCGACCTGGAGCGCGAGGCCAGGGCCGCCGAGGAACAGCACCAGGAGTCCGCCGAGTGGCTCGAGCGCTGGGCGGCCACGCGGTCGGCCCTGCAGGAGCGCGCGGACGCCGCCCAGCAGGCGGCGACCCTGGCCGAGCAGCTCGCGGGCAAGCTGGAACCCGCCCGGATGCACCTCAACGCCGCCCGGCGGCGCGACGAGCTGGCCGCCGCCGCGGAGCGCGCCGCGGGCGAACTGGTCTCCGTACGCGAGGAGTCGACGGCCGCCCGGGAACGCTGGCTGGAGCTCAAGGAGGCCCGGCTGCGCGGGATCGCCGCCGAACTCGCCGAGGCACTCGTGGCGGGGGAGGCCTGCACCGTGTGCGGATCGGCGGAGCACCCCGCTCCGGCCCGCCCCGCCCCCGGCCACGTGGACCGCGCCGCCGAGGACGCCGCCCACGCTCTCTTCGAGCGGGCCGAGGAAGCCCGGGCCGCCGTCGAGCGCCGGCTCGCCGCCGTCGAGGAGGCCCGCACCGAGGCCGCGGCCGCCGCGGGCGACGCCACGACCGGCGAACTCCTCGCCCTGACCTCGGACCTGAGCTCCCGGCACGCCGCCGCCCACGCCGCGGCCGCCGGACTCCACGCGGCCCGTGAACAGCTCGCCCGCGCCGAGCGGGAGCACGCCGCGCGCAGCGCCGACCGGCTCGCCGCCGCCGAGCGCGCCGCGGCCCGGGTCTCCCGCCGCGAGGCCCTGGAGCGGGAGCAGGCCTCGCTGGAGGCGGAACTCGCAGCCGTACGGGGTGACGCGCCCACCGTCGCGGCCCGCGCCCGGACCCTGGAGGACCGGGTCCGCATGGTCTCGGCCGCCGCCGCCTCGCTGCGCCGGGCCGAGACCACCGCCGCCCGGCTGAAGGAGGCCGACGACCAGCTCGCCGGCGCCGCCTTCAAGGCCGGTTTCGACACCGTCGAGGCCGCGGCCGACGCGGTCCTCCCGGAGTACGAACGCACCGCGCTCCAGCGCCGCATGGACGCCTGGCAGGCGGAGGAAGCCATGCTGGCGGACCGCCTCGGCGAAGCCGACACGGCCGCGGCGGCAGCCCTGCCCCCGGCCGCGCCGGAGGAGGCCGAGGCGTACGCGGCCCAGGCCGCGGCGAAGCTTCGTACCGCCGGATCCGCCTTCGACGCGGCCCGGGTCCGGTGCGCCGAGCTCGACCGGCTCTCCCGGCAGGCCGAGCAGGAACTGCGCGCCCTGGGCCCGCTGCGCGACGCCTACGACCGGGTGGCCAGGCTGGCCGGGCTCACTGCGGGCACCTCCGCCGACAACGAGCGCAAGATGCGGCTGGAGGCGTACGTGCTGGCCGCCCGCCTGGAGCAGGTCGCAGCGGCCGCGACGGTACGGCTGCTGCGGATGTCCGGCGGCCGGTACACCCTGGTCCACTCCGACGCGCGGGCGAGCGGACGGGGCCGTTCCGGCCTCGGGCTGCACGTGGTCGACGCCTGGACCGGCGTCGAGCGCGACACCGCGACCCTGTCGGGCGGCGAGACCTTCTTCGCCTCGCTCGCGCTCGCGCTGGGCCTGGCCGACGTGGTCACCGACGATGCGGGCGGCATGCGGCTGGACACCCTCTTCATCGACGAGGGCTTCGGCAGCCTCGACGACCAGGCGCTGGACGAGGTGCTCGACGTGCTGGACTCGCTGCGCGAGCGGGACCGCAGCGTCGGCATCGTCAGCCACGTCGCCGACCTGCGGACCCGGGTGCAGGCCCAGCTGGAGATCGTCAAGCAGCGCGGGGGGTCGGTGGTGCGCCACCGGACGGCGCCGGCCTGAGGCGCAAGGGCTGAGATCACGGACTGAGGCTCACGGGCTTGCCTGACGGGCTGAGGTCTCGGACTGAGGCTCACGGCTGAGACTCACGGACTGAGCGGACGCCGGGGGAGCGGGGACGAGTACACGATGCTCGTGGTCACCGGGCCGAGGCCCCCGATCCGGCCCGTGACCTCCTCCAGGTGCGCCATCGAGCGGGCGGCGACCTTCAGCACGAAGCAGTCGTCACCGGTGACGTGGTGGGCCTCCAGGATCTCGGAGGTCGCGTCCAGGAAGTCGTGGAACGGCTTGTAGTTGCCGTGCGGGTAGCGGAGCCGGACCAGCGCGAGGATCGATTTGCCGAGCTTCTCCGGGTCCACGACCGCCGTGTAGCCGGTGATGATGCCGGCCTCCTCCAGGCGGCGGACCCGTTCGGTGACGGCGCTCGCGGACATGGACACGGAGCGGGCCAGCTCGGTGAAACTGGCACGGCCGTCCCGCTGGAGGGCTTCGAGGATCCGCCAGTCGGTGGCGTCAGGGGAATAGTCGGTCATCTTGCAGGTCTAGCAGGGGAATCCCCGGCCGAGCAAGGAAAAGGCCGGGGAAAACCACTTCCGGAGAAGATCAACAGATCGTAGATTTTTGGGCATGACGACCACCCGGAACACCGCCACCGCCCCTGCTTCCGCCAACCCCGTGCTGCGCGTACCGCCGGCCGCTCCGGCCGCGGCCGCCGCGTACTTCGCCGCCAGCCTGGCCTTCCACGCGGACGTGTCGGACGTCGCCGCCGCCTTCAAGGCCCACCGGGAACAGGGCGCGGAGCTCGGCTTCCAGCTCATCGACTCCCGCTCCACGCCGTCCTGGGACCAGGCCCACGTACCCGGCGCGATCCACCTTCCCACCGCCCTCATCCCCGAGCAGGCCGAGCGGCTCCTCGACAAGAACGTCCCCGTGGTGACGTACTGCTGGGGTCCCGGCTGCAACGGCGGCGCCCGCTCGGCGCTGGCCCTGGCCGAACTCGGCTTCCAGGTGAAGGAGATGCTCGGAGGCATCGAGTACTGGATCCGCGAGGGCTTCGAGGTCGAGACCTGGCAGGGCAGCCAGCAGCGTGCCGAGGCCGACCCGCTGACCGCTCCCACCGACTCGGACGACTGCGGCTGCTGACCGCGGGCGCGGGCGCGGGCGCGGGGGCGCGAAGGCACGCGGATACGGGGGTACGGCGGTACGGGGGTACGCGTAGCCGCGGACACCCCGAGACACGGAACGGGCCGCTCACCGCTGGGGGCGGGCGGCCCTTCCCCTGTCGTGGATCAGAGCCTCGACAGCTCCTCCACCAAGGCGTCCAGCCCCAGCGAACCCTGCGACAGCGCCGCCATGTGCCAGGCCTTCAAGTCGAAGGAATCGCCGTGCGCGGCCCGGGCGTTGTCACGGCCCAGCAGCCAGGCGCGCTCGCCCAGCTTGTACCCGATCGCCTGTCCGGGCATCGACAGGTAGCGGGTCAGCTCGCTCTCCACGAAGTCCGCGGGCCGGCCGCTGTGCAGGCCGAAGAATTCCTGCGCCAGATCGGGCGTCCACGTCTCGCCCGGGTGGAACGGCGAGTCCGCCGGGATCTCCAGACCCAGGTGCATGCCTATGTCCACGATGACCCGCGCGGCACGCATCATCTGGCAGTCCAGGTAGCCCAGGCGCTGCTCGGCGTCCTTGAGGTAGCCGAGTTCGTCCATCAGCCGCTCCGCGTACAGCGCCCAGCCCTCGGCGTTGGCACTGACGAGACCGACGCCGGCCTGGTAGCGGGAGAGCTGGTCCGCTACGTGCGTCCACTGTGCGATCTGCAGGTGGTGGCCCGGAACGCCCTCGTGGTACCAGGTGGAGACCAGGTCGTACACCGGGAAGCGGGTCTGGCCCATCGTCGGCAGCCAGGTGCGGCCCGGCCGCGAGAAGTCCTCGGACGGCGAGGTGTAGTAGGGGCCCGCGGCGCCGCCCGGCGGGGCGATCCGGGACTCCACCTTCCGGACCCGCTCGGCGAGTTCGAAGTGGGTGCCGTCGAGGTTCTCGATGGCCTCGTCCATGAGGCCCTGCAGCCAGGCCTGGACCTCGTCGACGCCCTCGATGTGGGTGCCGTGCTCGTCGAGGTGCCTCAGCGCGTCCCAGGGGTCGGCGCCCGGCAGGATCTTGTCCGCCTCGGTCTTCATCTCGGCCAGCAGGCGGTAGTACTCCGACCAGCCGTAGGCGTACGCCTCGTCCAGGTCCAGGTCGGTGCCGTTGAAGTACCGCGACCAGCGGGCGTACCGCTCGCGGCCCACCGTGTCCGGCTTGCCCGCGACGGCGGGGGCGTACACCGTGCTCATCCAGTCGTGCAGTTCGACGACGGCGCGGGTCGCGGCGGCCGCCGCCTCGTCGAGTTCGGCGCGCAGGGTGTCCGGGCCACGGGAGGCGAAGGCGGGCTCGTCGGCGTCCTGGCCGGCCCAGGTGGCGAGTTGGCCGATCATGGTGGTGGTGGCGCGCGGGCCGCCGTAGAGGCCGCGGTCCAGACCGAGGCTCAGGCTCTCGCGGTAGCCGCCGAGGGCGGCCGGTACGGCACGCAGCCGCTCGGCGATCGCCGCCCAGTCCTCGTCGGTGTCGGCAGGGGTGATGGTGAAGGCCACGCGGATTTCGTGCGCGGGGCTGTGGATGTTGCTGACCGCGCGCAGGTGCTCGTCGGCGTCGTGGACCGCGAGTTCGGCGGTGAGGCGCTCGCGCAGCAGGCGGGCGCAGCGGCGCTCGGTGTCGCTGTCGGCGCCGGGCAGCCGCTCGGCGGCGTCCAGGCGGGTGAGGGTTGTGCGGGCGAGTTCGGCGACGGCCGCGCGGCCGGCCGGGGAGAAGTCCGGGAGTTTGCCGGAGCTCGCTGCGACACCCAAGTACGTACCCGTGATCGGGTCGAGGGCGATGAGGTCGTCGACATACGCGTCGGCCACCTGGCGGGGCAGCCGGTCGCTGGGGTTGTGGAGGGTCTCTGACATGCGGCCATCTTCGTACGGGAAACCGGGCCATGTCATCACCGTTTGCCGTCAGCCTGCTGACATATATGCGGAGCCGCAACCTCCGGCGACCCGGTCCGCCCCGGTGCGGGCGAGGGGACCGGGTGCGGGCCGGGGCCCGGCCGACGACGCTGTCAGCGGCGGTGTCAGTCCAGGTGTCAGTGCCGGTGGCGCGGGATGCGCTGCTCGTGCGGGAGATCGCGGGGGAGCTCGTACGGGAGCTCGTACGGGAGCCGGGAGCTGACCGGGGTGGCGTCCAGCCGGGCCGTGATCACCAGGGTGCCCTCCTCGATCTGGTAGTCGAGGGGCAGGCCCAGGCCGCGCATGGCGGCCACCATACCGGTGTTGGAGGCCCGGGTGACGGCGTAGATGCTGTCGCAGCCGGCCTCGACGGCCATCGCGATGAGTCGGCGCAGCAGCTCGGAGCCGATGCCGCGGCGCTGCCAGTCGTCCTCGATCAGCAGCGCCACTTCGGTCTCGTCCCCGTCCCACAGCAGGTGGCCGAGGGCGACGAGCTTGCCGGAGGCGGTGGTGGCGGCGAGGGTGCGGCCGAACCGGGGACTCAGCAGGTGGCCGAGGTAGCGGTCGGCGTCGGCGACGGGGCCGTGGTAGCGCAGGCCCAGGGTGCGTTCGGAGCAGCGGTCGTGCATGGCGCGGGCGGCCGCCTGGTCGGAGCCGTCGGCGCGGCGCACGGTGATCTCGTTGCCCTCGGGCAGGGTCAGCACGTCCTGGCTGCGCGGGACGCGGGGACCGAGCCGGGCGTCGAGCTCGACCAGTGCGCGGGCGCGGGCGAACTCGGTCGGGGTGAAGGGCAGGTAGGGCCGTTCCACGGTGATCGCGCCGCCGGAGGGGTCGCGCAGCCGCATGACGGTGGCCTCCAGGACCCCCTCGACCGGGGCGTCGGCGCCGGCGTTGGGCCGGCCGGAGAGGGTGGTCGCCGGGATCGAGTGGATCGTGCAGCGGCCCAGCAGCTGGCGCAGCGCGAGCGGGAGTTCGGCGGCGTCCAGGGCGGTGCGGGTGGCGAGGCCGAGGACCCGGGTCGGGGTGTCCACCAGGTCGTGCGCGTCGGCGCGCTCGATCCAGGTGCTGCGGCCGCCCGCGTGGGCGATGGCGCGGGTGAGCTCGGGGGAGGACAACTGCTGCGGGGCGCGCAGCAGGAACTCGTCGACCGTGCCGCCCTCGGGGAGCGGGTGCGTCTGGAGGGTCAGGATGTCGACGCCGTTGCGGGCGAGGGCGGTGCAGAGCGCCGCCAGGGATCCGGGCTCGTCACGGACGGTGGTGCGCATCCGCCACAGGGTGGGGGTGTCGGTCGCGCCGGGCGCGGTGGTTCCGGACGCGGACGCCGACGGACCCGCCGGTGCTGTGCTCACCGGCGGGGGCGCATGGCTGTGGCGCCGGGCCCACCAGGTATGGAAGGCCGCCGTGACGAGGAGTGTGACGGCCGAGGCGACCAGCAGGACCGGGCCCCTCGGACCGTGCACGACGAGATTGGCGACGGCGTCGGCGACCGCGACGGCGCAGAAGAGTGCGGCGAGTTCGACGACGTCGCGGCGCCAGTGGTGGCGGTGGGGACGCTGGACAGGGGCGAGGTTACGGTCAGTCATGCACACCACTGTGACGCAGGGGTGTTGCGTGATCACGAACGCTCTGTGACCGACTGGTTAAGTATCGATCTGGCCGATTTCACCCAGTTTTCCTGGCTATTTCCCGCCGGCGGGGAGGTCAGGGCGCTGCCTGCTGCCTGCTGCCTGCTGCCTGCTGCGTGCCGCGCGCTGTCCACTGCCTGCTGCCTGCTGCCTACTGGCCCACGTGCCCGGGCTGGAGCGTCCGGGTGAAGAGTACGCCGCCTCCCTGGCGCCGCAGCCGGACGGTGAGTTCCCCGCTGTCGCCGTCGATGTCGACCTCGCCGTAGTACGGAGGGTTCTCGGAGGGCGACATGTTGGCGAAGGGCGCCGACTGGACGTACGCGGTCTGCGCGCCGAAGGTGGCGTCGAGCCGCCCGGCCGGGAAGCCGCCCGCGCCGACCGGCCCGGAGACGAACTCCCAGAAGGGTGCAAAGTCCGTGAAGGCAGCGCGCTCGGGGGCGTAGTGGTTCGCGGCGGTGTAGTGGACGTCAGCGGTGAGCCAGAGGGTGCCGGTGATGCGCTGGTGCTTGATGTGACGCAGGAGATGGGCGATCTGGAGCTCGCGGCCCAGCGGGGCACCGGGCTCTCCCTGGGCAACGGCCTCGAAGTTCGCGGCCCCGTCGGGGACGACGATGCCCAGCGGCATGTCGGCGGCGATGACCTTCCAGGTGGCGCGCGAGCGTGAGAGCTCGCGTTTGACCCAGGCCAGCTGCTCGGGGCCGAGGATGCCGATGGGGTCCTCGGTCCGGGTGCCGGGGGAGTTGGCGTTGCGGTAGGTGCGCATGTCGAGGACGAAGACGTCGAGCAGCGGGCCGTAGCGCATCACGCGGTACATCCGGCCCTCGGTGCGGCCGCCGCGCAGGTCGGTGACGGGGAAGTACTCGCCGAATGCCTGGCGGGCGCGGGCGGCGAGGGTGTCGGCTTCCTTGACGGTGTAGCGGGGGTCCTCGATCAGCTGGCCCGGGTACCAATTGTTGCGCACCTCGTGGTCGTCCCACTGGGCCAGCACCGGGACCTGGGCGTTGAAGTCGCGCAGGTTGCGATCGAGCAGGTTGTAGCGGAAGTTCCCGCGGAACTCGGCGAGGGTCTCGGCGACCTTCGCCTTCTCCTCGGTGGTGACGTTGCGCCAGACGGTGCCGTCGCGCAGGGGGACGGAGGGCTGGATGGGCCCGTCGGCGTAGATCGTGTCCCCGCTGAAGAGGAAGAAGTCGGGGTCGCGCAGTCGCATCTCCTCGAACACGCGGTAGCCGCCGAGGTCGGGGTTGATGCCCCAGCCCTGGCCCGCCAGGTCGCCGGACCACAGGAAGCGCACGTCATGGCGGCGGGAGGCGGGTGTGGTGCGGAAGGTGCCGTGGACGGGCTCGCCGGTGCGGCGCGGGTCGTCGGGGTCGGTCAGTACGACACGGTAGTGGATCTGCTGTCCGGGCGGGAGGTCGCGCAGGACGGTGGTGCCGGTGAAGTCGCCGGACGGGCCGAGCAGCGGGCCGCGGTGGCGGCGTACGGCGTAGCGGAACGCCTCGCTCGGCGAGGTCTCGACGTACATCCGCGCGGGGCGGTCGGCGCGGGTCCAGACGGTGGCCGAGTGGGCGGTGATCTCGCCGGACTGGACGCCCCAGAGCGCGTTCGGCCGGCCGGAGCGGGCGAGGGCGGGGGCGGCGAGTGCCGGAGCGGCGAGCGCCGGAGCGGTGAGCAGGGCGGTGGACAGGGCGAAGGAGCCGCCGATGAGGGTCCGTCGGGTGTGCGGGGTCGATGCCATCGGTGCTTCTCCAGGGGCCGACGAGGACGGGCCGGACCAGAGTGCCGCCGCACACCGGCCCGGCTGCGTCGGCCACGCGAACCAGGGATGAACAGCCGTCAGCAGCTCAGGCGGACGGGTGGTTGCAGAGCTCCTTTTCAGGGGACCCGGCGGCCGGGCGGGCCGGCGGGCCGGCGCGCGCACAGGTCAGGGCGCCCCCGTCGGGCGGCAGGCGGGCCGGTGCGCTCGGTGTCAGGCGGCCAGGCGGGTTGCCGCGCTCCGGGCCGTGTCCAGGATCACCCGGGAGACGAGCGCCGGATCGTCGCTCATCGGGACGTGACCGCAGCCCGGGAGCCGGACCAGCCGGGCGCCCGGGAGGGTGTGCTTGGCGCGTACCCCCTGACGGCGTAGGAGCAGCCGGTCGCGGCTGCCCCAGGCGATGGTGACGGGCAGGCCGGGCACGTCGTCGGTGAACCGTACGGAGCCGCCCGCGGCCAGCGTCTCCTCGAAGCCCGTGGCGTAGCGCAGGGCGAGCGTCTCGGCCACCACGGCCTCGGGTGAACGGCGGGCGGGGCGGGCGTAGATGGAGCCGGTGAGTGCGGCCCGGCCGACGGCGCTGCGCGAGAGCCGTTCCACCGCGGGGCGCGGCAGCGCCCTGGCGCCGGCGCGCATCGCGAGCAGGGTGGCGAAGGCGTAGCGGCGTTCGCCCTCGGTCCAGAACCCGGCGGGGGACAGCGCGGTGACCGAGCGGACCAGGCCGCTGCGGCCCATTTCGAGCGCGAGCAGGCCGCCGAGCGAGTTGCCCGCCACGTGCGGGCGCTCCACGCCGAGCGCGGCGCACAGCGCCCCGAGCGCCGGAGCGACGGTGGCCAGGTCGTACGGGACCCCCGCGGGCAGCGGCTCCGAAGCGCCGAACCCGGGCAGGTCGACGGCGATCACCTCGTGCTCGGCGGCCAGGATGTCGGTCACCGGGTGCCAGGCCTGGAGGTGGTGGCCGATGCCGTGCAGCAGGAGGAGCGGTTCACCCGCGCCTTTGCGCTCGTAGGAGACGGTGGCGGTGCGCGGGCCCAGCGGCGAATCGATCGTGAAGGAGACCGTGGCGGTCATGCTGCTCCTCGTCGGGTGGACGCGTGTGAGACAGGCTGTCAGTAGTTCCTGCCGCCATGATTACCGTCCGGTAGCCCTTGACTACAAGCCTTTGGAGCGCACGAGAACATCCCGTGAACGGCTTGATACATATGCCCGGTCTGCCCGGCACGGGGGCGAGCATTGGTCTTGACCAAGGGGGTGCACCGTCCTATCGTCGCAGGGATAGTGCAGGAACCTTTAATAAACAAGGGCGCGGAACTGCCGCTGGAACACACGGCGAGTGCGGCGATGGCAGGAGGAGTCAGGGTGGGGACCACGCAGCTCGAAACGGTGCCGGAGCCGAAGTACTGGCACCTCAAGACCGTCCTCAGCGAGGCGCTCGACCAGGACTTCGCCGTCGGCGAGGTCCTTCCGAACGAGCGTGAACTCGCCGCCCGTTTCGGAGTGGCCCGCGCGACCCTGCGCCAGGCGCTGGAGCAGTTGGAGCTCGAAGGCCGACTGCAGCGGCGCCGCGGCGTCGGTACGACCGTCGCCCCGCCGCGCGTCGGCGTCGCCGTCGGCAGTGCGCGGCACAGCTGGCCCGGCGAGAGCGTAGACGGCTGGGAACCGGTGGACGCGGTCGAGGGCCTGCCGCCGGCCGCGATCCTCAAGCTCCTCGGTACGGGCGAGGCGGGCGGAGCCTTCGCCGCCGACCGGCCCGTGCACACCGTGCGCCGGACCCGGGTCACCCAGGGTCAGGTCGTCGCCGCCGAGATGCTCTACGTCCCGGCCGCCTCCGTGCCCGGACTCCCCGCCATCCACGCCCCGGCCGGACCCGCGCGCGCCCGCGCCGTCCTGCGTGAGCTGCAGCGACTGGTCCTGGACGGCCAGGACCGCTCCGTGGAGCTCGGCTCCGCCCGCGCCGACGACGCCAAGGAGCTGGACCGCCTGCCCGGCGCTCCGGTCCTCCTGGTCACCACCCGCTACTTCACCGCCGCGGGCACCGCCGCCGTCTCGGTCGCCACCTACCGCGCCGACACGTGCCGCCTGACCTTCGGTGACTCGGGCGACGTCGAGATCACCCACGAGCCGCGCGTCGCCTCCTGACCCGCACCACTCGGTTCCCACACCGCTCGGTACCCGCACGACTCGGTTCCCGCACCGCTCGGTTCCCGCACGACTCGGTTCCCGCACCGCTCGGTTCGTGAACCCTGTTGCCGAACCGCCCTGTTGCCGAACCGCCCTGTTGCCGGACCGCCGTGTTCTCGAACCACGCCGTGCCGTTCCGAATCACCCTGTGCGGCGCCTTCCGAGGCGCCGCACGGGCGTATCGTGAACCGGCGTCAGCTGCGCCGGGCCGTGACCGTCTTCTCCACCGCGAAGAGCTCTTCCTCCACGTGGTCCAGCGCGAGCCGCAGCGCGCCGGTAGCCACCGCGGCCTCACCGAGCAGGGACAGTGCCACCCTCGGCGGTCGCAGGCAGTAGCGCTCCAGCTCCTGGCGCAGGGGATCCAGGATCCCGTCCAGGCCGGCCGCCCAGCCGCCGACGACGACCAGCTCCGGATCCATCGCGAGGACCAGCGCCGCCACGTCGTGCACCAGCCGCTGGATGAACCGCTCCACGGCGGCCACCGCCTGCTCGTCGCCCCGCCGGGCCTTCGCGAAGACCTCGGCCACCGCCGGTTCGTCCAGCGGATGCAGCGGCTCACCGGTGGTGGAGAGCAGCTTCTCGGGAGTGGCCTCCCGGCCCAGCAGATGCAGTGCGCCGATCTCGCCGGCCGCTCCGCCGAAGCCCCGGTGCAGCCGGCCGCCGATCAGCGAGCCCGCGCCCGGACTGAGCCCAGCCATCACGAACACCACGTCGTCGGTGTCCCGCGCGGCGCCCTTCCAGTGCTCGGCGACCGCCGCCGCGTTGGCGTCGTTCTCCACCTGCACCGGGCAGCGGAACGAGCGCCGCAGCCGTTCCCCGAGCGGCAGCCCGGTCCAGCCGGGCAGCGCCGTTCCGAGGCGGACCGTGCCGTCAGCCTCCACGATGCCCGGGCTGCCCACTCCGACCGCCCGCAGGGAGTCCCGCGGCACGCCGGTCCGGCGCAGCAGGTCGGCGACTGCTGCGCGTACACGCTCCAGCCGCTCGTCGGCCGAGGCCGCCTCGGTGACGTCCTTGGTTCCGGCGCCGATGACCCGGCCGTCCAGCCCAGACAGCAGGACCGCGATCCGGTGTGAGCCGATCTCTATGCCCAGCAGGTGTCCCGCCTCGGCCCGGAACCGGAACCTCCGCGCCGGGCGTCCCTGCCGTCGCGCGCCTTCCTCGGCATCGGCCTCGACGACGATTCCGGTCCCCATGAGCCCCTCGACGACCCCTTCGACGGTGGGCCGGGAGAGCCCGGTCACCCTTGTGAGATCGGTGAGGGTCGGCGATTCGGCCGCGCGCAGTGCCCGGAGCACCACGGCGGAATTGATCCGCCGGAGCAGAGAGGGGTCCCCGCCGGTCAGCTGCCCCAACGTGTGTCCTCCCAGGTAGCGAGCTTGTCAGCCGGATCGTACTGCCCACCCGTCGGGACGGCGAGAAGCAGCCCCCCGTAGGCCGGAATCAAGCCCTCCTCTCAGGCCGGTGCGACGAAGCCCGACTCGTACGCCGTGATCACGGCCTGGGTCCGATCCCGCGCCCCCAGCTTCGCCAGGATCGCGCTGACGTGTGACTTCACCGTCTCGGCGCCGATGATCAGCTCGCCCGCGATCTCCACATTGGTCAGCCCCCGGGCCATGAGCCGCAGCACCGACTCCTCCCGTTCGGTCAGGGCCGCCCGCTCCAGCGCCGCCCTGGCGTGCCGGTTGCCGTACTCCGCTGCCAGCGCCCGCACCGCGGCCGGGAAGAGCAGCGTCTCGCCCTCCGCCACGAGCCGTACCGCGTGCACGATCTCCGCGGGCCGCGCCCGCTTGAGCAGGAACCCGTCCGCTCCGGCGCGCAGCGCCTGGTAGACGTACTCGTCGTTCTCGAACGTGGTCACCACGAGGATCTTCGGCGGGGCGTCCACCGACCGCAGGACCGCCCGGGTCGCCTCGATCCCGTCGAGCAGCGGCATCCGCACATCCATCGCCACCACGTCGGGCCGCAGTTGCCGCACGAGCGGGACGACCGAGGCCCCGTCGGCGGCCTCGCCCACCACTTCGATGTCGGGCTGGGCTTCAAGGACGGCGCGCAGACCCGCGCGCACCAGGGGTTCGTCATCGACGAGCAGTACGGTAACCGGCATCCGGTCAGCGTATTCGCTCCAGCGGAAGCCGCGCGCGCACCCTCCAACTGCCCTCGTGCGGACCGGTCTCGGCCTCGCCTCCCAGCAGCGCGGCACGTTCCCGCATGCCGCGGAGCCCGCTGCCCGTGCCCGTCATCAGCGCGGGACCGTCCGGCAGCGGATTGACGACCTCCAGATCCAGTCGCCCCACGGCCGCCTCGATCCGCACCCGGACCGGCACCGGGCCGCAGTGTCGCAGCACATTGGTCAGTGCCTCCTGCAGGATCCGGTACCCCTCGCGCGTGACGGGTCCCGGCAACTGTTCGAGCGGGCCTGCCAGTTCGGCATCGACCGTGGAACCGGAGGCCCGCGCCGAGTTCAGCAGCCGGTCAGCGTCCGCCAGGGTCGGCCGCTGCGAAGGGGGCTGGGCGGATTCCCGGAGCACCAGCAGCACCCGCTCCAGATCTTCCAGCGCGGCCCGGCCGGTCTCCTCGATCGCGCACAGCGCGCGGTCGGTGAACTCCGGGTTCCCCGCCGCGCGGGCGGCTCCCGCCTGGATCACCGCGACAGTAAGCGCGTGCCCGATGGAGTCGTGCAACTCCCGTGCGATCCGAGTCCGTTCCAGCAGCTGCTCGGTGCGCGCCTCCAGGGCGGTGAGGCGCTCGGCAGCCGAAGGCCCCAGCAGCCTGGCGGCGATGGCCGTGACGGCCTCGCCGAGCAGGACCACCACGACCAGCAGCAGGAGAAGCGGTACGGGCACCAGGAGGAAGGCGGCCCAGCGCGGCGGGACGAACGGCAGGAGCACATCATCCGCCCCAAGGGCCTTGCCCGCCCCGGTAAGGATGAGCTCCAGCGTCATCACCGGCAGCCACACGGTGGCCAGCATCGCCACCCCGGCGAGCACGAGGCGTATCTCCAGCCACGCGATCGTGCGCCAGCGGTCCCCCCACCGCTCCGACGCCGCCGTACTGATCGATCCGTCGTGCTTCCCGCGCTCGTGCGGCGTCAGCAGGAACTGGGCCTGGAGCCCCTCGGCCAGCCGCACCCACGGGATCAGCCCGAACGGCGCGACGATCAGGGCAGGCATCCATGGCCATTCCGGCTCTATGAACAGCCAGATGGACACGATGAGGATGGGTACGAGCAGGTGCAGCCAGCGGGTGTACGTGACCCCGCGAAGGGGCGCACGAAGCAATCGGTACATCTCCTCATCCTGGCAGTCCGACGTGGGGTGACGTCTCCCCCGTGCGGGGGAGACGATCCCCCCGCGTGGGGGAGGGCAGGGGATGGAGCCGGCGGCGAATCTTGAGGCATGAACACGATCGAGATCCGAGACCTCACCAAGGAATACGGCACCCACCGTGCGGTGGACGGCCTCACGTTCGATGTCCTGCCCGGGCGGGTCACCGGATTCCTGGGCCCCAACGGCGCCGGGAAGTCCACGACTATGCGCCTGCTGATGGGCCTGGACCGGGCCACATCGGGTACGGCCACCGTCGGCGGCCGGAGCTACGTGGACTTCCCGGACCCGCTGCACCGGGTCGGCGCCCTCCTGGACGCGCAGGCGGCGCACGGCGGGCGCACCGCCCGGGACCACCTCCGTTTCCTCGCCGCGTCCGGCCGTGTGCCGATGCGCCGGGTGGACGAGGTCCTGGAGCAGGCCGGGATAGCCTCCGTGGCCAAGCGGCGGATCAAGTCCTTCTCGCTCGGCATGCGTCAGCGTCTCGGCATAGCCGCCGCGCTGCTGGGCGACCCCGGGGTGCTCCTGCTGGACGAGCCGACCAACGGCCTCGACCCCGAGGGCATCATCTGGATCCGCGAGCTGATGCGCGGTTTCGCCGCAGAAGGCCGCACCGTCCTGGTCTCCAGCCACCTGATGTCGGAGACCTCGGCTCTGGCCGACCACCTGGTCGTGCTCGGCAACGGCACACTGCTGGCCGATACCTCGATGGAGGAGTTCATCGACGCCCGCAGCGCCCAGAGGGTGCGCCTTCGCACCTCCGATCCGATCCGTCTGCGGGCCGCCCTGGCCCGGGAGGGCTTCGAGCTGGTGACTGGGGACGACGGGCGATGGATCGTCGAAGGCATGCAGGCCGCACAACTCGGCGGCCTGGCAGCCCGAGAGGGCATCCCCATGCTGGAACTCTCGGACGAACGCGCGTCGCTGGAGCAGGCCTACCTCGATCTCACTGCCGATCACGCACAGTTCACCGCAACCCGCTGACTCTTCCCTACGTTCAGGAGGCATCGCCATGCGCGCCGCTCTGCCCGCCGTCCCCACCCTGCACTCAGAATGGATCAAGATACGATCCCTGCGCGGCACCTTCGGGGCGCTGATGGCCATCTTCGCCGTCACCGCGGGCATCCAGGTCCTGACGGCCGCGGCGATAGGCCAGGCGGAGGCCGGCAGCATGGGACCGGACCCGCTCTACGCGGCCTACTACGGACTCGTCTTCGGCCAGATCGCCGCCATGACCTTCGGCGCGGGCGCCCTGTCCGCGGAGTTCCAGAACGGGGCCCTGCGCACCTCGCTGGCCGCCGTTCCGAACCGCACCCGGTTCTACCTGTCGAAGATGGCCATGGTGGGCGGGCTGGCCCTGCTGACGGGGCAGATCACCGGCCTGGTCACATTCGTCGCAGGCCAGGCGTTCATGGGCCCCTACGCCCTGGAGGTCGGCGACCCGGGTACCTACCGTGCCATCGTCGGCTGCGGGCTCTACCTCGCGCTGATGGCCCTGTTCGCGGCAGGACTGGCCGCGGTGCTGCGGAGCGGAACGGCCGTGCTGAGCCTGCTCATACCCTTCGTCCTGCTGGTTTCGTTCATCGTCGGCGAGGCTTCGGGCGGCGTGGCCCAGTTCCTGCCGGACCGTGCCGGGCAGATGGTGATGCACTCGCAGGTGCAGGACGGTCTCGGGCCGTGGACGGGCCTGGGCGTGATGGCGCTCTGGGCGGGAGTCGCGGTGTGCGGCGGCTGGCTCGCGGTGCGGCGCCGGGACGCGTGACCACAAGCCAGTTGTCAGTGGGGGTCGGGATACTGACGGCATGACCACGGCAGAGCATCTCGACACGATCGATCGGCTCCGGGCGGGGGACTTCCCGGCCGAGCCGGTCTGGTCCGACGGGCAGAGCAGCGGCCCGGGTTACCACCTGGTCCAGGTCGGCCGCACCGAGGACTTCTGGGAGGACGACGGTTCGGGTCGGATCGAGGCTGCCGACCAGATCAACGCCGAATACGGGGCGCTCACCCAGGCCCTGACCGACCGGTGGGGGGAGGCGCAGGTCTTCAGCCTCGTGTCGCTGCTGGACCGAGGGCTCGACGGCACGGAGATACCGGAGCCGTGGGACGAGATGAGCAACACCACCGACCATGTGCACCTGTGGCGGGCCGACGAGCAGTGGCTGGTGGCCTATGTGGCGCAGTGGAACTCCGAGGACCCCTACCTGCTGATGGCAGGGGTCACCGTCATCGAGCCGCCCTAGTGTTCTGAGTCAGGAATCCTGTTCAGATAGCTGGCGAGGCGTTCGAGGATCTCGTCCGCGGTCTTGGTCCAGACGTAGGGCTTCGGGTCG
>NZ_JBEZLW010000035.1:0-63421 GCF_040652395.1 Streptomyces sp. NPDC048269
GGAGGAGGGAATCGACGCGGTGGGGGCACCTCCCAGCGGTAGCTGGGGGACGTCGGTGACCGACGACAACGCGGCGAGCGTGCGTGCCAGGCCCCGCCAGCCAGCCGGGACTTTGACGACACGACCTAGACGCCGTCGCGGCGGCGTTCCTCCACCACCGGGATGGCGCCCGCCGCGCGACGGCGCTTGAGGACGCTGGAGTACACGGCGAGGCCGATGGCTCCCGCCGCCATCATGATGAGGCCGACCAGGTCGAGGTCGACGCTGCGCATCTCCCAGTCGGTGGCGAAGGTGAGGATGGCCCCCACCACGATCAGGCCGATGCAGCCGCCCAGGCCACTCATAGGACTCGCCTCCGCATGCCGGGGTCATGGTCGCGTACTGCACGCGGCTACCCCGACCCGGCCCGCGAAAACGCCCCCGGGGAACGGCAGTCGGGCAGACCCGACGCCGCACCGTGCGAGGACGCGGAAAAAGAGGACGCCCCCGGGGACCGGCGGTCCGGCCCCGGGGGCGTTCTCGTACGGCAGTGGTGGCCCTTACGCGGGCACCCAGGCGTAGCAGCCCGAGGAGTTGAACTCCGCCGTGCCGGACGGGATCGTCGCCGTGATCTTGTCGCCCGTCTTGGGCGGGGTCTCGGGGCCCGAGGCCAGGACGGAGCCGTCCTTGCCCTTGGCCTCCCACGTGCAGGTGGTGGCCTGGGTCAGCGCCCGGTACGTGCCCGCCGCGGGCGACTGGCGGGGGCCCTCGGGGAAGCCCTTCTCGGCCGCCGCGAGGATCGGCTTCTGCTCCGGGCACAACAGGGTGATCGCGTCCTTGGCGCCCGGGATCTCCCCGGTGATGACCGCGCCGGTCGCCGCGTCCTTGTCGCGCTTCGCGGTGCGCTCCACGCGCTGGCAGGCCTCCTGGCCGCTCTGCAGGACGGCCGCGGGGTCCATCTTCTCCGGGACGCGCCCGCTCAGGTACTTCTTCTCCTCCGCCGTGAAACTGCCCGTCTTCGGGGTGAGCTTCGCGTCGGGCAGGACGGGGCCCGTCGGCTTCGCGTCGGGCGCGGGCGCCGAGGGCGCCGCGCTGTCCGCGGGGTCGGGGGCGGCCGACGAGGCCGGGGGCTTGGCCTTCGCCTCCGCGCCGGAGTCGGCCTTGCCCCCGCCGGAACTGCAGGCGGTCAGCGTCAGGGCGGCGGTCAGCAGAACAGCAGCCGCTGCGGAGCGTCGGTACATCGGATGGCTCCCGTACTTACTGGGTGGGACAGGAGTGCGGGGCCCGGCCACGCAGACCGGGCCCCGCACGCCGTCAGGCGGTTACTTCGGTTCTCGCTACTTCGCGCCGAAGGTGAGAACCAGCTGCGGGATGCCGTCCGCGGCCGTGGACTCCGAGGACCAGATCCACAGCGGGTCGGTGCCCGTGCTCGTCAGGCCCAGGCTGTAGCTGGTGCCCAGCGCCGCGGAGACCGCGGCGGTGTCCAGCTCGACGTTGTGGACCGCCGAGCCGTCCGGCACGCCCGCGATGGTGCCGAGCGGGGTGGTGCCGAGGGTGGGCTTGGTGTTGAAGGTCGTGCCCGCGCCGCTCCAGGTGCCGGTGACCGGGACCACGGACACGGTGTCGGCGGTGCCGGCGCCCGTCTGGGTGGTGGTCTTGACCTGCAGGGAGGCGGACTTGAGGACCTGGCCGGCCGGCGCGGCCGGGAGGGCGAAGCGCAGGTACGTCTCGTACGCCGAGGTGCCGCGCACCGCGAGCGAGCCGGACGTGCCGTACGCGGTGCTCGGGGCGCCCTGGTTGATGTAGGTGTCCTCGGTCGCGTTGACCTTGGAGACCGTGTCGGTGGCCGCCTTGGCCAGGGTGAAGTGGTTCTTGACCTGGGTCTCGGTGAGCGCCGCCGGGTAGACGGCCGTCTCGTCGATCTGGCCGGCGAAGAAGTTGCTCGTCGGACGGGACGGCCAACCGGTGAGGTTGTCGCCGCCGACGTGCCAGTAGCCCGCGTAGGTCTGCGTGCTGGTGCGGTTCGTCGAGTCCTTCTTCTGGCCGTCGACGTACAGGGTGACGCCGCCGGGGCCCTGGGTGCCGACCACGTGGTGCCACTTGTTGTCGTTGTACGTGTCGAACAGCCCGGTGGAAACCGTGCGGGCCGAGCCGTCGGAGACGCCGAAGAACAGGCGACCGGTGTTGGTCATGTAGATCTGCCGGTCGTACGAGCCGCTGCTGCGGTCGGTGTTGCTGCCGAAACCGATCAGCTTGCCGCCGCGGGTGCTGCTCGTCTTGAACCAGGTCTCCAGGGTGAACGCGGCGCCGACCGTCTGGCGGTGGTCGCTGTAGACCTGCTGGCTGGTGCCGTTGAAGCCCATCGCCGTGCTGGTCCCGGAGACCGCGCCGGGGGTCTGGCGCAGGGCCGGGGCGTTCAGCTGGACGCCGCCGGTGTTGCCGCTGACCGAGGAGTCGGCGACGTACGGGCTGACGGTGTCGTCGTAGCGCCAGTACAGGTTGGCGCCGTCCGCGCGGACCTGGTTCGGGTACGCCTGGACCGAGGCCGGGACCGTCACCGAGACGCTGGCCGACAGGGCGCTGGTGTTGCCCGCCGCGTCGGTCGCGGTCACGCGGTAGGTGTACGACTGGCCCGCCTTGACCGTGGTGTCGACCCAGGAGGCCTGGGGCCGCTCGAACTCCAGGGAGTCCGCGTTCACCGTGGCGGCGGGCGTGGCCGAGCCGTTGCGGTAGATGCGGTAGGTCAGCTTGCTGTCGTCCGCGTCGTAGCTGGTGCGCCAGCGGACCTGCGCCTCGCCGGGCTTGACGCTCGCGGCGCTGACCACCGGGGTGGTCGGGGCGCCGACGTCGCCGGTGGAGGCGAAGCGGGTCAGGGCCTGCTGCGGCTTGCCGTTGATGAGGGTGAACTCACCGCCGACCCACATGTACTTGACGTCGTTCTTCTCCGCGACCGACATGACGCGCGGGCCGATGCCCTCGCCGAGGCCGTCGTTGGCGGTGGGGAACCAGCCGAGCTTGCGCGGGCCGCGCACGAAGCCGTTCACGGGCGCGGGGGCGGCGCCGGTGTGGTCGGTCGGCTGGGCCAGCAGGAAGTGGCGCTTGCCGTCGGGGTACTCCAGCTCGGTGGAGCAGTCGTGCGCGTGCGAGGAGCTGTAGAGCACCCCGTCGTACGGCAGCACGTACTGGGTGGCGCCGAGGCAGCGGTCGCGCCACTTCTCGTTGAAGTCGGTGCTCAGGCCGATGCGGCCGTCGAAGACGCCACCGCCGGAGCCCTCGCTGCCGGTGTAGTAGCCCGTCGCGTCGGCCGAGATGTCCTTGACCACGGAGTTGGACGGGATGCTGGTGTATGTCTTGGTGACGGCGCCCGTGGTGGCGTTCACGACGGCCAGCGCATGCGTGTTGGCACCGTTGACCGAGAAGAAGTCGCCGCCGAGCAGGACGTTCTTGCCGTCGTTGCTGATCTCGATGGCGCGGCCGGGCTCGTCGGCGTTGGCGACGAAGGGCTTGAGGGCGCCGGAGGAGGCGTCGACCGCGGCGAAGCGCTCGCGGGTCTGGCCCTCGACGGCGGCGAAGTCGCCGCCCACGTACACGGTGTCGTCGGTGACGGCGATGGCGCGCACGGTGGCGGGGACGCTCGGGTGGAACGCGGCCTTGGGGGTGCACGTCTCGATGTCGACCGCGGCGAGGCTGGAGACCGGGGTGCCGTTCACGGCACCGAAGTAGCCGCCCGCGTAGAGGGTCTTCTTGTCCTTCGAGACGGCCAGCGTGCGGACCGTCGCGGTGCCGTCCCCGACGGTGAAGGCGAGCTTGCACGAGGTCGGGGCGCCGGTCGCGGCGTCGAGCGCGACGAAGTTCACGGCGTCCTGCTCGGTGCCTGCGGCGCCGTCGGGCGGGCGGACGGCCGAGAAGGTGCCACCGGCGAAGACGGTGCCGTTCGCCTGGGCCATCGCCCACACGATGCCGTTGGGCTGCCACGTCGGCAGGTTGTCGGCGGTGAATGCCACTGGCGCCGTGATGGCGGACGCCTGAGGCATCAGCACGAGGCCTATACCGGTGCCGGCACCGGCCAGTGACAGGACGAGGGCGGCAGTCAGCCCTCTGGATCTACGCATGAGCCCCCCAGGGCAATCGCCCGGTTTGATGGCTGGAACTATCCGAACAGCCATATGTACTGGCGCAGACTAGGGCTCACGTGAGGGCCCGGTCACCTCACTTGACCCATTGCATACCAACTTGGAATACAGGGTTCAGCTTGGAGGGTGCACTACGGACATACAGCAGGTTTGACCCGGTCTCACCCGCAGGGACCTGCGGGGTATGACCGGGACACGGCAAATCGTAGGCGAAATATAGGGCCTCAGCGGTCGATGCGTACCGTCACGCCCGCCAGTTGGTCCTCGACCTGGCGGATGTCGGCGTCGACCATGATCCTGGCCAGTTCGTCCACCAGGACCGTCGGCTTCCAGCCGAGCCGGTCATGGGCCTTGGAGGCGTCGCCGATGAGCGCGTCGACCTCGCTGGGGCGCTCGTACTTGGGGTCGTAGCGCACGTGCTCGTTCCAGTCGAGACCGGCGTGTCCGAACGCGGCCTCGACGAACTCGCGGACGGTCGCGGCCACACCGGTGGCGACCACGTAGTCGGTGGCCTCGTCCTGCTGGAGCATCCGCCACATCGCGTCCACGTACTCCGGGGCGTAGCCCCAGTCGCGGACGGCGTCGAGGTTGCCGAGGTAGAGCTTCTCCTGGAGACCGGCCTTGATGCGGGCGACCGCGCGGGTGATCTTGCGGGTCACGAAGGTCTCGCCGCGGCGCGGGGACTCGTGGTTGAAGAGGATCCCGTTGACGGCGAACATGCCGTAGGCCTCGCGGTAGTTCACCGTGGTCCAGTAGGCGAAGACCTTGGCGGCGCCGTAGGGGCTGCGCGGGTGGAAGGGGGTGCCCTCGTTCTGCGGCGGCGGGGTGGCGCCGAACATCTCGGAGGACGAGGCCTGGTAGATGCGGGTGTCGATACCGCTGGCCCGGATCGCCTCCAGCAGGCGCAGCGCGCCGAGGCCGGTCACGTCGCCCGTGTAGAGGGGCGCGTCGAAGGAGACGCGGACGTGGGACTGCGCGCCGAGGTTGTAGACCTCGTCGGGGCGTATGTCGCGGAGCAGGTTCACCAGGGCGACGCCGTCGGAGAGGTCGGCGTGGTGCAGGACGAAGGACCGGTTGGCGGTCTGCGGGTCCTGGTAGATGTGGTCGATCCGCTCCGTGTTGAAGCTGGAGGACCGCCGCACCAGACCGTGCACCGTGTAGCCCTTGGAGAGCAGGAGCTCGGCGAGGTACGAGCCGTCCTGCCCGGTGACGCCGGTGATCAGTGCGGTCTTGCCCATGGGGTCCCCCTGGTGGTGGTTGCTGTTCGTTGTATCGAGCGGGCTGCACCCCCGGCAGCGCCCGGTCCCCCGGGGCGCGTGCCCGGGGACTGGATGCGTACCGTACACGCCCGGTCCGGCCGTCTTTGCGGCGGATTCCGCGGGTGCGCCGGGCGGGGCGGGGCCAGGACTCCCCCGGGCGGGGCAGCGGGGTCCGGACCGGACGGGTACGGACTGCTGCCACCTCCTGCGGAGCGGACTGGCATCATCGGCGGTATGACAAGTTCGCTGCCGCTGCTGCCCCCGAACGCCCGCGTCTTCGTCGCGGGCCACCGCGGCCTCGTGGGGTCCGCGGTCGCCCGCCGGCTCACCGCGGACGGCCACGAGGTGCTCACCCGGGGCCGCGCCGACCTCGATCTGCGCGACGCCGCCGCGACCGAGGCGTACCTCAGGGACGTCCGCCCGGACGCCGTCGTGCTGGCCGCCGCCAAGGTCGGCGGAATCATGGCCAACAGCACGTACCCGGTGCAGTTCCTGGAGGACAACCTCAAGATCCAGCTCAGCGTCATCGCCGGTGCGCACACCGCCGGTGTCGGCCGGCTGCTGTTCCTCGGCTCGTCCTGCATCTACCCGAAGCTGGCTCCGCAGCCGATCAGCGAGGACGCCCTGCTGACCGGCCCGCTGGAGCCGACCAACGAGGCCTACGCGCTCGCGAAGATCGCAGGCATCGTCCAGGTCCAGTCGTACCGCAAGCAGTACGGGGCCTCGTACATCTCGGCGATGCCGACGAACCTGTACGGCCCGGGCGACAACTTCGACCTGGAGTCCTCGCACGTCCTGCCCGCCCTCATCCGGCGCTTCCACGAGGCGGCCGCCGACGGGCGCGAGGAGGTCACCCTGTGGGGCAGCGGCACCCCGCGCCGGGAGTTCCTGCACGTGGACGACCTCGCCGCGGCCTGCGTGGTGCTGCTCGGCAGCTACGACGGCGACGAGCCCGTCAACATCGGCTGCGGCGAGGACCTGACGATCAGGGAGCTGGCCGAGACCGTCGCCGAGGTGACCGGCTTCCGGGGCAGGCTCGCCTGGGACACGTCCAAGCCGGACGGGACCCCGCGCAAGCTGCTCGACGTCGGCCGGCTGACCGCCCTCGGCTGGAAGCCCGGAATCCCGCTGCGGGACGGCATCGCCGCCACCTACCGGTGGTGGCGCGAGCAGAACGGCTGATCCCAAACCCGGAGCCTCTCAGTACGCTCCGCGACCGTCGACGACGGCGCGGAGCGTGCGGCCCATCACGTCGACGTCACTGGTGAAGGACCAGTTGTCGACGTACTGCAGATCGAGCTGGATCGTTTCGTCCCAGGACAGGTCGGACCGTCCGCTGATCTGCCACAGCCCCGTCATGCCCGGCCGCACGGTGAGCCGGCGCAGTTCGACCTCGTCGTACTCCGCCACCTCCTCCGGCAGCGGCGGGCGCGGGCCGACCAGCGACATGTGTCCGGTCAGGACGTTGATCAGCTGCGGCAGTTCGTCCATCGAGGTGCGGCGCAGCAGCCGGCCCACCCGGGTCACCCGGGGGTCGCGGCGCATCTTGAACATCAGGCCGTCGTGCTCGTTGGCCCCGGCCAGCTCGGCCTTGCGCACGTCGGCGTCCACCACCATGGTGCGGAACTTCCACATGACGAACGGGATCCCGTCGCGGCCGATGCGCCGCTGCCGGTAGAAGGCCGGGCCGCGCGAGCCGAGCCGTATCGCCAGGACGATCCCGAGGAAGACCGGGGAGAGCAGCAGCAGCCCGGCCGCCGCGCCCACGCGGTCCAGGGCCGACTTGAGCAGGGTCTGCACGCCCCGGCCGAGTGGCGGTACGACGCGCAGCACGGCGAGTCCGCCCGCGGACAGGGTCTCCAGCCGCTTGACGGATACCTCCACCAGTCCGGGGAAGACGGCCAGTTCCAGCCCGGCGTCGTGCAGGGCCCAGGCCACACGGCGCAGCCGCTCCCCGGAGAACCGCGCGCCGGGGGCCACCAGGACCAGGTCGGCGTGCTGGCTGCGGACGGCGCCGAGCACGGCCGCGGCGTCGCCGCCCCGCGCCGACGGCACCGCCGCGTCGAGCCGGGCCGCCACGGGCACTCCGCTGGCGAGGGATCCGTCGCCGACCGGAACCACGCCGACGACCACGTACGGATGGTCGGTGCGCGCGGCGAGGTGGGCGATGACGTCCTCGGCCGCGTCGGCCTCCCCTATCACCAGGACCCGGCTGACGGCGTGGGCCTCGCGGCGGGCGGCCGTGAGGTGGCGGTAGGTCAGCTTGTGGCAGGCGACGGTGATCAGCAGGGCGGGCAGCAGGGCACCGAGGGCGGAGAGCCGGGGGGTGTCCTCCTCGGTCACCACGCGGGCCACCGCGAGCACACCGATCAGAATCAGCCAGTCGTGTACGACGGGCAGCACTCCACGGGATTCTCCGAGCGCCCGGGCCGCGTACCGCCGGCGCAGCAGTTGCACGCCGGTCCACGCCAGCGCGGCGCCGAGGGCGCAGTAGAGGGGCCGGACCTGCTGGGCGGCCGCGAAGACGAGCCCTACGGGAACGGCGGCGCCGAGGAAGTCGGCGGTGACGGCGGCGGGCAGGTACCAACGGGCCTTGTCACCGAGGCGCCGTGCGGGCAGGAAGGACGCCCGGGCCGTACCGGCCACACTTTGCGCAGGAAAATGGACATGCCTCATGGGCCCCCCTGGCACGTGGTCTATGACAGCGGCGACTGTCCACGGCTTCCCCTGGCAGTGAACATCTGTCGCACCGGGAAACAGTACGACAAACACCCGTTCGCCAGATGCCGTTTGGGGCATCACGACCTCTTGTTGCTCAAGTGTTAGCAACCGGTATCAGGCGTTCCGAATGCCGGACGCCTCTCTCGCACGCAAAGGTGAATGGTTCGCATACCGGATACGTCTGATCGGACAACGAACTGTTTCCGGCCAACCTTTTGACACGCTCCTGACATCATGGCCGGCAGGTGGCACTCTTCGACCGTTCATCGCACCAGCCCTGATCTGCCCGGAGGCCCACCCAGCCGTCCGGAACCCCCCTTGCAGAAGGAGTCTGCGTTGAGAGCCACCCCCCAGAGGCGTGCCACCGCGGCCGGCGCGCTCGTTGCCGCGGCAGCCCTGCTCGCCGTAGGCATACAGACCGGCACCGCGACCGCCGACGCCACCGCGTCGCAGGCCCGCCAGGCCGTCCAGTCCAACCCGGGCGCGGCCAACCGCGCACTCAGCGCTTCGGAGCGTGCGACGCTCCTCGCCGAGGCCAACTCGACCACCGCGCAGGCCGCCAAGGCGCTCGGCCTCGGCGGTGGCGAGAAGCTCGTCGTCCGCGACGTGGTCAAGGACGCCGACGGCACCACGCACACCACGTACGAACGCACCTACAACGGCCTCCCGGTGCTCGGCGGTGACCTCACCGTCCACGCCAAGGACGGCGTCACCAAGAGCGTGACCAAGGCGACCAACCACGAGATCAAGGTCGCGGACACCGACGCCACGGTCACCCCGTCGGCCGCCGAGGGCCAGGCGGTCGCCGCCGCCAACGCCGCGGGTTCCAAGGAGGCCAAGGCCTCCAAGGGCGCCCGCAAGGTGATCTGGGCGGCCGAGGGCGCGCCCGTCCTCGCCTTCGAGACCGTCGTCGGCGGCCTCCAGGACGACGGCACCCCGAGCGAGCTGCACGTGGTGACGAACGCCAAGACCGGCGCGAAGATCACCGAGTGGCAGGCCATCGAGACGGGCACCGGCAACACGCAGTACAGCGGCCAGGTGACCCTCGGTACGTCCCAGTCGGGCAGCAACTACACGCTGACCGACGCCGGACGGGGCAGCCACAAGACGTACAACCTCAACCACGGCTCCTCCGGCACCGGCACCCTCTTCACCGGCACGGACGACATCTGGGGCAACGGCCTGGCCTCCAACCTGGAGACCGCCGGCGCGGACGCCCACTACGGCGCCCAGGTCACGTGGGACTACTACAAGAACGTGCACGGCCGCAACGGCCTGCGCAACGACGGCGTGGCCCCGTACAGCCGGGTCCACTACGGCAACGCGTACGTCAACGCGTTCTGGGACGACTCCTGCTTCTGCATGACCTACGGCGACGGCGAGGGCAACAACAAGCCGCTCACCTCGACCGACGTGGCCGCGCACGAGATGACCCACGGTCTGACCTCGGTCACCGGCAACATGACCTACAGCGGTGAGCCCGGCGGTCTGAACGAGGCCACCTCCGACATCATGGCGGCGGCGGTCGAGTTCTACGCCAACAACCCGCAGGACGTCGGCGACTACCTCGTCGGCGAGAAGATCGACATCAACGGCGACGGTACCCCGCTGCGCTACATGGACAAGCCGAGCAAGGACGGCGGCTCCAAGGACTCGTGGTACTCGGGCATCGGATCCATCGACGTCCACTACTCCTCGGGCCCGGCCAACCACTGGTACTACCTGGCCTCCGAGGGCTCGGGCGCCAAGGTCATCAACGGGGTGAGCTACAACTCGCCGACCGCCGACGGCCTCCCGGTCACCGCGATCGGCCGCGACGCCGCCTCGAAGATCTGGTTCCGCGCGCTGACGACCGGTCTGTTCAAGTCGAACACCAACTACGCGGCCGCCCGTACGGCCACCCTGCAGGCCGCTGCCGACCTGTACGGTGCCGGCTCGGCCACGTACAACAACGTCGCGCACGCCTGGGCCGGCATCGGCGTCGGCGCCCGCCCCCAGGTCGGCGTCTCCGTCACCAACCCGGGCAACCAGACGACCGTCACCGGCAGCGCAGTCAGCCTGCAGATCCAGGCCACCAGCAGCAACGCCGGTGCGCTGAGCTACTCGGCGACCGGTCTGCCGGCCGGCCTGTCGATCAACTCCTCCACCGGCCTGATCTCGGGTACCGCCACCACCGCGGGCACGTCCAACGTGACCGTCACGGTGCGGGACTCGGCGAACCAGACCGGTACGGCGGCCTTCACCTGGACGGTCGGCACCACGCAGCCGAACGTCTTCGAGAACACCACCGACTACCAGATCGCGGACAACTCCACGGTCGACTCGCCGATCACCGTGAACCGCACGGGCAACGCCCCGAGCACCCTCAAGGTGGACGTGAACATCGTCCACACCTACCGCGGTGACCTCCAGATCGACCTGATCGCCCCCGACGGCACGGCGTACCGGCTGAAGAACACCTCCAGCTCGGACTCCGCGGACAACGTCATCGCCTCCTACACCGTGAACGCCTCCTCCGAGGTCGCGCAGGGTGTCTGGAAGCTGCGGGTGAAGGACGTGTACGCGGCCGACACCGGCTACATCAACAGCTGGAAGCTCACGTTCTGACCCACCGGGGCCACGTGAGAAGAAGCTGACCAGATAGACCACGGGGCCGCCCGGCAGAAGACCTCCCCGGGCGGCCCTGTTCCATGAGCAAGGGCGGGTGGAGCCTGCCGGCCGCACGCTCGCGTCCGCCCCGCTCCCCCGGGATGACGGAGGCCCGGCGCCCCCGCGCCGGGGTGCCGGGCCCTCGTCGGCCGGGGAGCTGCCGGGTCAGCCGATGGAGTGGAAGAGCTGGTCGAGGAGGTCCTCTGCGCTCTCGCTGTCCTCCCAGTCGTCGCGCGCCTGGTCTTCACGGGCCTGGTCGTCGCGGGCCTGGTCCTCAGGCGCCTGGTCCTCGCGGGCGTTCCCGTCGCCCTTGCCCGTCTGCTCCCCTTCGACCGGCTTGAAGAAGACCGAGACGACCTCCACGTCCTGCGTCCGCTGACCGGGCTCGAGGACCCGCGCCGCCTTGCCGTCGCAGGTCCGGTTGTCGAAGAGGACGGCCAGCGACTCCGTCTCGTTGCTCACCTCGACGGCGGGCTCGGCGTCGGAGGTGCGGGTCAGCACGTAGCAGGTGTCGTTCTCCGCGGGCCGGAGCTGCGCGCTGCGCGCGTCGCCCTCGTCGTCGACGAACCGGTAGTGCAGCGTGCCGAGGTCGCTGCTGCTGTGGTCGTCGGCCAATGACTGGCCGGCGGTGGGCAGAATGAGCGCAAGGGCGCCGGCGAAGACGACGGCGGTGGTGCGAAGACGCATGGGAAGTCCGTTTCTCGGGGTCCTCGGATACCGGGTCCGGTGGCATCCGCGGGCAACCGTAGGAGCGGACGGGGATGGCGAAACGATTCGGCGTGCGCAGCGCGTTCGAAGGTTCACCCGTGAGGTACCGGGTCACCCGCCTTATGGCGGGATGCAGTTACCGCCGGGCCGCCGGTGTCCCTGCCGCCGGGACCGCCTGCCCCGGGACCGCTGCGGGGGCGCCCGTACCCCGGCGCGGACCGGTGCGGACCAGCAGGAACACCGCAAGGGCGCCCGCCAGGCCCATCGCCGCCGAGACCAGGAACGTCTCGCGGAGCCCGCTCGCGAAGGCCGCGTCCACCAGTGTGCTCAGGGTCTCGCGCGCCGCTCCCGCCGGAGCCTCGGCGAGCAGCCGTCCGGCCCCGCCGGAGGCCAGCGGCTCCGACAGCTCCCGGCCGCCGTCGCCCAGGCCACCGCGGAGTCCGGCGTGGAAGACCGCGCCGAGTACGGCGATCCCGAGGGCCGTGCCCAGTTGGCGCGCGGTGTTCAGGGCTCCGCCGGCCATGCCCGCCCGGGCCGGGGCCACAGCCTCCATCGCGGTCGCGGCCAGCGCAGGCGTCGCGGCGCCCACGCCCAGGCCGGTCACCAGCAGCCCCGGGACGATGGCCGGCCAGCCGTCACCGGCGTCCAGCATCCAGGCCTGGAGCAGCGCGCCCACGCCGATCAACAGGAGCCCGCCGCCGATGGTCAGCCGCGCCGGCATGGCGTGCAGCAGCCGCCCGGCCAGCGCCGAGAGGAAGAACGCGGCCGCGCTCATCGGCACGAGAGCCAGACCCGCGCCGACCGGGCCCATCCCCTCGGCGGACTGCAGCCAGAGGGAGACGTACATCAGGTACGAGAAGGCGGCGCCCGACAGCAGCAGCCCGGCGGCCATGACCGCGACGAAGGTGCGGCTGCGGAAGAGCGAGAGATCCAGCATCGGGCGGGAGCTGCGCAGTTCGACGAGGACGAAGGCGGCGAAGGCGGCGGCGCCGAGACCGAGGAGGCCCAGCGTGGTGGGCGAGCTCCACCCGTTCTCGCCGACGCGGATCATCGCGTACGTGACGGCCCCGGCGCCCGTGGTGAAGGCGGCCATGCCCGGCAGGTCGAGGCCCCTGGCGTGCGGGTCACGCGACTCGGCGACGGCCTTGAGGGTCACGTACACGGCCAGCGCGCAGACCGGCAGGTTGATGAAGAAGATCCAGCGCCAGCCGAAGTGGTCGGTGAGCAGCCCGCCGATGATCGGACCGGCCGCGGCGGCGGCGCCGTTGACCGCGCCCCAGACGCCGAAGGCGATCCCGCGGTCGCGGCCCTGGTAGGCGCCGCTGAGCAGGGCCATGGTGGTGGCGAACATGGCGGCCCCGCCGACGCCCTGGACCGCGCGGAAGGCGATCAGCTCCCCCGGGCCGGTGGCCAGCCCGCAGGCGAGCGAAGCCGCGGCGAAGAGCGCGAGCCCCCCGAGGTAGACGCGGCGCCGGCCGATCCGGTCGGCGAGCGAGCCGGCGCCGAGCAGCAGGGCCGCCAGCGCCAGCGCGTAGACGTCCATGACCCACTGGAGTCCGGCGAAGTCGGTGCGCATGTCGGCGGCCATGCCGGGCAGGGCGACGGTCACGATCGTGACGTCGACCAGGAGCATGAAGGCCCCGAGGCTCACTGCCGTCAGCGGCAGCCATTTACGCATGGGAGTTCTCCTGGGGTGTGTGAGGGGACGAGGGGGCGGGCCCGGGACGGGAGTCCGGGCCGGGCCGGATGCCGACGCCCCAAGCTCCCAGCCCCCGGCCCCGTTCCCCACCCAGGGGCTCCTTCCTGCCGGATTTCCCCTGCCCGAGCCCCTGTCATGATGGAAACCATGCAGCAGAGCACGCACGAGACCGTGGAGCTGGACCCCCTCGACCGCGCCCTGATCCAGGCCCTGGTGATCGACGGCCGGGCCGCCTTCAGCCGTCTCGCCGAGGTGCTGGAGGTCTCCGACCAGACCGTGGTTCGCCGCTACCGGCGGCTGCGGACCACCGGCCTGATCCGGGTCGTAGGACTCCCGGTGGGCAGCCGCGTCGGGCTGTTCGAGTCCTGGCTGCGGGTGCAGTGCGCCCCCGACGCGGCGCTCCCGGTGGCCGAGGCCCTCGCGCGCCGCCCGGACATCGCATGGGTGACCCTGAACTCGGGCGGTACGGAGATCCACTGCATGACGCGGGCCCGTACCCGCAAGGACCGGGACACGCTGCTGCTGGAGAAGCTGCCGCGCACCCGCCGGGTGACCGGCATCAGCGCCCACACCATCCTGCGCAAGTTCTTCGGCGGAGCCGACTCCTGGACGGGTCTGGACGAGCTGCGCCCCGACCAGATCGCGGCACTGGAACCGCCACCGGTGGAGCCGGGGCCGGAGCGGGACACCCCGTACACCCTGGACGCGACGGAGTTCGCGCTGCTCTCGGTGCTGGGCCGGGACGGCCGCGCCGGGTATCCGGAACTGGCCCGCGCCACCGGCCTGTCCGAGTCCACCGCCCGCCGGCGGCTGGACCGGCTGCGCGAGCTCGGGGCGGTCTTCTTCGACGTGGAGTTCGTCCCGGCACACCTCGGCTACGAGGCTGAGGCGACGCTGGTGCTGACCGTCCCGCCGGCCCGGATCGCGGAGGTGGGGGCAGCTCTGGCGAGCCACCGCGAGGTGGCCTTCGCGGCGGCAGTGACGGGGGCGGCCGCTCTGATGGCCGTGGCCGTGTGCCGGGACACCGACGCGCTCTACACCTACCTGACCGAGCGGATCGGCTCGGTGGACGGCGTGGGCCAGGTGGAGCTCATCCCGACCCTGCGCAGCGTCAAGCGGGCCGGGATGCTCGTGGAGGACGGGCGGCTGGTGGACCCGCCGCCCGCCCCCTGAAGCCGTTCTTCGACGGCACGGACTACCGCAGGAGTACGCCGCCTCCCGCGTCCGTGTCCACCGGGGCGGCGACCAGGCCCAGTTCGGCCGGGTTCGCCAGCAGCGGATGCGCCGGCAGGATGCGCACCGTGTAGCCGAAGGGCCCCGTGCGTTCGAGGGCGAGCGGGCCCTCGTACACCCAGCGGCCCTCCAGGTCGGGCCCGGCGGCCGGCTTGAGCGGGAAGCTCCGCCCGTCCCGGATGACGTCCTGCGGGTCCACCCGCCCGGCGAAGGCCTGCACCTCCACGTCCTCGGGCGCGAGCGTGTCCAGCGACACCTGCACGCGCAGGGTCAGGGTGGCCCCGAGCTCGGCGGTGCCGTTGACCGGGGCCGCGGCGAGGGCTTCGACGTGCTCGACGGCGACCCGCGGCCACGCCGCCCGGGCCCGCCCCTTCCACCAGGCGAGGTCCCGTGCCGCCTCGGGAGTGAGGGCGCGGTGGGCGAGCGCGGCCGGCGTGTACAGCCGCTCCACGTACTCCCGCACCATCCGCCCCGCCAGCACCTTCGGCCCCAGCGAGACCAGCGTGCGCCGGACCATCTCGATCCATCGCACCGGGAGCCCGGTGCGTCCGACCCGGTCGTAGAAACGGGGCGCGACCCGGCTCTCGATCAGCTCGTAGAGCGCGTTCGCCTCCAGGTGGTCCCGGCGGTCCTCGTCCGCGCCGAGCCCGTCGGCGGTCGGGATGGCCCAGCCGAAGTCGGGCTCGAACCACTCGTCCCACCACCCGTCCAGCACGGACAGGTTGAGGCAGCCGTTGAGCGCGGCCTTCATCCCGCTGGTCCCGCACGCCTCCAGCGGCCGCAGCGGGTTGTTCAGCCAGACGTCGCAGCCCGGGTAGAGCTTCTGCGCCATGGCCATGCCGTAGTCGGGCAGGAAGACGATCCGGTGCCGCACCCGCGGGTCGTCCGCGAACCGCACCAGCTCCTGCACGAGCCGCTTCCCGCCGTCGTCGGCCGGATGCGCCTTGCCAGCGACCACGATCTGCACCGGCCGGTCCGGGTCCAGCAGCAGCCTGCGCAGCCGGTCCGGGTCGCGCAGCATCAGGGTCAGACGCTTGTACGAGGGCACGCGCCGGGCGAAGCCGATGGTGAGCACGTCCGGGTCCAGTACGGAGTCCACCCAGCCCAGTTCGGCGTCGGCGGCCCCGCGCTGGCGCCACGAGGCCCGCAGCCGGTCCCGTACCTCCTGCACCAGCTGCTCGCGCAGCACCCGCCGCAGGTCCCAGACGTCCTGGTCGGGGATGTCGGCCACCGCGTCCCAGCGCGGGGAGCCGCCGACCGACAGGGCGTCCTCGGTGCGGCCGGCGCCGATCTGGCGGGCGCCGAGCCGTACCACCTCGGGGGCCACCCAGGTCGGGGCGTGCACCCCGTTGGTCACGGAGGTGATGGGCACGTCGGACGGGTCGAAGCCCGGCCACAGGCCGGCGAACATCTCCCTGCTGACCGCGCCGTGCAGGGTGGAGACGCCGTTGGCGCGCTGGGCCAGGCGCAGCCCCATGACGGCCATGTTGAACAGGCCCGGGTCGCCCCCGGGATAGGACTCGGCGCCGAGCTCCAGGATCCGGTCGACCGGTACGCCGGCCAGCTCCCCGCCGTCCCCGAAGTGCCGGGCGACAAGGGCCTGCTCGAAGCGGTCGATGCCGGCCGGGACGGGGGTGTGCGTGGTGAACACGGTCCCGGCGCGCACCGCCTCGACGGCGGCGTCGAAGTCGAGTCCCCGCTCCCTCTCCAGTTCCCTTATGCGCTCCAGCCCCAGGAACCCAGCGTGCCCCTCGTTGGTGTGGAACACCTCGGGGTCGGGGTGGCCGGTGATCCGGCAGTACGTGCGCACTGCACGCACCCCGCCGATGCCGAGCAGCATCTCCTGGAGCAGCCGGTGGTCGCTGCCGCCGCCGTAGAGCCGGTCGGTCACCTCGCGGGCAGCGGCGTCGTTGTCCTCGACGTCGGAGTCCAGGAGCAGCAGGGGCACACGGCCGACGCGGGCCTGCCAGATGTGTGCGTGCAGGGCCCGGCCGCCGGGGAGGGTGAGCGAGATCCGGGCCGGGGAGCCGTCGTCCTCGCGGAGCAGGGCGAGCGGGAGTTCGTTGGGGTCGAGTACGGGGTAGTGCTCCTGCTGCCAGCCGTCGCGGGAGAGCGACTGCCGGAAGTACCCGTGCCGGTAGAGCAGTCCGACGCCGATGAGCGGGACGCCGAGGTCGCTGGCGGCTTTGAGGTGGTCCCCGGCGAGGATGCCGAGGCCGCCGGAGTACTGGGGCAGGGCGGCGGTGATGCCGAACTCGGGGGAGAAGTAGGCGATGGCGGCGGGCAGTTCCGGGCCGTTCTCCTGGCTCTGGTACCACCTCCCGCCGTTCACGTAGTCATCGAGGTCGGCGGCGGCGACGGCGAGCCGCCGCAGGAAGCGGCGGTCGCCCGCCAGCTCCGCGAGCCGGGCGGCGGAGACGGCTCCGAGCAGCCGGACGGGATCGCCCCCGGCGGCCTGCCAGCCCTCGGGGTCGACGGATTGGAAGAGTTCGCGGGTCTCCGCATGCCATGACCAGCGCAGGTTGCGCGCGAGGCCGGTGAGCGGCAGCAGGGTCTCCGGGAGGACGGGGCGCACGGTGAATCGACGGATAGCCTTCACGTGTTCCACCTTCGCAGGGGATTACGGATCGGAGCGGCCGCACCACGCTGTGCATCCGCGCATCACCCCCGGAAGGCTAGCGCCGCCCCGCCGCCCGGGCCATGCCGCCTCGGGTTCGCGGTCGGCCCGGGCGGACGGCGAAACGTATCTCCCGCGACTGCGCGACCGGGTCGCCGGCCACCCCTGGCACGTGCTCGCCGGGTCGCGCGGCGATCCGCCCGCACACCCGCCCCCTGCGCCACGCAGGTGCACGGCTCGGCGAGACCGCCGTCCCACTCCGTGAGATTGACTGCCTTCCTTGCCGGCCGCCCCCGGACTCCTGATCGCACGGGGCGGCCAACTCCGGCGGTCCCACGTGCCGGTACGCCCGCGCTCCGGCGGCGACGATTCACCCCTGTCCTCCCGGTTCGTCCCTGTGGCCCGACGAGCCTCGCGTGACCCCTGGGAGCGGTGAGACGCCCGTGGCGTGTCACTACATCAGGTAGTCCTGGCCGACTTGACGGAGCCCCGGCGGATGTCGACCCGGGGCTTGGTATCGGGCGCGCCACTACGTACGAGTAGTTAACCAAGCGCGCGGATTGGGCGGGAAAAGAGTGGGAAGGGCTCACCGGGTACACGTCGTACACGCACGGCGCACCCGCCCCCAACCTCTCCCCGCCACCCGAGTGAACGCGGACAGGAGCGGCCATGCCCGCAGCCCAGCCGTCCACCGAGCGGCTAGAAACAGAGCGAACAGAGCGTGCACTACCAGCCGTGATACCGGCTGGCCTGTTGTCACCGAGCCCTGCGAACTGCCCCCAGGTGAGCCCATCATGATCGGTCGCATTCCCGTGCTGGACGTCCGCCCCGCCGTCGACTGCGGCGCCAGACCCGCCAAGGCGGTCGTGGACGAAGTTTTCGAGGTCTCCGCCACCGTGTTCCGCGAGGGACACGACGCCGTCTCCGCGCACGTCGTGCTCCGAGACCCGAGCGGGCGGCTCCGGCCCCCCGTACCCATGCGCGAGCTCGCCCCCGGTACCGACCGGTGGGGGGCCCGGGTGTCCGCCGGGGCCGAAGGGAGGTGGACGTACACCGTCGAGGCGTGGAGCGACCCGGTGGCCACCTGGCGGGCCCACGCGGCGATCAAGATCCCCGCCTGTATCGACACCGGCCTCACCCTCCTCGAAGGCGCCGAGCTCTACGCGCGCGCCGGCGCCCGGATCCCCAAGCGCGACGGCCGCGAGGCCGTACTGGCCGCAGCCGAGGTGATGCGCGACGAGGACCGGCCCGCCGCCGAGCGGTACGCGGCCGCCCTGGACCCGGCCGTGGACGCGGCGCTCGCAAAGCGCCCGTACCGGGAGCTGGTCACCTCGGCCAAGGCGCTGCCCCTCCTCGTCGAGCGCAAGCGGGCCCTCTTCGGTTCCTGGTACGAGATGTTCCCCCGGTCCGAGGGGGCCGTCGTCGAGCCCGGCGAGGCCCCGGTCAGCGGGACCTTCCGGACCGCCGCCGAGCGGCTGCCCGCGATCGCCGCGATGGGCTTCGACGTGGTGTACCTGCCGCCCGTCCACCCGATCGGGAGCACGTTCCGCAAGGGACCGAACAACACCCTTTCCGCCGGTAGTTGGGACCCGGGCGTGCCCTGGGCCATCGGCTCCACCGAGGGCGGCCACGACGCCGTGCACCCCGAGCTCGGCACCATGGAGGACTTCGACGCCTTCGTCGCGCGCGCCCGCGAGCTGCGCATGGAGATCGCCCTGGACTTCGCCCTCCAGTGCTCCCCCGACCACCCGTGGGTGGAGAAGAACCCGCAGTGGTTCCGCCACCGCGCCGACGGGACGATCGCGTACGCCGAGAACCCGCCGAAGAAGTACCAGGACATCTACCCGATCCACTTCGACACCGACATGGCCGGCATCGTCGAGGAGACCTGCCGGATCCTGCGGCACTGGATGGACCACGGCGTCCGCATCTTCCGGGTCGACAACCCGCACACCAAACCCGTCGTCTTCTGGCAGAAGGTGATCGCGGACATCAACAAGTCCGACCCCGACGTGATCTTCCTTGCCGAGGCCTTCACCCGTCCCGCGATGATGCGCGCCCTGGCGGCCGTCGGCTTCCAGCAGTCCTACACGTACTTCACCTGGCGCAACACCAAGGCGGAGATCACCGAGTACCTGACCGAGCTGTCCGACACCCCGTCAGCCTCCGTGATGCGGCCGAATTTCTTCGTCAACACCCCCGACATCCTCCACGAATACCTTCAGCGCGGCGGCCGCCCCGCCTTCGAGGTGCGCGCGGTGCTCGCCGCCACCCTGTCCCCGGCCTGGGGCATCTACGCCGGCTACGAACTCTGCGAGAACACCCCGGTGCGGGAGGGCAGCGAGGAGTACCTGAACTCCGAGAAGTACGAGTTCCGGCCGCGCGACTGGGCCGCCGCCGACCGCGAGGGCCGCACCATCGCCCCGCTGATCACCGCCCTGAACCGGATGCGCCGCCGCAACCCCGCCCTCCAGCAGCTGCGCGACATCCATTTCCACTCGACCGACAACGAACAGGTGATCGCCTATTCGAAGCATGCCGGGGCCAATTCCGTACTGGTGGTCGTCAACCTCGATCCGCACCACACCCAGGAGGCGACGGTCTCGTTGGACATGCCGGTACTCGGCCTCGACTGGCACGGGTCCCTCGCGGTGCGCGACGAGCTCACCGGCGAGACCTATCACTGGGGCAGGGCCAACTACGTGCGCCTAGAGCCGGGCCGCACGCCCGCGCACGTACTGGCGGCTCTGCGACCGTCCCCGCCCACCGGAGGGTCACCCACCACATGATGATCAACGATCCCGTCCACGACACCTTCGAGGACACCCCCGCCAAGGACCGCGATCCCGACTGGTTCAAGCGGGCCGTCTTCTACGAGGTCCTCGTCCGCTCCTTCCACGACAGCAACGGCGACGGCGTGGGGGACCTCAAGGGGCTCACCGCCAAGCTGGACTACCTCCAGTGGCTCGGCGTCGACTGCCTCTGGCTGCCGCCGTTCTTCGCCTCACCCCTCCGCGACGGGGGCTACGACGTCTCCGACTACACCTCGGTGCTCCCCGAGTTCGGCGACCTCGCCGACTTCGTGGAGTTCGTGGACGCCGCGCACCAGCGCGGCATGCGGGTGATCATCGACTTCGTGATGAACCACACGAGCGACCAGCACGAGTGGTTCCAGCAGTCCCGCAAGGACCCCGACGGTCCGTACGGCGACTACTACATGTGGGCAGACAACGACAAGCAGTACCAGGACGCCCGCATCATCTTCGTCGACACCGAGACCTCGAACTGGACGTACGACCCGCTGCGCAAGCAGTACTACTGGCACCGCTTCTTCTCGCACCAGCCGGACCTCAACTTCGAGAACCCGGCCGTGCAGGAGGAGATCATCTCCGCCCTCCGCTTCTGGCTGGACCTCGGCATCGACGGGTTCCGGCTCGACGCCGTCCCGTACCTGTACGCCGAGGAGGGCACCAACTGCGAGAACCTGCCGCGCACCCACGAGCTGCTCAAGCGGGTGCGGGCGGAGATCGACGCGCACTACCCCGACACGGTGCTGCTCGCCGAGGCCAACCAGTGGCCCGAGGACGTCGTCGACTACTTCGGGGACTTCACGAAGGGCGGGGACGAGTGCCACATGGCCTTCCACTTCCCCGTCATGCCGCGCATCTTCATGGCCGTGCGAAGAGAGTCCCGCTACCCCGTCTCCGAAATCCTGGCCAAGACCCCGGCGATCCCGGACCGCTGCCAGTGGGGCATCTTCCTGCGCAACCACGACGAACTCACCCTCGAAATGGTCACGGACGAAGAGCGCGACTACATGTACGCCGAGTACGCCAAGGACCCGCGGATGCGGGCCAACATCGGCATCCGGCGCCGCCTCGCCCCGCTCCTGGACAACGACCGCAACCAGATGGAGCTGTTCACCGCCCTGCTGCTGTCGCTGCCGGGCTCGCCGGTGCTCTACTACGGCGACGAGATCGGCATGGGCGACAACATCTGGCTGGGCGACCGCGACGGTGTGCGCACCCCGATGCAGTGGACCCCGGACCGCAATGCCGGTTTCTCCTCCTGCGATCCGGGCAGGCTGAACCTGCCGGTCATCATGGACCCGGTCTACGGGTACCAGGTCACCAGTGTCGAGGCCGCGATGGCATCGCCCTCCTCACTGCTGCACTGGACCCGCCGGCTGATCGAGATCCGCAAGGCGAACCCCGCCTTCGGACTCGGCTCGTACACCGAACTGCCCTCGTCCAACCCGGCGGTACTCGCGTTCCTGCGCGAGTTCGGGGACGACCTGGTGCTGTGCGTGCACAACTTCTCGCGCTTCGCGCAGCCCACCGAGCTGGATCTGCGGTCGTTCAACGGGCGGGTCCCGGTGGAGCTCACGGGTGATGTGCGCTTCCCGCCGATCGGCGAGTGGCCGTACCTGCTGACCCTGGCGGGACACGGCTTCTACTGGTTCCGCCTGCGCACCGAGCAGCGCGCCGAGCAGTAGCCGGGTACGGGGCGGGCAGCGCGAATGGGTCAATCGCCCGCCCCTGTACGGATCATCCTGACCCGACACTCGCACACGCCGGAGAAGCAACTGCCGCACATCCGGGACACTCTGCGCACTCTGTGACGGCCCGGGGAAAGGACGCGACGCCATGTCGGAGGCTGCATCCGCCCGGAGCCGGCTGACGGCCGACCGGGCCGCCGGGCTCACCGGGACGGCCGGGCTCGGCCCACTGGAACCGATGCTGCGGGCCTGGCTGCCCGCACAGCGCTGGTTCGCGGGCAAGGGCCGCGCCATCAGCACGCTCAGGGCCGTCTCGGCGGCCGAGCTGCTGCCGCCGGGGTCCACCCCCGGACTCCTGCACCTGCTCCTCGACGTCGACGGGGACTGCTACCAACTCCTGCTGGGCATCCGCCCGTCCCTGCCGCCCGCGCTCGCGCACACGCTGATCGGGCACGCCGAGGACGGCCCGTACGCGGGCCGCGCGGTGTACGAGGCACTGGGCGATCCCCGGCTCGCCGCCATGCTGCTGGAACGATTGCGCTCCCCCGGCAGCCTGGGCCCGCTGCGCTTCGACCGGGACCCGGACGCGCCCGTCCCGACGGGTCTGGCACCCCGGCCGCTGTCCGGTGAGCAGACCAATTCCTCGCTGATCTACGGGGATTCGTACATCCTGAAGGTCTTCCGCCGGGTGGGCCCCGGGGTCAATCCGGACCTGGAACTGCCCAGGGCGCTCGCCGCCGCCGGCTGCGCCCGCGTCCCGGCGCCCGTCGCCTGGTACGAGGCCGAGCTGCCCGGGAGCGAGCCGCTGACCCTCGGCGTGCTCCAGCCGTACCTGCGCGGCTCCGACGACGGCTGGCAGCTCGCCCTGCGCCGGCTGGACGCCGGGGAGGACTTCACCGCCGAGGCGTACGCGCTGGGCCGGGCCACCGCCGAGGTGCACAGCGCGCTCGCCGCCGCCCTGCCCACCGTCGCCCTCGGTCCGGAGCAGACCGCCCGGCTCGCCGCCGGGATGACGGCCCGGCTGGCCGCCACCGCCCGGGAGGTGCCAGCGCTGCGGCCCTACGAAGCGGGGCTGCGGGGGGCGTTCGACGCGCTGGCCGCCTCCCGCGGGGCCGGGGTGCCCGCCCAGCGGATCCACGGGGACCTCCATCTGGGGCAGACCCTGCGCACCCTCGACGGCTCCTGGTCGTTGATCGACTTCGAAGGAGAGCCGGCCCGGCCGCTGGCCGACCGGCGCCGCCCCGAACCGGCCGTGCGCGACATCGCCGGGATACTGCGCTCCTTCGACTACGCCGCGCGCTCGCACCGGCCGTTCGCCCCCGCCTGGGCGGACGACTGCCGGGCCGCCTTCTGCGAGGGCTACGCCCGCACCACGGGCCGCGACCCGCGCGAGGACCCCGTACTGCTGCGCGCGTACGAGACCGACAAGGCGGTGTACGAAGCCCGTTACGAGTCCCGGCACCGCCCCGACTGGCTACACGTCCCGATGGCCGCGATCCGACGGCTCTCGGAGCCGCAGCGGCCGGCCCACCGGGTGCCCCCGAACCCGCCCGCCCCCGGCTCCATCTCCGCCCACCCCCAACCCCATCAGAAGCCCCCGAGGAGGCCGCTCGCGTGAGCGCCGCACGACAGCCGTCACCGACCGTCCGCGACGAGACCGCACCCGTCCCGGCGTCCACCAAGAAACCGCGCGCGCCCCGGGCCCGCCGCGCCGCCCCGCCCCACGGGGTCCGGCCGGCGCACCCGCTCGGCGGGGAGGAACGGGCCCGGCTGCTGGAGGGCCGCCACCACGACCCCCACGCGGTACTGGGCGCCCGTGCCCAGCGGGGCGGCGTGGCCTTCCGCGTACTGCGCCCGTACGCCAAGACGGTCACGATCCTCGCCAAGGGGCTGCGGACCGAGCTCGTCGACGAGGGCGACGGGCTGTTCTCCGGGCTGCTGCCGCTGAGCGGGGTGCCGGACTACCGGCTGCTGGTGGCGTACGACAGCGACGAGATCGAGATCCACGACCCGTACCGGTTCCTGCCCTCGCTCGGCGAGCTGGACCTGCACCTGATCGGCGAGGGCCGCCACGAACAGCTGTGGAAGGCGCTCGGCGCCGAGCCCATCGAGCACCAGGGGGTGGCCGGCACCCGCTTCACGGTGTGGGCGCCCAACGCCCAGGGGGTCCGGATCGCCGGTGACTTCTCTTACTGGGACTCCGTCGCCTACCCGATGCGCTCGCTCGGGTCGACGGGCGTGTGGGAGCTGTTCCTGCCCGGCGTGGGCGCCGGGGCGCTGTACAAGTACGACATCACGCGCCCCGACGGCAGCCACACGCTGCGCGCCGACCCGATGGCCCGCTCGGCGGAGGTCCCCCCGGCGAACGCCTCGCGGGTGACGGCCTCCACCCACGTGTGGCGGGACGCGGAGTGGATGGCAAACCGCGGCGCCCGCGCCCCGCACCAGGCTCCCTTCTCGGTGTACGAACTGCACCTGGCGTCCTGGCGGCCCGGGCTCTCCTACCGGCAGCTCGCCGAGCAGCTGCCGGCGTACGTGAAGGATCTCGGATTCACGCACGTGGAGCTGATGCCGGTCTCCGAGCACCCCTTCGGCGGCTCCTGGGGCTACCAGGTCACCGGCTTCTACGCGCCCACCTCCCGGATGGGCAGCCCGGACGACTTCCGCTTCCTGGTGGACGCGCTGCACCGGGCCGGGATCGGGGTGATCGTCGACTGGGTGCCCGCGCACTTCCCGCGCGACGACTGGGCGCTCGCCGAGTTCGACGGGCGGCCGCTGTACGAGCACCAGGACCCGCGGCGGGCCGCGCACCCGGACTGGGGGACGCTGGAGTTCGACTACGGCCGCAAGGAGGTCCGCAACTTCCTCGTCGCCAACGCCGTGTACTGGTGCGAGGAGTTCCACGTCGACGGACTGCGCGTGGACGCCGTGGCCTCGATGCTCTACCTCGACTACTCGCGCGGTGAGGGCGAGTGGGCGCCCAACGAGCACGGCGGGCGGGAGAACCTGGACGCGGTGGCGTTCCTCCAGGAGATGAACGCCACCGTGTACCGGCGCTGCCCGGGCGTGGTGACGATCGCGGAGGAGTCCACGGCGTGGGCGGGCGTGACCCTGCCGACGGACGCGGGCGGGCTGGGCTTCGGCCTGAAGTGGAACATGGGCTGGATGCACGACACGCTGCGCTACATGTCGAAGGAGTCGGTGCACCGCAAGTACCACCACCACGACATGACCTTCGGGATGGTCTACGCCTTCAGCGAGAACTTCGTGCTGCCGATCTCGCACGACGAGGTGGTGCACGGCAAGGGCTCGCTGGTGTCGAAGATGCCCGGCGGGGACTGGTGGCAGCAGCGGGCCGCGCACCGGGCGTACCTGGGCTTCATGTGGGCCCACCCGGGCAAGCAGCTCCTCTTCATGGGCCAGGAGTTCGCCCAGGGGTCGGAGTGGTCGGAGACGTACGGGCCGGACTGGTGGCTGCTGGACGACTCCTACGCGGCGGCCGGCGACCACCGGGGCGTGCGCAGCCTCGTGCGCGACCTGAACCGCACGTACACGGCGGCGCCCGCCCTGTGGGAGCGGGACTCCGTGCCGGAGGGCTTCGCCTGGGTGGAGGCCGACGCCGCGGAGGACAACGTCTTCGCCTTCCTGCGGTACGCGCAGGACGGCTCGCAGCTGCTGTGCGTGTCGAACTTCTCGCCGGTGGTCCGGCACGGGTACCGGCTCGGTGTCCCGGAGGACGTGGCGCTGTGGCGGGAGGTCCTCAACACGGACCAGGAGCAGTACGGCGGCAGCGGCGTGCGCCACCTGCAGCCGCTGCGGCCCGAGCCGGTGCCCGCGCAGGGCCGGCCGGCGAGCCTGCGGATGACGCTCCCGCCATTGGCGACGGTCTGGCTCAGGCCGTAGGGACCTGGACCGGGGTGGCCGTCAGCTGCTCCTCCAGCTCCTGGAGGAGCCGGCGCTTGGCCCGGGCGCCGACGATCTGCTGCACGGGCTCGCCGTCGCGGAAGACGAGCAGGGTCGGCATGGACAGCACCCCGTACCGGGTGACGGTGGCGGGGTTGCGGTCCGCGTCGATCTGCACGACCTTGAGGCGGTCGGCCTCCTCGGAGGCGATCGCGGACAGCACGGGGGCGAGCTGGCGGCAGGGGCCGCACCAGTCCGCGGTGAACTCGACGAGTACGGGCCTCCCCCGCTCGCCGAGCACCTCCGCCTCGAAGTCCATGTCGGTCACTTCCGCGACACCCTGTGCGTGGATCATTTCGTGTCCCCTTCTCGTGTCGGTCGTGGGTGCGGGCCGTTCAGCCCGTCATCTCGCAGCGCGGGACGGCCGCCTCCCCGGCGGCCTCCTCCGCGTCGGCCAGCCGGCGCGCGACCTGCTCCCGTACGTCGGCGAGCTGGCCGATCAGGCCGTCCAGCTCGGCGAGCTTGCGCCGGTACACGGCGAGCGAGGCCGGGCAGGAGTCCCCGTCCGGATGGCCTGCCCGCAGGCAGTCCACGAAGGGCCGGGTCTCCTCCAGCTCGAAGCCGAAGTCCTGGAGCATGCGGATCTGACGCAGCAGCCGCAGGTCGTCCTCGTCGTACGTGCGGTAGCCGTTGTCCGACCGCCGCGCGGGCAGCAGCCCTCGCGACTCGTAGTACCTGAGTGTCCGGGTGCTGGTCCCGGCCCGCTCCGCCAGTTCGCCGATGCGCATGGACCGACCGTATTCCTTGACGCCGACGTCAAGGCAAGGGGAGGCAAGGGTGGGGGTGACCCGGTGATCCGGTGATCCTTGGAGGGGCCCTCGCCACCCCCGTCGGCGAGGGCCCCCTCCAGGGATCACGCACGGGAAGGACGTCCGGTTCAGGTTTGTGTGGGGCCTGTGAGGGGCCTTGCGCGGGAAGGCGTTGGCTGGAACGGTACGGGTGTAGTCGATCTTCGGGTGCACCGATTACCGGACAGTCGCAGAGGAACCCGATAAAAGCCGCTAACTCCATAGGACTTTCCTACGAGTTATGGGCTTGTTTGTTTGGTCTGTAGGCGCCACAGCCTGGCCACTTCTACGGTGTGCCGTGTGCACTCCAGCCCACCTTTCAATGCCCCCGCCGCGCGTCGCCTGCGCGCGGCCCTGGGCATGGCTCCCGGTCATGTCGCCTATGGCCTGCGTGCCCAGTACGGACTGATCGTCGCGCCCGAGACCGTGTTGGCCTGGGAACGTGGCGAGATATCACCCACCTCGGCGGAGCTCACGGCACTCGCCGGCGTCCTGTGGTGTTCGCCCGGGGAGCTGCTGGCCGAGCCGGTCACCCTGCGGGAGCACCGGATCGCCAGGGGGCTGGCCGCAGAGGAGCTGGCCCGGCGGATCGGGCTGGAGACGAACGCGTACCAGAAGATGGAGGACACCGGGCGCTGGAAGGGCAACGAGCGGCAGTCCGCCTCCCTCGCGACGGTGCTGGGGCTGACGCTGGCCCAGTTCGTGACGGCCACCGGCAAGCAGGAGGAGCTTGCGGACCTGCTGCGCAGTGCGGTGACCACGCGCTGGCAGGCGTACGTGAAGCCGCTGGGCAAACTGCTGCCGATCCCCAAGGCCAATCTGGAGCAGGTGCTGGAGCACCTGCACGGGGACTACCAGTCCCGGATGGTGGCGACGCTCAGCTGGGGCGGTGGCCAGGGAGAGGCGGGCAGTGGGGACGCGGGCCGGGAGTTCCTCGCCGAGATCGTGGACCGGTTCTGGTACGTCGCTGGCGGCGGCCGGTAGACCGGCCGCGGCGGCCGGCGGTCCGGATCAGGACAACGGAAAGGCCCCGGCGCGCTGTGCTCCGAGGCCTTTCGGCACAGCATCGGGCAGGAGGTCCCGCCGCGACGGGCCGGAGGCCCCGCCACGAGGGGGCGGAGGTCCGGGTCGGTCGCGGGGCGGTCAGAAGACCGACTCGGCCTCGTACATGCGGGCCTCGGGGACGGTCTTCAGCGCGGTGACGGCCGAGGCCAGCGGGGCCATCACGATGTCGGTGCCGCGCAGGGCGGTCATGTTGCCGAAGTCGCCGCGGTGGACGGCCTCGACGGCGTGCCAGCCGAAGCGGGTCGCGAGGACGCGATCGTACGCCGTGGGGGTGCCGCCGCGCTGGACGTGGCCGAGGATGACCGGACGGGCCTCCTTGCCCAGGCGCCGCTCCAGTTCGACCGCGAGGCGGTTGCCGATGCCGGCGAAGCGCTCGTGGCCGTACGCGTCGATCGCGCCCTTCTCGTACGGCATGGAGCCCTCGGCCGGGTGCGCGCCCTCCGCAACGCAGATGACGGCGAACTTCTTGCCGCGGGAGAACCGTTCCTCCACCATCTTCACCAAGGCGTCCACCTCGAACGGGCGCTCCGGCAGGCAGATCCCGTGGGCGCCGCCGGCCATGCCGGACTCCAGGGCGATCCAGCCCGCGTGGCGGCCCATGACCTCGACGACCATGACGCGCTGGTGCGACTCGGCGGTGGTCTTGAGCCGGTCGATGGCCTCGGTGGCGACCATGACGGCGGTGTCGAAGCCGAAGGTCCGGTCGGTGGAGGAGATGTCGTTGTCGATGGTCTTCGGTACGCCGACGACCGGCATCCCGGCGTCCGACAGCATCCGGGCCGCGGTCAGGGTGCCCTCGCCGCCGATCGGGATGAGGGCGTCGATGCCGTACCGCTTCGACAGTTCCTGCGCGTTCTCGGCGGCCTCGTGCAGGCGTGCGCGCTCCATGCGGGCGGATCCGAGGATCGTGCCGCCGCGGGCCAGGATGCCGCTGACGGCATTGATGTCGAGCGAGCGGAAGTTGCCGTCGAGGAGGCCCTTGAAGCCGTCCTCGAACCCGATGACCTCATCCCCGTGCCCGACCAGGGCGCGGTGTACGACCGACCGGATGACAGCGTTGAGGCCCGGACAGTCGCCGCCTGCGGTGAGAACTCCGATACGCATCGTGCTGTGTCTCCTGCCGTACATATGAAGGGCGTAATGGTGAAGCCTGTCCGATTGTTCCACGGGCCCGGGGTGCGGCGCGTCTTCTGGTGCTCCGCCCTCCAGGCCTTTCGGCCCCTCCGGCCAGGCCTTTTCCTGGGGAGCGTCTTACTCAGCGGCAGGGGTATTGTCAAGAGGTCAGCCAGACTAAATCGACATTCACAGCAAGGACGGAGAGCACGCGTGACGCGCAGCGTGTACGTGACCGGCATCGAGCGGGGGGACGGCCGCCAGGTCGTCGAGCTGGGGATCATGGAGCTGCTGACCCGGCAGACGGGCCGGGTCGGCGTCTACCGCCCGTTGCTCCACGACGGACCGGACCGGCTCTTCGATCTGCTCAAGGCCCGCTACCGGATCGATCAGGACGCGGCGACCGCCTACGGCATGGAATACGACGAGGCCTCGGCGATCCTCGCCGAGAAGGGCACCGACGAGCTGGTCTCCCGGCTGGTCGACCGCTTCCACCGGGTGGCCCGCGACTACGAGGTCATGCTCGTCCTCGGCACCGACTACGCCGAGACCAACCTCCCCGACGAGCTCGCACTCAACGCCCGCCTCGCCAACGAGCTGGGCGCGGTCGTCGTTCCCGTCGTGGGCGGCACCAAGCACCCCGCCGAGGCCGTGCGCGCCGAGGTCCGCAACGCCTACCGCGCCTACGAGAGCCTGGGCTGCCACGTCGTCGCGATGGTCGTCAACCGGGTGGCCGCCGAGGACCGCGACCTCATAGCCGGGCGCCTGGCCGCCCGGCTCCCCGTGCCCTGCTACGTACTGCCGGACGACAAGTCGCTGTCCGCACCGACCGTCGCCGAGATCACCCGCGCGCTCGGCGGCGAGGTGCTCCTCGGCGACGAGGCCGGGCTGGCCCGCGACGCGCTGGACTTCGTCTTCGGCGGCGCCATGCTGCCGAACTTCCTGAACGCCCTGACCCCCGGCTGTCTGGTCGTCACCCCCGGGGACCGCTCCGACCTGGTCATCGGGGCGCTGGCCGCGCACACCTCGGGCACCCCGCCGATCGCCGGTGTGCTGCTCACCCTGAACGAGCGCCCGGGCCCGGACATCCTGACGCTCGCCTCGAAGCTCGCGCCGGGCACGCCCGTGGTGTCGGTCGCCGGCAACAGCTTCCCGACCGCCGCCGAACTCTTCGCGCTGCAGAGCCGCTTGAACTCCGCGACCCCGCGCAAGCTGGAGACCGCGCTCGGACTCTTCGAACGGCACGTGAACACGGGCGAGCTGCGCGACCTGCTCTCGGTGGCCCGCTCGGAGCGCGTCACCCCGATGATGTTCGAGCACGAGCTGCTGGAGCGGGCCCGCTCCGACCGCCGCCGCGTCGTGCTGCCCGAGGGCACCGAGGAGCGCGTGCTGCGCGCCGCGGACGTGGTGCTGCGCCGGGGGGTCTGCGACCTGACCCTGCTGGGCGAGGAACCGGCGATCCTGAAGAAGGCCGCAGACCTCGGCATCGACATCTCGGCCGCGCAGCTCATCGATCCGGCGACCTCCCCCCTGCGGGAACGTTTCGCCGAGTACTACGCCAACGTCCGCGCCCACAAGGGCATGACCGTCGAGCTTGCCAACGACGTGGTCACCGACGTCAATTACTTCGGCACCCTGATGGTCCAGGAGGGCCTGGCCGACGGCATGGTCTCCGGCTCGGTGCACTCCACCGCCGCGACCATCCGCCCGGCCTTCGAGATCATCAAGACGAAGCCGGAGGCCTCCATCGTGTCGTCCGTCTTCTTCATGTGCCTGGCCGATCAGGTCCTCGTCTACGGCGACTGCGCGGTCAACCCGGACCCGAACGCCGAGCAGCTCGCCGACATCGCCGTCCAGTCGGCCGCCACCGCCGCCGCCTTCGGCGTCGAGCCGCGGATCGCCATGCTCTCGTACTCGACCGGCACCTCGGGCAGCGGCGCGGACGTGGACAAGGTCCGCAAGGCCACCGAGCTCGTCCGCGAGCAGCACCCCGGTCTGGCCGTCGAGGGCCCGATCCAGTACGACGCGGCCGTGGAGCCCTCGGTCGCCGCGACCAAGCTGCCCGAGTCCGAGGTGGCCGGCCGCGCGAGCGTGCTGATCTTCCCCGACCTCAACACCGGCAACAACACGTACAAGGCCGTGCAGCGCTCGGCGGGCGCCGTGGCGGTCGGCCCGGTGCTCCAGGGTCTGCGCAAGCCGGTGAACGACCTCTCGCGCGGCGCGCTCGTCCAGGACATCGTCACCACGGTTGCCATCACCGCGATCCAGGCACAGGGCGCGCCGGCGCCCACCGCCTGACCCCTCCCACCGCACCACGACTGCGACAAGGAAAGACCTCTCACCGTGACCGCATCGCGCGTACTCGTCCTCAACTCCGGCTCCTCGTCGGTCAAGTACCAGCTCCTCGACATGGCGGACCGCTCGCGGCTCGCCGTCGGTCTCGTCGAGCGCATCGGGGAGGAAACCTCCCGGCTGGTGCACGAGCCGCTGGCCGGGCCGGGCGCCGCGGGCGGCAAGCGGGAGACGGCCGGCCGGATCGCCGACCACGGGGCGGCGCTCCAGGCCGTCGCCGCGGAGCTGGCCGCCGACGGAATGGGCCTGGACTCCCCCGAACTGGCCGCGGTGGGGCACCGGGTGGTACACGGCGGGACGAGGTTCACGCAGCCGACCGTCATCGACGACGAGGTGCTGGCGGAGATCCGCAACCTGATCCCGCTGGCGCCGCTGCACAACCCGGCGAACGTGACGGGCATCGAGGTGGCGCGCGAGCTGCGCGGGGACATCCCGCAGGTGGCCGTCTTCGACACGGCCTTCCACTCCACGATGCCGGAGTACGTGGCGCGGTACGCGATCGACGCCGCGACGGCCGAGAAGTACGCCATCCGGCGGTACGGCTTCCACGGCACCTCCCACGCCTACGTCTCCCGGGCGACGGCCGCGCTGCTGGGCCGCCCGGTGGAGGACGTGAACGTGATCGTGCTGCACCTGGGCAACGGCGCCTCGGCCTCGGCCGTCCGCGGCGGGGTGTGCGTGGAGACCTCCATGGGCCTGACCCCGCTGGAGGGTCTGGTCATGGGTACCCGTTCGGGCGATCTGGATCCGGCGGTCGTCTTCCACCTGGCGCGGGTGGGCGGCCTCTCGGTGGATGAGATCGATTCGCTCCTGAACAAGAAGAGCGGTCTGCTGGGCATGTGCGGCGACAACGACATGCGCGAAGTGCTGCGGCGAGCGGGCCAGGGCGACGAGGCGGCGAGCACCGCCTTCGCGGCGTACGTCCACCGTCTGAAGAAGTACATCGGCGCCTACTCGGCGGTGCTCGGCCGGGTGGACGCGGTCGCGTTCACGGCCGGGGTCGGCGAGAACGCCCATCAGGTCCGGGAAGCTGCGGTGGACGGCCTGGCCGAGCTGGGCCTGGCGCTCGACCTGGAGGCCAACGCGGTGCGCTCGTCCGCGCCGCGGCTGGTCTCGGCGGACAACGCCCGGGTGGCCGTCGCCGTGGTCCCGACGGATGAGGAACTGGAGATCGCCACCCAGGCGTACGCGCTGGTTACCCGTTAGTCACTTGGACTTTCCACCAGACGGAATATTCCGCTACGAAACAAACCGATAGGATCCGCTCCATGCGCCGTTCCAAAATCGTCTGCACGCTGGGCCCCGCCGTCGACTCGTATGAGCAGCTGAAAGCGCTCATCGAGGCAGGTATGAACGTGGCCCGATTCAACTTCAGCCACGGATCCCAGGCAGAACACCAGGAGCGGTACGACCGCGTCCGGAAGGTCTCCGAGGACACCGGGCGCGCCGTCGGCGTCCTCGCCGATCTCCAAGGCCCGAAGATCCGTCTGGAGACCTTCGCCGAGGGTCCCGTCGAGCTGGTGCGCGGTGACGAGTTCACCATCACCACCGACGACGTCCCCGGTGACAAGTCCATCTGCGGCACCACCTACAAGGGCCTGCCCGGCGACGTCTCCAAGGGCGACCAGATCCTGATCAACGACGGCAACGTCGAGCTCCGGGTGACCGAGGTCGAGGGCCCCCAGGTCAGGACCATCGTCATCGAGGGCGGTGTCATCTCGGACCACAAGGGCATCAACCTGCCGGGTGCCGCCGTCAACGTCCCCGCCCTGTCGGAGAAGGACGTCGACGACCTCCGTTTCGCCCTGCGGATGGGCTGCGACATGGTCGCCCTGTCCTTCGTCCGGGACGCCAACGACGTCAAGGACGTCCACAAGGTCATGGACGAGGAGGGCCGCCGGGTCCCCGTCATCGCCAAGGTGGAGAAGCCGCAGGCCGTCGAGAACATGGCGGCCGTCGTCGCCGCCTTCGACGCCGTGATGGTGGCCCGTGGCGACCTGGCCGTCGAGTACCCGCTCGAAAAGGTCCCGATGGTCCAGAAGCGGCTCATCGAGATGTGCCGCCGCAACGCCAAGCCGGTGATCGTCGCGACCCAGATGATGGAGTCGATGATCACCAACTCCCGCCCGACCCGCGCGGAGGCGTCCGACGTCGCCAACGCGATCCTCGACGGCGCGGACGCGGTCATGCTGTCCGCCGAGTCCTCGGTGGGCGCCTACCCGATCGAGACCGTCAAGACGATGTCGAAGATCGTCACGGCGGCCGAGGAGGAGCTCCTCTCCAAGGGCCTCCAGCCGCTGGTCCCCGGCAAGAAGCCGCGTACCCAGGGCGGCTCCGTCGCCCGCGCGGCCTGCGAGATCTCGGAGTTCCTCGACGGCAAGGCGCTCATCGCCTTCACCCAGTCCGGTGACACGGCCCGCCGCCTGTCGCGCTACCGCGCCACGCAGCCGATCCTGGCCTTCACCACGGACGCGAACACCCGCAACCAGCTCTCGCTGAGCTGGGGCGTCGAGTCGTACGTCGTCCCGCACGTGGACAACACCGACGCGATGGTCGACCTGGTGGACGGCGAGCTGCTCAAGCTGGGCCGCTACAACGAGGGCGACACCGTGGTCATCACCGCCGGCTCGCCCCCCGGCGTCCCGGGCACCACCAACATGGTCCGGGTCCACCACCTGGGCGGCGCCGCCCGCGACTGACGTCGCACCCGCCGCTTGAACTCTGCCGCACAGAGACCGAGGGCGGCACCCCGGATCCACGAAGGATCCGGGGTGCCGCCCTCGGTGCGCGGAGGAGTCGGGTCAGTCCGCCGGATCCGGTCCGACGTCGATCCCTGGAGGAGAGGTCCGACTCCAGCACGCGGAGCGCGTCCTCCAGGAGGGTGGGGGCGTAAGAACCACCGCCCCATCCCGCGACGGCCGCCACGATCTCCAGCGGCGTCGTGCCGGAACTCCATCCCGCATCGAACATCCTGGTGAGACCGCTGAGGCCGAAGTCGATCCAGATCTGCCGCCGAGCGTCCCTCGTGGAGTCACTCACTCGGGAAGGCCGAGTAGACCATGTACTACCCCTTGCGCGGCGGCGGTTGCCCCAAAGCGGTGGCCCGCCCCTCGGAGCGAGGGGCGGGCCACCGCAGGTGCAGCCGGTTCACCTGGCTTGACGCGGTTATTCCGGCGGGCCCATGTAGTTCTTCAGGCCCGGGACCGTCAGGGTGCCGCCGAACTGGCCGGCCTGGACGACCTTCACGTCCGTGAAGAAGGCGAACGGGACGTTCAGCGGCGGCGGGCTGTTCGGGGTGAACTCGATCGGGATCAGGCCGAAGAGGTTGCCCTTGAGGCTCTCGGTGTACATCGTCACCGTGCCGCCGCGGATCTTGGAGGTGGAGCCCGGACGCGACTTCAGGTGGGCGATGGTCCCCTCCTTGCCGACCGTCTGGTAGAGGTCCTTGATGTCCAGCGAGTCCGCGGTGAACTTCAGGACCTTCTTGGTCTTGCCGCCGGCCGTCTTCACCTCGACGATGCCGTGGTAGTCCAGGCCGTAGAGGGTCAGCAGGGAGCTGTCCAGGTACCAGGGCTCGTCCGGCAGGAGCGGGACGCCCTGCTCCAGCTCGGCGTCGGCCAGTGCCTTGGCGTCGTAGGTCGGGCAGGGGAAGGGTTCCTTCCCGTCCGCGTCCTTCGTCTCCTCCGACTTGGACTTGTCCTCGTCGGCCTTGTCCTCGCCCGTCTCGTCCTTCGGGGTCTTGGCGGTGTCCTTGACCTCGTCGGACAGCTCCTTGACGTCGACACCGGCGTTCTTCGCCGCGTCGCGGATCGCGTCCGCCGCCGGGTCCGGAGTCGGGGCCGGGGCAGGCTTCTGCGGAGCGGTCGTGGAAGGCGCGGGCGTCGGGGTCACCGGCGTCTTCGCGTCCTTGAGGGGGTTGCCGAGCTCGTCGACCAGGCCCTTGAGCGCGTCGCCGAGACCCAGCGGGTCCAGCGGGTTCGTGGTCTTGGTCGGCGACGGAGTGGTGGACGGCGTCGCCTTCGGCGCCGGGGCGTCGCCCTGCTTGTCCGACGCGGGCTTGGTCGCCGACGGGGACGGAGAGGTGCTCGGCTTCGGCTTCGCGGCACCCGACGCGGACGGCGAGGGGCTCGCGCTGGGCGAGGCACTCGGCGAAGGCGAGGTGGAAGGCGTCGGGGACGCCGACTCGGCGGGCTCGTCGGACCGCGTCACACACGGCCCGGGTGCGAAGGGGATGTCCTTCTCGTCGGCCACGGCCAGCTTCGGCGCCATGCCCATCCCGACGAACACGGCCGTCGGCATCGCCGCCAGCGCCATCGTCTTGCCGACGGGTATCTGGAGCTTGTTCAGCAGCGACTTCCTGGGTGCCGCGTGCCGCGGCCCCTTGCTCTCACGGGACTCCGCGCCTGGGGCCACGCCCGGCTGCGTCTCGTCACCCCGCACTGTTCCTCCCGCCATCGGCGTGGGCAGTCGTCTCGCTCGCGTATGCCGTTTCCGTCTCGCGGGGTCCGGGGATGCCGTGGGGGCCCGCCGTCGACTCCGCCTTGCCCATGTCCACCGCGGTCGGACTCCGGTCGGCCGGGGCCCCTTCCACCGGCTGACCGGGGGCCCAGGCCAGCGCGAGGGCGCCGCCGAGCATGGAGCAGATGAACCCCATGAAGAAGCCGCCGAGGTTGGACACCGGCAGCGAGACCAGGGCCAGCAGGATCGCGGCGACACCGGCGAAGACTCGGATGGCCTGCTGGAACCAGAGGGCCAGGCCCAGCGTGATCAGCAGTACGCCGATGATCAGCGCGCCGGCGCCACCCGTGGTGGCCATCGCCAGACTGACGTTGCCCAGCCGGAGGTCCGCGTACGGGAAGTACGCGATCGGGAAGCCGCCGAGGAGCGTGAACAGCCCGGCCCAGAATGGACGGCGACCGCGCCAGGCGTAGAAGCGGTAGTACACCGCCGTGAGCCAGGCGTCGTCTTCGGCGCGAACGTAAACCGGGGCCTGGGGGTTCATGGACAACAGCTCCCTGGAAACGGTGGTACTTGAGAACTCTGTGGAGCCCGGACGGGCGGGCGGCGACACGTTCGTCACCCGCCCGGCCGGTCACGCATCAGGACGGATCAGTCCTTGATGTCCTGGTAGCACGGCTGGTCGCCACCCATCAGGCGCAGCTTGAGGTCGGGCAGCCGGAAGGTGCCCGCCGTCGTCGCCCACGCCTTCTGACGCACGTTCGTCAGCACGGCCTTGTCGGCGCGCTGCGAGAACGCGTACGGGCTGGCGACCGTGCCGGCCTGCGGCTTGGTCTTGTGGCTCGCGTCACCGACCGCAACGCCGATGTCGAGGTTCTTGAACTCGGCATCGGTGTCGAGCTCGGCAACATCCAGGTAGATGTTGTCGGCGACGGCCGGCTTGCCCTTGTGGCCGGTGCGCAGCTGCAGCGTGATGTTGCCCAGCGGCGTCGGGGTCACCAGCGACTGGCACATGTTGGTGATCTCGGCGTGGCTGAACCCGGAGATGGTGACCGGGTGGTGCTGCGCGTTGCCCTTGAGGTCGTGACCCTCGGCAATGCCGCCGTACTGGATGAGGTTGTCACCGTCGAGCTTGTCGGCCGAGACCTTGAAGTCCTGGCCGGAGACGCTGAAGGACGCCGCGAGGGCACCCTGCGCCAGACCCACACCGACCGCGGCCGTGGCCGCGATGCTCGGCACCATGACGAGCGCGAAGCGCTTCCATCTGGTCCCGCCACGAACCTGAGAACTCATTTCGTTCCTCCTTCTCGGACGTACATCTCCGGTCCGGGCCGTGCCCGTCCTGGGATGGGAGAAGTGCTACGTCCTCGGGAAGGAGCGCAGGCGGCCCGGCCGCGGCTGTGCCACGTCCCGTACACCGGCGATCACCCCCGAGCGACAACCACTGGGCCACGCGTTCGCGCAACCTGGAGGACAGGCCCTGCCGTGCGGCAGAGACCCCCCTGTCCCACGGCCGGTACCGCTGGCACCGGCCGGCTCGGTGGGGACCCTCCACCGCGGCTCCGGATGAGCGGCTCTGCGGGAAGGACCGAGCGTCGCCGATCGTGGTCCATTCCCGGCCGGGGCACAAGGGGGGTCGTTACTGGCGGGTAACGGCCAGATAACCGGGGTACTGCCAGCTGTTGTCGGGCAGCAACACAGGGTGTTACCGAGGGCCACGACAAACGGAGGAAATATGAACACACCGGACAGTTCACGGGGTTCGGCTTACTGCGAGTAACAGCGGCCGCAATTGCCAAGTTTTGGCAAAGTGCGGCCGCTGTTCATCTACGTGTCAACAAATCGCCGGGGGTCCGCCGACCTGCGCGGCGCCTGGCGGCGCCGCATTCCGGCAGGCCCTAGAACAGCACGCGCGCCAGCGCCGTACGCGCCGCCGACACCCGCGGGTCGTCCGCGCCGATGACCTCGAACAGCTCCAGCAGGCGCAGCCGTACGGCGTCCCGGTCCTCACCGAACGTCACGCGCACGGTGTCCACCAGGCGCCCGAAGGCGTCCTCCACGTGCCCGCCGACCAGGTCGAGGTCGGCCGCGGCGATCTGCGCCGCCGGGTCGCGCGGGTTCTCGGCGGCCGCGGTGCGCACGGCCTGCGGGTCCATGTCCTGGACCCGGACGAGGAGTTCCGTCTGGGCCAGGCCCAGCTTGGCCTCGGTGTTGCCCGGGTCGTCGGACAGCACGTTCTTGTACGCCTGCACCGCGCCGCCCAGGTCCCCGGCGTCAAGCGCAGCGACGGCCGCCTCCAGCAGGGCGTCGTACGGACCGGCCGGGAACTCGGCCGCGGCGGCGGGGGCCGCGCCCTCGGCGTTCGGGTCCACCTCGATGCCGATGATCCCGAAGCGCTCCTCGGCGACCTGGACCAGCTGGGCGAGGGTCTCGCGGATCTGCTGCTCGGGAGCCACGCCCTGGAACAGCGGCAGCACCTGGCCGGCGACCACGGCGAAGACGGCCGGAATGCCCTGGATGCCGAACTGCTGCATCAGCATCTGGTTGGCTTCCACGTCGACCTTGGCCAGAACGAGGCGGCCGTTCGCCTCGACGGTCAGGCGCTCCAGGAGCGGGCTGAGCTGCTTGCACGGCTCGCACCACTCGGCCCAGAAGTCCAGGACGACCGGGACCTCGGCGGAGAGCTGGAGCACATCGCGTTCAAAGCCGGCCTCGTCTACGTCGAGCACGAGGGCCGACGGGGGCACGGCGCCGGCGGCCGGGCCGGCCCCGCCGCCCTGTGCGGCCTGCCGTGCCGCTTCGGCGCGGGCCTGCTCGGCCTTGGCCTTGGCCTCGCCGGCCGCCTTCACCGCGGCGAGGTCGACGACGCCGCTCATGGACATGTTTCTGGGCTGCATGCGTACATCCTCCCCCGTGTGCGCGCGCCGACGAAAAAGATCGCGAGAATTGCCTCGTCGCGACCGTCAAACCGGGCGGCGCCGGGTCCCCACCTGGCGCCAGTAGCTCTTCGCGTGGTTGTCGCTCTTTCGCTACGAGTCGTAGCGTAACTGCTCCGGGCCCCGCGGCGCGCGGTGATCTGAAGCACAGCGGCCCGTTCGCCTACCGACGGGTATGGTCTCGGCCATGCGCAACCCCAGCCCTGGCCGGACCGGCCGCCCCCGCAGCGCCGCCGCGGACGCCGCCATCCTCGCCGCGACGCGGGACGCGCTGGTGGAGCTGGGCTGGTCGAAGCTGACGATGGGCGACGTCTCGGCCCGGGCCGGCGTGGCCAAGACCACGCTCTACCGGCGCTGGGCGGGCAAGAACGAGCTGGTCGTGGACGCGGTCGCGGAGCTCTTCGACTCTCTCGAACTCCCGGACCGGGGCTCCCTCGAAGCCGACATAGAGAACGTGGTCCTGCAGTTCGCGGCGCTGCTGCGGCGCCCGGAGGCCCGTACGGCCCTGATGGCGGTGGTCGCGGAGTCCACCCGGGACGAAGCCCTGCGTGACCGGATCCGGTCGGCCATCGTGGACCGGCAGAAACGTCTCGTCGTACTGGGACGCGAGCGGGCCCAGGCCCGCGGGGAACTCCCGTACGAGGAGGACGAGTCCCTGGCGGGCCGCACCACCGACCTGATCTTCGACGTGATCGCGGGCACGGTGGTGCACCGCGCGCTGGTGAGCTCCGAACCGGTGGACGAACTCTGGGTGTCCACCTTCACGGCACTGCTGATGCACGGCCTGCAGGGCCCGGCCCCGACCTGACCGGTTCTGCCTGCCCGTACCGCCTTCAGAAGGTCCAGGCCCCCGAGCGGCGCCGGGATTCCCGGACCTGCTCCGCCAGCGCGGCCGCCCGGGGGTTGTCCCCCGGCCAGGGCCGCCGGCGGCCCGGCCAGCTCGCCCAGCGCAGCGCGTCCGCCTCCTCCGCCGGTCGCAGCCCGGCCGCGACGAGGGCGCCCCGGGCCACATGCGCCCCAGCCGTCCGGTAGCCGATGTCACGGGCGTCCGGCCAGTAGACACCGCCGTCGGTGATCAGGACGGCGGCCGCGACCCCGTCCAGCCCCACCTCTATGCCGTCGCGCACCGCCGCGAGGAACTCGGCGGGCAGCCGCTCTTCCGGGGCCAGGTTCAGGATCTCGGTCCCTTCCGGCCCCGGCGGCTCGAAGTCGGCCACGACGTAGGCGTAGTGGCCGCCGCAGCCGCCCCTGTTCATCACCACGCGCGCGCTGACGCCCCGTACGGGCACGGAAAGGCCGGTCATGCAGCCCACGGTACGGGCGCCATGACCGGCCGTTCCAGCGGATGGGAGGTCAGAAGCCCGGCGGCTCGGTGTAGGTGCCCCACTCCTCGCGGAGCACGTTGCAGATCTCGCCCAGCGTGGCCTCGGCCCGCACCGCGTCCAGCATGGCCGGGATCATGTTCGACCCGTCCCGGGCGGCGTCCAGCATCGCGGCCAGCGCGCCGGACACCTTGGCGTCGTCGCGCCGGCCCTTGCGCTCGGCCAGCTCCCGGACCTGTACCTTCTCCACCTCGTGGCTGACGCGCAGGATCTCCAGGTCCCCGGTGACCGACCCGTGGTGGACGTTGACGCCGACGACCCGCTTGTCGCCCTTCTCCAGCGCCCGCTGGTACTGGAAGGCCGACTCGGCGATCTCCCCGGTGAACCAGCCGTCCTCGATGCCGCGCAGGATGCCCGAGGTGATCGGCCCGATGGGGTGCTGCCCGTCGGGGTGGGCGCGCAGCCCGCGCTCCCTGATCTGCTCGAAGATCTTCTCGGCGTCCGCCTCGATGCGGTCGGTGAGCTGCTCGACGTACCAGGAACCGCCCAGCGGGTCGGCCACGTTGGCGACGCCGGTCTCCTCCATCAGCACCTGCTGGGTGCGCAGGGCGATCTCGGCGGCCTGCTCGCTGGGCAGCGCGAGGGTCTCGTCGAGGGCGTTGGTGTGGAGGGAGTTCGTACCGCCGAGGACGGCCGCGAGGGCCTCGACGGCGGTGCGCACGACGTTGTTGTACGGCTGCTGGGCGGTGAGGGAGACGCCGGCGGTCTGCGTGTGGAAGCGCAGCCACATGGACTTCTCGCTCTTCGCTCCGTAGACCTCCTTCATCCAACGGGCCCAGATCCGGCGCGCGGCACGGAACTTGGCGATCTCCTCGAAGAAGTCGAGGTGCGCGTCGAAGAAGAAGGAGAGGCCGGGCGCGAAGTGGTCCACGTCCATGCCGCGCGAGAGCCCGAGTTCCACGTAGCCGAATCCGTCGGCGAGGGTGTACGCGAGCTCCTGCGCGGCCGTGGCTCCGGCCTCGCGGATGTGGTAGCCGGAGACGGACAGCGGCTTGTAGGCCGGGATGCCCTTCGCGCAGTACTCCATGAGGTCGCCGATGAGGCGCAGGTGCGGCTCGGGTTCGAAGAGCCACTCCTTCTGGGCGATGTACTCCTTGAAGATGTCGGTCTGGAGCGTGCCGTTGAGGAGGGCCGGGTCCACGCCCTGGCGCTCGGCGGCGACCAGGTACATGCAGAAGGCGGGCACGGCGGGGCCCGAGATGGTCATCGAGGTGGTGACGTCGCCGAGCGGGATGTCCTTGAAGAGGACCTCCATGTCGGCGGCGGAGTCGATGGCGACGCCGCAGTGGCCGACCTCGCCGAGGGCGCGGGGGTCGTCGGAGTCACGCCCCATGAGGGTGGGCATGTCGAAGGCGACCGAGAGCCCGCCGCCGCCGGCGGCCAGGATCATCTTGTAGCGCTCGTTGGTCTGCTCGGCGTTCCCGAACCCGGCGAACTGCCGGATGGTCCAGGTCCGGCCGCGGTAGCCGGTCGCGTGCAGGCCTCGGGTGTACGGGTACTCGCCCGGCCACCCGATGCGCTCGAATCCCTCGTACGCGTCGCCGGGCCGGGGCCCGTAGACCGGATCGACGGCATCGCCGGAGAGCGTGGTGAAGTCGGCCTCGCGCTTGCGGGCCTTGTCGTAACGGGCCTGCCAGCGAAGGCGGCCTTCCTCGATGGCGTCTGCGTCCATACCCATCAATTTACTAGGACGTCCTAGTAAATGTCGATGGCAACCCCCGGGGAGATGCCCCGGGGGCGGCGAGGATCAGGCCTCGGAGGTCGCGAGCCCGTCGCTGACCAGGGGCTCGACCTCGGCGCGGACCTTGCGCTCGACGAAGAACGCGGCCAGCGGGATCGTGCCCGACGCCAGGACCCAGAGGAGCTTGCCGAACGGCCACCGCGCCTTGGAGCCCAGGTCGAAGGCGAAGACCAGGTAGACCATGAAGAGGACACCGTGGGCCTGCGAGACCGCGAAGGTCAGGTCGGCGCCGGTGTCGAAGCCGTACTTCGCCACCATGCAGGCACAGAGGATCAGGAGCATGACCGCGGTCACGTAGGCCATGAGGCGGTAGCGGGTCAGCACGCTTCGTTTCATGCGGACGAGCCTAACCGTCCGTTTTGAGCGATCTTTACCCGGGCTTACTTCTCCTCGAAGTCCGCGGCGGCGACCCGCAGCGGGCGCAGCAGCGCGAAGATCTCCGCGCACTCCTCCGCGTCGTACGCGCGGAGGCCGAAGTCGATCGCCATCAGGTCCCGGGTGGCGGCCTCGACGACCTCGCGGCCCTTGTCCGTGATGGAGGCGAGGGTGCCGCGGCCGTCGTTCGGGTTGGGCCGCTTGTCGACGAGCCCCGACCGCACCAGCCGGTCCACGGTGTTCGTCACCGACGTCGGGTGCACCATCAGCCGCTCGCCGATCTTCGACATCGGCAGTTCGCCGGCCTTGGAGAAGGTGAGCAGCACCAGAGCCTCGTACCGCGCGAAGGTCAGACCGTACGGCTTGACCACCGCGTCGACCTCGCCGAGCAGGATCTGGTGCGCCCGCATGATCGAGGTGATGGCGGCCATCGAGGGCACCGGCCCCCAGCGCTGCCGCCAGAGTTCGTCGGCGCGGGCGATGGGATCGAAGGGAAGGCTGAGCGGCTTGGGCACGGACCAGACCCTACCGGGCGGTCATTTGGCGGCGAGTCCCGTCTCACTCCTCGGCCGCTCGGACTCCGCGGCGCGGGCGCAGGCGCGGAGTTCGGCGAGCAGCAGCAGGACGACGGCCGTGCCGAGGATCCCGGAGGCGGTGACGACCTGGTGCACGGGCAGGAACTCGGCGGCGAGGCCGGCCAGGGCCATGCCAACGCCCTGGAGGGCCATCACACCGGTGCTGAGCAGGGTCATCGCGCGGCCGCGCAGGTCCTCGGGGACGGCGTCGAGGTACCACTGGTCGAGGCCGAGGGTGTAGGCGTTGGCCAGCCCGGCGAGCAGCAGCGCGGTGAGTGCCAGCGGTACGCCGGGCCGCGCGGCGTACAGCAGGAGCGGCAGCAGTCCGGCAGCCACGAGCGGGGCCGTGATCCGGGAACGCGTTCGGGCGGTGAGTGCGGAGCCGGCCCAGAGTTCACCGGCGATGGTGCCGACGGGCAGCGCGCACATCAGCAGCCCGAGCACCGCGGTTCCCGCGCCGATGCCGGCGGCGTACGGAGCGAGGAGAGCCTCCGGTACGACGGCGAAGACGGGCGGCAGCCAGAACAGCAGGGTGAGCACCCTGATCCGGCGGTCCCCGAGGACGGCGCGCATCCCGCCGCGCGAGGACTCGCGGGAGCCCCCGCGGGCGGGGCGGCTGCGGGTGCCGAGGCCCAGCAGGAGCGCGGAGCCCAGGAATCCGGCGGCGGTCAGGGCGATGGCCCCGCGCGGTGCGAGGACGGTGAGCAGCAGCCCGCCGAGACCGAAGCCGATGAGCTGGGAGCTCTGGGCCACCATGCGCAGCAGCGAGCGGCCGAGGACGAAGGCGTCGCCGGTGCCGAGGATGTCGGCGAGGGAGGCGGCGCGGGCGCCCTGGAACAGCGGTGCCACGAAGGCGGTCGCGCAGCGCAGTACGAGGAGCAGCGCGACGGGGGTGCCCGGCAGGGCCATGGCGGCGGCGCAGGCCGCGCAGACGAGGTCGCAGCCGACGAGGACCCGCCGGGCGGGGTGCCGGTCGGCGATCCCGGCGAGCAGGGTGCCGCCGAGGGCGTAGGGGAGGAAGCCGAGGGCGAAGGTGAGGGCGCTCATCAGCGGCGAGCCGGTGGCGCGGTAGACGAGGACGGTGAGGGATATCTCGGCGACGACCACGCCGAGCACGGAGAGCAGGTGTGCGGCGAAGACGGGGCGGAATTCCCTGATCCGGAAGACGGCCCGGTAGCCGGTGGAAGTGGGGCTGGGGGTTGCCGTTGCCATGTCCGGCAGCTTCGCCGCGGCTACCGTGGGACCGGTAGAGATTCGTCCCAGCGCGAATCCGGCATGAATCCGGCACGAATCCGGTACGGATCTTCGGCCGACGCGGAGGGGACGGGGAGGGCCGCGATGGGATTCCACTACCGGTTCGGGCCCGGCGACCTGCTGCGGTGCCGCTTCGCCGTGTCTCCGCGCTGGGAGACGCAGGAGGCGGTCCGGACCCTCCTCCGGCCGGCCCGGCAGGCCTACCACCTGCCGTGGCTGCGTCAGGTCCGGGCGGCCGCCGAGGGGCTGGACCTGCGTCCGCTGTGGCTGCTGATGCCGCGGGCCGGGCACCATCCGGACTTCCTCAGCCCGTCGCCGCTCGGACCCTCCGTCACCTTCGAGGAGGAGCTGGTGCGGGTGCGCGCCGCCGACCCGGAGGCGGCGCGGGAGGACCTGAGGCTCTCCCTGGTGTGCACCCCGGGCGCCCTGGAGAGCGACATCGGGCAGCGCATGCTCGCGGATCCGGCGCGGGCGGTAAGGGAGTTGGCCGATCTCACCGCGCGGGCCTGGGAGGCGCTGGTCGCCCCCCACTGGCCGCGGCTGCGCGGACTGCTGGAGGCGGACATCGTCTTCCACTCGCGGCGCCTCGCGGCGGGCGGGCTGGAAGCGCTGTTCGACGGGCTCCATCCGGACCTGCGGTGGTACGAGGAGACGGCGACGCTGACCATCGAACGGCCCGCGCACCACGACCGCGCGCTGGAAGGGCAGGGGCTGCTGCTGATGCCGAGCGCCTTCGTCTGGCCGGAGGTGGTCGGCGGCTACGACCCGCCGTGGCAGCCGACGCTCGTGTACCCGGCGCGGGGCGTCGGCGCGTTGTGGACCGCTTCGACGGGGCCGACCCCGCAGGCGCTGGCCCGCCTGCTGGGCCGGGCCCGGGCGGACGTGCTGTGCGCTCTGCACGAGCCGGCCTCCACCACGGCCCTGGCCCATCGGCTCGGGCTGGCCCCGTCCACCGTCTCGGCGCACCTGAGCGTCCTGCAAGGGGCGGGCCTGCTCGTCTCCGCCCGCCACGGCCATCAGGTCCTCTACGAGCGGACCCCGCTGGCCATCGCCCTCACCACGGGCGACGCGTCGCCCTGACCCGCACACGGTGCCGTACGGCGCCAACAGCGTGCCGTACGGCGGCAAAAGGCGGACCCCGGCCCCCGTTCCATCTCAGTCGCGGGCGCCGCGCCGCAGGCCGTGCCGGACGGCGCGCTGGCTCAGCGGCCCGAGACCCTCCAGCGCCTGGGCGAGCACGGCGAGCTGCTCCAGGGCGTCGAGCGCCCGGCCGGCGCCCTGCGGGTCCACGCCCTCGTACAGCTCGATGCCGACGAAGGAGGCGGCGGCGGCCCGGGCCAGTCCCGCCGGGTCGGTGAACCCGGAGAGGGGGGTCGCCGCGAGCAGCCGGGCGAGCACCGTCTCCAGCTCCTCGATCCACAGCGCGAGCCCGGCGGCGGTGGCCGCGGCGAGCGCGGGCGAGGTCTGCCCTGCGGCCAGCAGCTGCCCGAGCACGGCGACCTGTCCGGCGGCCCGCTCCTCGGCGTGCATCCGGCGGCCGAATTCCAGCAGTCCGGCGAGGCTGCTCAGCTCCGCGAGCCGGTCGCGGTAGACCGCCACGCGCCGCTCGGCGCCGAACCGGCAGGCTGCGGCAAGCAGTTCGTCGACGGAGCCGAAGTGGTAGAAGATCAGCCCCTGCCCCACGCCGGCGGTGGCCGCGATGGTCCGGGCGGAGGTCTTGGCGATGCCCTGCTCGACCAGGGTGCGCAGGGCTCCTTCGAGGAGCTTCTCCTTGGTGGCGGCGCTCACGCCCGGGCCTCCTCGCGCACGGGCCGCAGGCCGGGCCGGACCCCGTGAGCGCGGGCGTCGACGTACTCCGCGGTGAAGGAGCCCTCGTAGCCGAAGAGCGGGCCGAAGCGCCGGTTGACCACCCGCACCCGGATCCGGAACCGGCCGGTGGCCTCGTCGAAGGACTCCCGCACCTCGGCGTCGCCGCCGATGAACTCGGGAACGCGGACGTCGACGGGGCCCTCGCGGAACCGGTGTTCGCCGGAGCGGATGAGCAGCGAGCCGTCGGACTCGGCGCGCATGTGGAGGTCGCTGGCGAGGTGCTGGTGCGTGCCCAGGTAGTCGAGGACGCAGTCCCGCTCGGGGCTGTGGACCATCGTGGCGTCGAAGCGGTGGGGCCCGCCGGGCAGCTGGAAGGTCCGCACGAAGGTGACGGTCTCGCGCCCGAAGGAGTCGAGGTACGGGAGGTTCTCAATGACGAACGGCACGTCCCGGCCCTCCCGGGGCACCAGGATGTTCCGCTTCCCGCCGATCCTCAGGAAGGGCTTCACGAAGCCCGGCCCGTGCCAGATCCGGTCCATGGTGCCGCGCCCCACGCACCCCTCCCCGCTCTCCAGCCCGACCGAGAACCGGCGCTGGATCTGCGGGTGCAGACGGTCGAAGTCGGCACCCATGTGCGCGCGGAAGATCGAGGTCATGAGTCCTCCAGGGTTCCATTTGAGCGACCGATCAAACCGCACCCTAGGTGAGTTTGAGCGATCGCTCAATAGCCCCCGGGGCCGGGACGGAGCCTGAGGCGCGGTCCGAGGCCGAGCCCTGCATGGGGCGCCGCACACGCAGAAGCGCCCCCGGCCGGCAGGCCGGGGGCGCTGAGCGAAGACGGCGGGGCGGGGCGCTCAGCCTCCGGCCAGGTGCCGCTCCACCGTCTCCACCTTCGACGTCATCCCGTCGCAGACGCCGGGGCGGATGTCGGCCTTCAGGATGAAGGAGACCCGCGGCGCGCGCGCCTCCACCGCGGCCACCGCGCGCCGGACCACGTCCATGACCTCGTCCCACTCACCTTCGACGGTGGTGAACATGGCGTCGGTGCGGTTGGGCAGCCCGGACTCGCGGACAACGCGGACCGCGTCGGCGACGTACTCCCCGACCTCTTCGCCGACACCCAGCGGGGTCACGGAGAACGCGACGATCACGCGTCGGCCGCCGCACGCGCGCGGGCCGCGATCACGCTGTCGGCCTCGTCCCGCTTGAGCAGCCGGTCGCCGTACAGGCCGCCGAACGGCAGCAGCGCCAGCACGAAGAACAGGGCGACCTTCTTGACCGGCCACTTCGCCTTGTTCCAGACATCCAGCAGGAAGAGCGCGTAGATGACGAAAAGGATCCCGTGGATGATGCCGAGCGGCATCATCAGGTAGTCGATGTCCGAGATCCGGCTCAGCAGCGAGCCGAAGATCAGCAGGGCCGGGAACGACAGCGCCTCCGGGACGGAGATGAGGCGCAGCCGGTGCAGGGCGGAGGCGGTCTTTATGTCCACGGGGAACCTTCGGGGTGGGTGCCAGGGCGTTCCAGTGTCTCAGCCGCTTTGCGGGATCTTGACCCCGGCCCCGCTCCGCGGACCCCGGAAACGCACCCGCAGGACGCCCGTTACCGCCCGGGTGTGGCGCATATCGGCCACGGGACCCTGTTCGCGCCCGCCCGCTGCCGATAACGTCATCCCGTGGCTCAGTTCCGACTCCAAGGCAGCAAGGTGCTCGCCGTCGACCTGACCGGGGATGCCGTGAAAGCGAAGAACGGCTCCATGGTCGCGTACGACGGTCAGATGGCCTTCAAGAAGATGACCGGCGGCGGCGAAGGCCTCCGCGGAATGGTGACCCGCCGGCTGACCGGCGAGCAGATGACCGTGATGGAAGTGCAGGGGCACGGCACCTGCTTCTTCGCCGACCGCGCGAGCGAGATCAATCTGGTCAGCCTGCGCGGCGAGAAGCTCTACGTCGAGTCCAGCAACCTGCTCTGCACCGACGCCGGTCTGCGCACCGGCACCACCTTCACCGGGCTGCGCGGTGCGACGACGGGCAACGGCCTGTTCACCACGACCGTCGAGGGCTCGGGCCAGGCGGCGATCATGTCCGACGGCCCGGCGGTGGTGCTGCGCGTGAGCGCCCAGTACCCGCTCTCCGTCGACCCGGGGGCGTACATCGCGCACACCGGCAACCTCCAGCAGTCCTTCCAGTCCGGCGTCAACTTCCGCACGCTGATCGGCGAGGGCTCCGGCGAGTCCTTCCAGATCCGCTTCGAGGGCGAGGGCCTGGTGTACGTGCAGCCCAGCGAGCGCAACACCATCGGGGGCGACATCTGATGCCGTTCCGCGAGATCAACTCGAAGATGGTCGAGGCCCAGGTGATTCCCGGGCAGCGGATGTACAGCCAGCGCGGCGCGATGCTCGCGTACCGCGGCGAGGTCTCCTTCACCCCGAGCCTGACCGGCGGTCAGGGCGGGGTGATGGGCATGATCGGGCGCCGGGTGGCGAACGAGCAGACCCCGCTGATGACGGTCGAGGGCAGCGGCACCGTGATGTTCGGCCACGGCGGCCACCACATCCAGGTGATCAACCTGACCGGCGAGACGCTCTACGTCGAGGCCGACCGGCTGCTGGCCTTCGACGGCACCCTCCAGCAGGGCACGATGTTCATGGGCTCGCAGGGCGGGGTCATGGGCATGGTCCGCGGCCAGGTGACCGGCCAGGGACTGTTCACGACCACCCTCAAGGGCCACGGCGCGGTCGCCGTGATGGCCCACGGCGGGGTCATCGAGCTCCCCATCACCCCTCAGCGCCCGGTCCACGTGGACCCGCAGGCGTACGTCGCCCACCACGGCGACGTCCGCAACAAGCTCTCCACCGCGCTCGGCTGGCGCGACATGGTGGGGCGCGGCTCGGGCGAGGCGTTCCAGCTGGAGCTGTCCGGCCAGGGCGCGGTGTACGTACAGGCGTCGGAGGAGAAGCTGTGAACTTTGGTCCCGTGGCGGGCGGACCCGGCGGCCCGACCGTCTTCGACCCGTACACCCTGCCCTCCGACGACAACGTGAACGCGTACACCTTCTGCGTCGAGCTCAAGGGGAGCCAGTGGTTCCTGCAGAAGGGCAAGATGATCTCGTACTACGGGAGCATCGAGTTCAACGGCATCGGCAACGGCCGCTTCGACCGGCTGCTGCGCACCAGCTTCCACTCGCCGCTGCACGCGAGCGACTGGGTGGTGGCCGAGGGCCAGGGCAAGATGCTGCTGGCCGACCGGGCCTTCGACGTGAACTCGTACGACCTGGAGAACGGGAACCTGACGATCCGGTCGGGCAACCTGCTCGCGTACCAGCCCTCCCTCGCCCTGAAACAGTCGATCGTCCCGGGCTTCCTGACGCTGATCGGAACCGGCAAGTTCGTGGCGGCGTCCAACGGACCGGTGGTGTTCATGGAGCCGCCGCTGCGCGTGGACCCGCAGGCGCTGGTGGGCTGGGCGGACTGCCCCTCGCCGTGCCACCACTACGACCACGGCTACATGTCGGGCGTGATGGGCGGGCTGCGCTCACTGACCGGCATCGGCGGCACCTCGGGCGAGGAGCACCAGTTCGAGTTCGTCGGGGCGGGTACGGTCCTGCTGCAGTCGTCGGAGATGCTGATGGCGGAGCAGGCGGTCGGCGCGGTCGGCGCCGGCGCGGCCACGGGCAACGCGCAGGGCGTCCCGGGGGCCGGGGCGGGCCAGGGTCCGCTGGGGCAGCTGGGCGTGCCGCGGATGCCGGGGCAGCTGGGTGATCTCCAGCGCCGATTCGGTCTGTGACCCCGCAGCCCGTGAACCCGTTCAGCCGCCCCATTTTTGTACGTAATTCAACTTCTTAGGTAGAGTTCACTCATGGAGACCATGGAGACCGAGACGGCCACGCGCTGGCTGACCGACGCCGAGCAGTGCGCCTGGCGCACCCACCTGGACGTCAGCAGACTGCTGATGCACCAGCTGGAAAAGGACCTCCAGCCCTTCGGTCTCACCAACAACGACTACGAGATCCTCGTGAACCTCTCGGAGTCGCCGGAACACCGGATGCGGATGAGCGATCTCGCGACCGCCACCCTGCAGTCCAAGAGCCGGCTGTCCCACCAGATCACGCGCATGGAGGCGGCGGGCCTGGTCCGCCGCGTGAACTGCGAGTCCGACCGCCGGGGTCTGTTCGCGGTGCTCACGGACGAGGGCATGGAGACGATGCGCAAGGTCGCCCCGCACCACGTGGCGTCCGTCCGCCGGCACTTCATCGACCTGCTGCCGCCCGAGGCCCTGGCGGCGCTGCGCGAATCGCTGAGCCCGGTGGCGGACCACCTGCGGGGCAACCGCGGCAAGGCCTGAGGGCCGGCCTCCGGGCGCTGCAGCCCCCGGGGTCGCGGCAAGGCCTGAGGGCCGGCCTCACGGCCCGGGATCGCCGCGCCCTCCGGGCCCCAGGCCGAGGTCGCCGCGCCCTCCTCGGTGATCGGCCGGACAATGGGCGGGAACACTCGCTGCCGGCCGCCCGCCGGGCAACCGCACGCGGTCCGGCCGGCCTGAGGAGGTCAGCCATGAAGCGCAATCTGTACGTCTCCGCAGCCGTATCCGTCGCCCTGATGGCGGGAGGCCCGGTGGCGGCCGCGGCAGCGGCATCCGCCGACACGGCGAGAACCGTCGCGGCGGCCACCGCCGCCCGGGGCGATGTCACCGCCGAGGGGGCGGCCGCGGCCGCCCTGAAGCACTACCCCGGCGTGGTCGAGTCCCTCGACAAGGACGGCTCCACCTGGCACGTGGACGTGGTCAGCAAGGACGGCAAGGGCCACGCCGAGCTGGAAGTGAACGCCGTCAGCGGCGCGGTCGCCACGCAGAACAAGGACACCGGCGAGGACAGCAGCGAGACCGCCGCCCTGCGCGCGGCCAAGGTCACCGCCGAGCAGGCCGCCAAGGCGGCTTTGGCGGCCCGCTCGGGACAGGTCTGGTCGGTCGAATGGGACGATGACGACAACGGCAAGGCCCCGTACTGGCACGTCGAGGGCAAGACGGCCGACGGCAAGACGTGGGACGCCTCCGTGGACGCCACGACCGCCAAGGTCACCTCGGGCTCAGACTCGGACGGCGACGAGGACGACAACGGCTGACCGCACATGCGGCAGGAGCCGCGCCCCTGTCAAGGGGCGCGGCTCCTGCCGTAGTGCTCGGGTACTGCTCAGGCGGTCGGTCAGGCGTTGGGACGCTTGCCGTGGTTCGCCTTCTTCTTCTTGCGTGCTCGCTTCTTGTTGCCGCGCTTGGCCATGAGCCACTCCCTGCATCGGGGTATTCCGGGCGTTCGCCAGTCTAGGGTCGACCGGCCGCGCCCGCAGGCTCATGCCTCCGTCAGCGTCTCCAGGAGGACGTCGGCGGCGGCGTACGGGTCCAGCTCGCCCCCGGCCACCCGGGCCGCCAGCGCTTCGAGCCGGGCGTTCCCGTGCAGATCGGCCATCCGGGCCCGCAGGGCCGTCACCGCGATCGTCTCCACCTCGCACGCGGCCCGCGCCGTACGCCGCTCGGCCAGCACCCCCCGCTCGTCCATCCACGCGTGGTGCTTCTCCAGCGCCTCGACGAGTTCGTCGATGCCCTGCGCCCGCGCGGCGACGGTCTTGATGATCGGGGGACGCCAGTCCCCCGGCCCGCGGGACTCGCCCAGGCCCAGCATGTGGTTCAGCTCCCGGGCGGTGGCGTCGGCGCCGTCCCGGTCGGCCTTGTTCACCACGTACACATCGCCGATCTCCAGGATTCCCGCCTTCGCGGCCTGGATCCCGTCACCCATCCCGGGCGCCAGCAACACGACCGAGGTGTCCGCCTGAGCGGCGATCTCCACCTCCGACTGCCCGACCCCGACCGTCTCGACCAGGATCACCTCGCAGCCTGCCGCGTCCAGTACCCGGATCGCCTGCGGAGCCGCCCAGGCGAGACCGCCCAGGTGGCCGCGGGTGGCCATGGAGCGGATGTAGACCCCCGGGTCGGAGGCGTGGTCCGACATCCGCACCCGGTCGCCGAGCAGTGCCCCGCCGGAGAACGGCGAGGACGGGTCGACGGCGAGCACGCCGACCCGCTTCCCGGCCTTCCGGTACGCCGACACGAGCGCCGAGGTCGAGGTCGACTTGCCCACGCCCGGCGACCCCGTCAGCCCCACCACGTACGCGTTGCCCGTGAGCGGGGCCAGCGCCGCCATCACCTCGCGCAACTGCGGGGACGCCCCCTCCACCAGCGAGATCAGCCGGGCCACCGCTCTCGGCCGGCCCTCACGGGCCTGGGCCACCAGCTGGGGGACGTCCACCGCCGTCATACGTGCTGCGCTCCTCGGGTTCTCGTACGGGTACGGGCGGGTGCTGCTGGGCCCTCGCTACGCCTTGGGCACGCGGACGATCAGGGCGTCGCCCTGGCCACCGCCGCCGCACAGCGCGGCCGCGCCGACCCCGCCGCCACGGCGCTTGAGCTCCAGCGCCAGGTGCAGCACCACGCGGGCGCCGGACATGCCGATCGGGTGCCCCAGGGCGATGGCGCCACCGTTGACGTTCACCTTTTCCGGCGTCACGCCGAGGTCCTTCATTGACTGCACGGCGACCGCCGCGAAGGCCTCGTTGATCTCGATGAGGTCCAGGTCGGCGACCTCCAGGCCCTCCTTCTTCAGGGCGTGCTGGATGGCGTTCGACGGCTGCGACTGCAGGGAGTTGTCGGGGCCGGCCACGTTGCCGTGGGCGCCGATCTCGGCGAGCCACTCCAGGCCCAGCTCCTCGGCCTTCGCCTTGCTCATCACGACCACTGCGGCCGCGCCGTCGCTGATCTGCGAGGAGGTACCGGCGGTGATGGTGCCGTCCTTGGCGAAGGCCGGGCGCAGCTTGCCCAGGGACTCCGCCGTGGTCTCCGGGCGGATGCCCTCGTCCTGGGAGAAGACGACCGGCTCGCCCTTGCGCTGCGGGATTTCGACCGGGGTGATCTCGGCCTCGAAGACGCCGTTCTTCCGGGCGGTCGCGGCCCGCTGGTGCGAAGCGGCGGCGAACTCGTCCTGCGGGGCGCGCTCGATGCCCAGGCGGGTGTTGTGCTTCTCGGTGGACTCGCCCATCGCGATGTTCTCGAAGGCGTCGGTGAGACCGTCGTAGGCCATCGCGTCGAGCATCTCGATGGCGCCGTACTTGTAGCCCTCGCGGGACTTGGGCAGCAGGTGCGGGGCGTTCGTCATGGACTCCTGACCGCCGGCCACCACGATGTCGAACTCGCCGGCGCGGATCAGCTGGTCGGCGAGCGCGATCGCGTCCAGCCCGGAGAGGCACACCTTGTTGATGGTCAGGGCGGGGACGTTCATCGGAATGCCGGCCTTGACCGCGGCCTGGCGGGCGGGGATCTGGCCCGCACCGGCCTGGAGCACCTGCCCCATGATCACGTACTGCACCTGGTCGCCGGAGATTCCGGCCCGGTCCAGCGCGGACTTGATGGCGAAGCCGCCGAGGTCGGCACCCGAGAAGGACTTCAGCGAGCCGAGCAGCCGCCCCATGGGCGTGCGGGCCCCGGCGACGATCACTGAGGTGGTGTTGTTCGATCCGGACATGAGGCACAGCCCCTTGAGGATGAGGAGTGAACGAGGGTTTACCTGAATGTACTGAGCGGTACCCGCGCCGTCACCGGGCTGCCGGTGTGATCGCTGGCACGTTGCGTAACCACCCTCCTCGGCAGTGCACTGGTCCCATGCTGACAAGGATCGACCACATCGGGATCGCCTGCTTCGACCTGGACAAGACCGTCGAGTTCTACCGTGCCACGTACGGGTTCGAGGTCTTCCACACCGAGGTCAACGAGGAGCAGGGCGTCCGCGAGGCCATGCTCAAGATCAACGAGACGTCCGACGGCGGCGCCTCCTACCTCCAGCTGCTGGAGCCCACCCGCGAGGACTCCGCGGTGGGCAAGTGGCTGGCGAAGAACGGCGAGGGCGTCCACCACATCGCCTTCGGCACCGAGGACGTCCAGGGCGACTCGGAGGCCATCCGCGGCAAGGGCGTCCGCGTCCTGTACGACCAGCCCCGGACCGGCTCCATGGGCTCCTCGATCACCTTCCTGCACCCCAAGGACTGCCACGGAGTCCTCACCGAACTCGTCACCTCCAACCCCGAGCACTGATGGACCACTGATGGCCCGATTCCCCGGCCGGTAGAGTGGCCATGGCTCGGCCGGGGTTCGGTGCGGAGACGGGGGTCGGGGCCTGTGACCCCTGCCCCGGTATCTGACACCATTCCCCCGGGGGCGTCGTTCAGCGGGCGAGCGATGCTCATTTGGGAGTGAGCTTGCGACCAGGGGACGGATGGGACCGCGCTGTGCGGGGCTACGAAAGCCAGGAGAGCCATCAGGCCGAGGCCGATCACCTCTCGCGCTTCGAGGCCGAGATGGAGCGGCTGAAGAAGGAGCGCGGGAAGGCCGTCCAGCACGCTGAGGACCTGGGATACCAGGTCGAGGTGCTGCGCGCCAAGCTCCACGAGGTACGCCGCAGTCTGGCGTCCCGCCCCGCCTACGACGGCGCGGACATGGGGTACCAGGCGGAGCAGCTGCTCCGCAATGCCCAGATCCAGGCCGACCAGATGCGCTCGGACGCCGAGCGCGAGCTGCGCGACGCCCGGGCGCAGACCCAGCGCATCCTCCAGGAGCACGCCGAGCACCAGTCGCGCCTGCAGGCCGAACTGCACGCCGAGGCCGTCAACCGCCGCCAGCGGCTGGACCAGGAGCTCAACGAGCGCCGCCAGACAGTCGAGGCGCACGTCAACGAGAACGTGGCCTGGGCCGAGCAGCTGCGTGCCCGTACGGAGTCCCAGGCGCGCCGGCTCATGGAAGAGTCCCGCGCCGAGGCCGAGCAGTCCCTGAACGCCGCCCGCGCCGAGGCCGCCCGGGTCGCCGAGGAGACCCGGCGCCGGATGGCCGCCGACGCCGAGGCCGCCCGTGCGGAGGCCGAGGCCACCCTGCTGCGCGCCCGCAAGGAGGCCGAGCGGCTGCTGACCGCCGCCTCCGCGCAGGCCCAGGAGGCCACCGAGCACGCCGAGCGCCTGCGTTCCACCACCTCCGCCGAGGCGGAGCAGACCCGTCAGCAGACCCTCGACCTCGGCCGGGTGGCCGAGTCCCGCGTGCAGGAGGCCGACGCCGCGCTGCGCGAGGCCCGCGCCGCCGCCGAGAAGGTCCTCGCGGAGGCCAAGGAGAGCGCCGCCCGGCAGCTCGCCTCGGCGGAATCCGTCAACGAGCAGCGCACCCGTACCGCCAAGGAGCAGGTGGCGCGGCTGGTCGGCGAGGCCACCAAGGAGGCCGAGGCCCTCAAGGCGGAGGCCGAGCAGGCCCTGGCCGACTCCCGCGCCGAGGCCGAGCGGCTGCGCACCGAGGCCGGCGAGCAAGCCCGTACGGCCGCGGCCGAGGACACCGCGGCGCAGCTGGCGAAGGCCGCCCGCACCGCCGAGGACGTACTGAACAAGGCCTCGGAGGACGCCCGGGCCACCACGAAGGCCGCGTCCGAGGAAGCCGAACGGATCCGCCGCGAGGCCGAGGCGGAGGCCGAGCGGCTGCGCCTGCAGGCGGCGGCCACGGCCGATGAGCTCAAGGGCGCTGCGAAGGACGACACCGAGGAGTACCGGGCCCGTACGGTCGAACTCCAGGCGGAGGCCCGGCGGCTGCGCGGCGAGGCCGAGCAGCTGCGCGCCGAGGCCGTCGCCGAGGGCGAGCGGATCCGCGGCGAGGCCCGCCGCGAGGCGGTCCAGCAGATCGAGGAGGCGGCCAAGACCGCCGAGGAACTCCTCGGCAAGGCCAAGGCGGACGCGGACGAGCTGCGCGGCGGGGCCACCGCCGAGAGCGAGCGGGTCCGCGCCGAGGCCGTCGAGCGGGCCACCACCCTGCGCCGGCAGGCCGAGGAGACCCTGGAACGGACCCGCGCCGAGGCGGAGCGGCTGCGCGCCGACGCCGAGGAGCAGGCGGAAGCCGTACGGGCCGAGGCGGACGCGGCGGCTCTCGCCCGGCGCGCGGAGACCGAGCAGGCCCTCGCCGCGAAGCGGGCGGAGGCCGACGAGGAACTCGTACGGCTGCACACGGAAGCCGAGAACCGGCTGGGCACGGCGGAGCAGACGCTGCGCGACGCCCGATCCGCGGCCGAGAACATCCGCCGGGAGGCCGGCGAGGAGACCGACCGGCTGCGCGCCGAGTCGGCGGAGCGGATCCGCACCCTCCAGGCGCAGTCGGAGACCGAGGCCGACCAGCTGCGCACCGACGCGGCGCAGGACGCCGGCCGGGTGCGCGCGGAGGCCGAGCAGGCCGCCGTACGGCTGACCGGCGAGGCCGAGGCCGAAGCCGAACGGGTGCGCTCCGAGGCGCAGGAGACCGCGGACCGGCTGCGCGCCGAGGCGAAGGCGGCGGCCGAGCGGGTCGCCGCGGAGGCCGCGGAGGCGCTGGCCGCCGCGCAGGAGGAGGCCACCCGGCGCCGCCGGGAGTCCGAGGAGACCCTGGCGTCGGCGCGGACCGACGCGGAGAACGAGCGGGCCCAGGCCCGGGAGCAGAGCGAGGAGCTGCTGGCGCAGGCCCGCAAGCGTTCCGAGGAGGCGCAGGCCGAGGCGGTCTGGCTGACCGAGGAGGCCGAGCGGCGCGCGTCCGAGGTCGTGGCGGCGGCGGAGGCCACCGCCCAGCAGGTACGGGACTCCGTGGCCGGGCTGCACGAGCAGGCCGAGGAGGAGGTCGCCGGACTGCGCAGCGCGGCCGAGCACGCGGCGGAGCGCGCCCGGACCGAAGCCGAGGAAGAGGCCGGGCGGGTCCGCGCCGACGCGCACGCGGAACGGGAGCGGGCCACCGAGGACGCCAACCGGATCCGCAGCGAGGCGCGTGCCGAGACGGACGCGGCGAAGGCGCTGGCCGAGCGGACGGTCGGCGACGCGATCGCCGAGGCCGAGCAACTGCGCGGCGACACGGCCGAGTACGCCCAGCGGGTACGGACCGAGGCCACGGACGCGCTGGCGGCGGCGGAGCGGGACGCCGCCCGTACCCGGGCGGACGCCCGGGACGACGCGAACCGCATCCGTGGCGAGGCGGCGGAGGCTCTGGAGGCCGCGCGCACCGAGGGCTCCCGGATCACGGCCGAGGCGACGGCGGAGGCCGAGCGGCTCACCGAGGAGACCCTGGCGGCGAATTCGGCCACGGTCGGCGAGGCGACCGCCGAGGCGGAGCGGATCACCGCCGCGGCGGCGGCCGCGGCGGAGGCCACCCGCGCCGAAGCGGCGCGCACCCTGGACGAGGCGCGCGCCGAGGCCGAGCGGCTCACCGAGGAGACCCGGGCGGCCAACGCCGCGACGGTCGGCGAGGCGACGGCGAAGGCCGAGCGGCTCATCAAGCAGGCGGCGGACACGCTGGCCGCGGCCGAGCGGGACGCGGCGAGGGTGCTGGTCGACGCCCGTACCGAGGGCGACCGGCTGGTCGACGAGACCCGCGCGGCCAACGAACTCACGGTCGGCGAAGCCGCCGCGGAGGCGGAGCGGCTGCGCGCCGAGGCGGCGCGGACCCTGGACGACGCCCGTGCGGAGGGCGGCCGGATCATCGGCGAGGCCACTGCGGAGGCGGACCGCGTCACGGTCGCGGCGAACGAGACCCTGGCGAGCGCCGAGCGGGAGTCCGAGCAGACGCTGGACGAGGCGCGCGCCGAGGCCAACCGGCTGCGGACCGAGGCCGCCGAGCAGGCGGACCGGCTCATCACCGAGGCCGCGTCGGAGGCCGACAAGCTCACCACCGAGACCCGCAAGGCGAACGAGCGCACGGTCGGCGAGGCCGCGAACGAGGCCGAGCGGCTGCGCGCGGAGGCGTCGGAGGCGCTGTCCTCGGCACAGGAGCACGCGACGCGTACCCGGTCGGAGGCCGAGCGGGTCAAGGCGGAGGCCGCGAACGAGGCCGAGCGCATCCGTACGGAGGCCCGCGCGGAGTCCGAGCGGCTGCTGGACGAGGCCCGCGAGCAGGCCAACAAGCGCCGCAGCGAGGCCGCGGAGCAGGTCGACCGGCTCATCACCGAGGCCTCGGCCGAGGCCGACAAGCTCACCGCCGAGGCGGGCAAGCAGGCGCTGGCCGCCACCACGGCCGCCGAGGAGCAGGCCGACGCGATGGTCGACGCGGCCCGCAAGGAGGCCGCGCGGATCACCTCGGAGGCGACCGTGGAGGGCAACTCCCTGGTGGAGAAGGCCCGTACGGACGCGGACGAACTGCTGGTCGGGGCGCGCACGGACGCGTCGGCCATAAGGGAGCGGGCGGAGGAGCTGCGCTCCCGGGTCGAGTCCGAGGTCGAGGAGCTGCACGAGCGGGCCCGCCGGGAGTCGGCCGAGCAGATGAAGTCGGCCGGCGAGCGCGTCGACAAGCTGGTACGGGCTGCCACCGAGCAGAGCGTCGAAGCCGAGGCGAAGGCCAAGGCGCTGGTGTCGGACGCGAGCAGCGAGGCGAGCAAGGTGCGCATCGCCGCGGTGCGCAAGGCCGAGGCGCTGCTGAAGGAGGCCGAGCAGAAGAAGGCCGAGCTGGCCAGGCAGGCCGAGAGGGCCCTCGCGGAGGCGACGGCGGAGGCCGAACGTCTCGTCGAGGAAGGCCGTCGTGAGCTGGAGGTACTGGTGCGCCGCCGCGAGGACATCCAGGCGGAGATCTCCCGTGTCCAGGACGTTCTAGAGGCGTTGGAATCATTCGAGGCGCCTTCGGGTGGCGGAAAGCCCACGGTCGGCGGCCAGGGTGCGGGGGGCGTGAAGGCCGGCGCGGCAGCGGGTTCCACTCGTTCGGGTGGCAAGTCGTCGGAGGGGTAGTCAGCGCGCGGATTGTGTGGTCCTGATGAAGGTTCAGGCGAACGGGTGACAAGCATTCTGTCGCCTTGCCACTCAAAAGGGGTGTCATTGTCCAGATCAAACGTGGATTGACTCGATGACACGCCGCCCTGGCGCCTAGGATTCCCCTTAGACACCTCACGTAGCACCTCATCGGTCTCATTCGACAGGAACCCCATGAGCGACACTTCCTCCCCCTTCGGCTTCGAGCTCGTGCGGCGTGGTTACGACCGCGGTCAGGTGGACGACCGCATTACCAAGCTGGTCTCCGACCGCGACAGCGCCCTTGGACGTATCAACTCTCTGGAAAAGCGGATCGAGGAGCTGCACCTCGAAACGCAGAACGCCCAGGCCCAGGTGAACGACGCCGAGCCGTCGTACGCCGGCCTCGGCGCCCGGGTCGAGAAGATCCTGCGCCTGGCCGAGGAGGAGGCGAAGGACCTGCGCGAGGAGGCCCGTCGCGCGGCCGAGCAGCACCGTGAGCTGGCCGAGTCGGCTGCCCAGCAGGTGCGCAACGACGCCGAGTCGTTCGCCGCCGACCGCAAGTCGAAGGCGGAGGACGAGGGCGTCCGCATCGTCGAGAAGGCCAAGGGCGACGCCTCCACCCTGCGCGCCGAGGCCCAGAAGGACGCGGCCTCCAAGCGCGAGGAGGCCGACGCCCTGTTCGAGGAGACCCGCGCCAAGGCCGCCCAGGCCGCCGCGGACTTCGAGACCAACCTGGCCAAGCGCCGTGAGCAGTCCGAGCGCGACCTGGCTTCGCGTCAGGCCAAGGCCGAGAAGCGCCTCGCGGAGATCGAGCACCGCGCAGAGCAGCTGCGCCTGGAGGCCGAGAAGCTGCGTACGGACGCCGAGCGCCGTGCTCGTCAGACCGTGGAGACCGCGCAGCGCCAGGCCGAGGACATCGTGGCCGACGCCAACGCCAAGGCGGACCGTATCCGCAGCGAGTCCGAGCGCGAGCTGGCGGCACTCACCAACCGCCGCGACTCCATCAACGCGCAGCTGACCAACGTCCGCGAGATGCTGGCGACGCTGACCGGTGCGGCCGTCGCGGCGGCCAACCCGATCGTCGACGACGAGCCGGTCTCGCGCGGGGTCCCGGCACAGCAGAGCCGCTAGCAGTACAGCACCGTTCGGAGGGCCGGTGTCTACTCGCTGGTAGCGAAAAGGGCACATGTGGGGCCGCATGTCACCTGTTTGAGGTGGCGTGCGGCCCCTCGGCGTTCTAGCGTGGCCCGCATGATCGAGCTCGAGGGCCTTACGAAACGATTCGGCGCCAAGACCGCCGTGGACAACCTCAGCTTCCAGGTCAGACCGGGGGTGGTGACCGGCTTCCTCGGCCCCAACGGGGCGGGGAAGTCCACGACCATGCGCATGATGCTCGACCTCGACAACCCGACCAGCGGTACGGTCCGGATCGACGGGAAGCACTACCGGGACCTGCCGGAACCGCTGAAATACATCGGGGCACTGCTGGACGCGAAAGCGATGAACGGTGGCCGAACTGCATACAACAACCTTCTCTGCCTGGCCCAGTCGAACCGGATCCCGCAGCGCCGGGTCGCCGAGGTGCTGGACCTGGTCGGCCTGACGCCCGTCGCGAAGAAGAAGTCGAAAGGATTTTCGCTGGGCATGGGCCAGCGGCTGGGAATCGCCTCCGCACTGCTGGGTGATCCCAAAATCCTGATGTTCGACGAACCCGTCAATGGTCTGGACCCGGAGGGAATTCTCTGGATCAGGAATCTCATGAAGGGGCTGGCTGCGGAGGGAAGGACGATCTTCGTCTCCTCCCACCTCATGAGCGAAATGGCCCTGACGGCGGACCATTTGGTCGTCATCGGTCAGGGAAAGCTGCTGGCAGACCTGTCGATGGCTGATTTCATCCACCAGAACTCGCGGAGTTACGTCCGGCTGCGTTCGCCCCAGCAGGAGCGGCTCAAGGACGTCCTGCACGAGGCGGGCATCGACGCCATCAGCGTGCCGGCCACCGGCGCGCTGGAGATCGACGGCGTGGGCCCGGAGCGGCTCGGCGAGCTGGCCGCCCAGCACCAGATCGTGCTGCACGAACTCAGCCCGCAACGGGCTTCACTGGAGGAAGCGTTCATGCGCATGACGGCGGACTCCGTCGAGTACCACGCCCACGCGCCGGGCGCGCCCGTGCCCGTGGGCATGGCCGCCGACAATCCTTCCCGGCCGGCCGACGTCCCCGGCTGGGGCGCCGGCTACGAGGCGACGCGCAAGGGCGGTGAGTGAGCATGGCCTTCTCCGCCGTCCTCCAGTCCGAGTGGACCAAAATCCGTACGGTCGCCTCCACGAGCTGGACCCTCGCCCTCGCCCTCATCGCCACCGTCGGGTTCAGTGCCATCTTCTGCGCCCTGGTCAACGCGGGCTTCGACAGCATGAGCGAGATCGAACGGGCCACGTTCGACCCCACCCTGCTCAGCTTCAGCGGGATGCAGTTCGGCCAGCTGGCAATGATCGTCTTCGGGGTGCTGGTAGTCAGTACCGAGTACAGCTCGGGCATGATCCGCACCTCACTGGCCGCCGTACCCGGACGCGGGCGCTTCCTGCTGGGCAAGCTCGCCGTGGCCACGGCGCTGGCCCTGCTGGTCGGAGTGCTCACCAGCTTCGTGTCGTTCTTCCTCGGCCAGGCGATCCTGGGGAACCACGGCATCGGCATCGACGGGGAGAACGTCCTGCGCGCGGTGATCGGCGCCGGCCTGTACATGGCGCTCCTCGCCCTGTTCTCCATGGGCGTGGCCGCCATGCTGCGCAGCTCGGTCGCCTCGATCAGCATCCTGATCCCGTTCTTCCTGATCGTCTCGAACCTCCTCAGCGGTTTCGAAGCGACCCGTAAGTACGGCCAGTACCTGCCCGACAAGGCAGGATCCAAGATCATGCAGATCGTGCCGGACGCCATGGGAAGCTCCGAGACGCCCTACGGCCCCTGGGGCGGTCTCGGGATCATGCTGCTGTGGGTGGCCGCCTCGGTACTCGGGGGCTACCTCGTCCTCAAGAAGAGGGACGCGTGACGTCCGCACCCTCCTGAGGGACTACGGGTGATGCCCGGGTCGGTCTCAGGGGCAGCTCAGGGATCCGGCCCGGGACGGAACCACAGGAGACTCGATATCCTCTTAACCCTTACGCGGGCGAAAGTCGTCCCGGCCTGGTAAGGGGCAGCAAAATGATCGAGGCAGTCGGCCTGACCAAGCGCTTCGGCGCCAAGACCGCCGTCGACCAGCTGTCGTTCCAGGTCAGGCCGGGTCACGTGACCGGTTTCCTGGGGCCCAACGGCTCCGGGAAATCCACCACCATGCGCATGATCGTTGGCCTCGACCGGCCCACTTCCGGCCATGTCACGATCAACGGCCTCCCCTTCCGGGAGCTGCCGAACGCCCAGCGGCACGTCGGAGCCCTGCTCGACGCCAAGGCAGTGCACGGCGGCCGCCGGGCCCGCACCCACCTGCTCTCGATCGCCCAGCTCTCCGGGATCCCGGAGAAGCGGGTGGACGAGGTGCTGGCCGTGGTCGGCCTCCATGACGTCGCCCGGCAGCGTACGAAGGGCTTCTCGCTCGGCATGGGCCAGCGGCTCGGCATCGCCACCGCCCTGCTCGGGGACCCCCAGGTGCTCCTGTTCGACGAGCCCGTCAACGGGCTCGACCCCGAGGGCATCCTCTGGGTCCGCAACCTGATGCGCCGACTCGCCTCCGAGGGACGTACCGTCCTCGTCTCGTCGCACCTGATGAGCGAGATGGCGCTCACCGCCGACCACCTGATCGTGATCGGCCGGGGACGGCTGCTGGCCGACATGGGCACCCAGGAGTTCATCACGCACAACTCGGCCGGATTCGCTCGGGTACGCGCGGCCGACACTGATCCAGATGGCTGGGAGACGCTGGGTGCGACCCTCACCAAGGCGGGCGGGCGGGTCCTCCAGGAGCCCGGCGGAGCACTGCGCGTGACCGGGCTGGAGCTCCCCCGCATCTCGGACCTCGCGCACCAGGCCGGCGTACGGCTGTGGGAGCTCTCGCCGCACCGGGCCTCGCTGGAGGAGGCGTACATGCGGATGACCCAGTCCTCCCTGGAGTACACCTCCACCGACGACCCGCGTGCCGAGCTGTGGGAGCCGGAACCGCTGACCGTCCCGGCATGGGAGGACGAACCTGCCGCCCCCGAGATCCCCCGGACGGGGTTCTTCGCTCCCCCGCCACCCGGAGCGGGCAGCCGGCCCTTCCTGATGCCGGACAACCCCGGCGAGCTCGCCCAGGCCGCCCAGAACGACTCCGAGGAAGCCCGATGACCCCGCCGACGACCGCGGACCAGCCGAAGAGCTACAGCTCGCCGCTGCCGACACCGCGGCCGCACCTGGGACACGCCCTGGCCTCGGAGTGGACCAAGCTGATCTCGGTCCGCTCCACGCTGTGGACGCTCGGCTCGCTCGTGCTGACCGTCGTCGGCGCCGGCCTGCTGTTCGTGGTGCAGACCCAGGACCAGGACTACGCGGGCATCTCCTTCACCACGCCCGCCCTCTTCGGCCTGCTGATCGGGCAGCTCGCGGTGATCGTCCTCGGCGTCCTGACGATCACCTCGGAGTACGCAACCGGACTGGTGCGGACCACCTTCACCGCCGCACCGGAGCGGCACCGGGTGCTCACCGCGAAGTACCTCGTCTTCAGCGTCACGGCCTTCCTCGTCACCGCCGGGTCGGTCTTCCTGGTCGGGCTGGCCGCGGCGCTCGTGCACAACGGCTCCGCCGCCGGGCCCCACGCGGCCGCCGAGTGGTTCGGGGCGCTGGCCGGCATCCTCTACGTCACCCTCCTCGGGGTGCTCGCGCTCGCCGTCGGCGCGCTCGTGCGGCATTCCGCCGGGGCGGTCGCGGTGATGCTGGGCCTCGTCACGCTGCCGCCGGCGATAGGCGGCATGCTCAGCGCCTGGGAGTCGGCCGCCCCCCTGGGGCAATTGATCCTCCGGTACAACGCTCCGGTGGCCATGATGCAGCTGTTCGGCATGTCGGAGGGCGGCTCGGAGACGGCCGCGGCGCCCGCCGGCCTCGCCCACATGACGCTCATCCTGCTGGTCGCGGGCGGCGCGGTGGCGGCCTCGTACGTGGTGGTCGGCCGCCGGGACGTGTGAACGGGCGCCCGGACAGGGCCCCTGGGGAGGGTCGTCAAAGCAGCGAAGGCCAGCCAGACGGGACTTTGACGAGGCGACCTAGTGTTCTGAGTCTGGAGTTCTGTTCAGTTGTAGGCTTTCGGTATGGCGATGGGGCGGCCGAAGGCCGAGTTGGTGCTGACGGACGAGGAGCG
>NZ_JBEZLW010000036.1:0-61618 GCF_040652395.1 Streptomyces sp. NPDC048269
AGCCGGACGGTACAACGGGAAGACAGCCCAGCAGGGCGTCAGTCAGTGGCAGAGCCACGACCACCGGAACCCGCTACGAGTATCAATGTCAGTGGCGGGGTCTACGGTCGTGGACGAGGGTTCACCGGTGGCCGGAGAGGAGTCGCGGGATGGGCACCACCGCGCAGGACGTCCGTACGATCGCCCTGTCGCTGCCGGACAGCAGCGAGAAGCTCGCCTGGGGCATGCCCACCTTCCGGGTGGGCGGGAAGGTCTTCGCCGCGCTGGGCGACGACGACACCTCCATAGGGGTGAAGTGCCCCAAAGAGGACAGGGCCGAGCTGATCGCTGCGGAGCCGGAGAAGTTCTTCGTGCGCGAGGGCCACGACGACAACTACGCCTGGCTGCGGGTCCGCCTCGAGGCGGTGGAGGACGAAGGCGAACTGCGCTCGATCCTCATCGACTCCTGGCTCCAGGCCGCCCCGAAACGGGTGGCGGCGGCCCATCCGGAGCTGTCCGAGGGCGGCGCGGGCTGAACGCGCGCGGCGGCACGGAGATCGTGCCGCCGCGGGTGGGCGGGCGGGAGGCAGGCCGCGGTGTTCAGTTCGGCGTCCGGAACCCCGTGATGCGTTCCCGCAGGGACCGCGGGTCCAGGCCGTGCGCCGCCGTGTGCTCGTCGATGGTGCCGTAGCGGCGCAGTTCGGCCCGTGTCACGCCCAGGCCCAGCACCCGGTGGGGGGTGTCGGCCAGGGCGTCGTTGGCCGCGGCCGTGGACGTGCCCGCCAGATAGGGCTCGACGAGGACCACGTCGGCCGCGGCGCGGCCGGTCGGCCCGCGCAGGGCCGCCGCGCGCAGGCCGGCGTCGTCGAAGGGGCGCACGGTGGGGGCGTACAACACCGTCAGGTCCAGGCCCTCGGTCGCCGCCAGGACGTTGTCGAGCAGCGGGCCGACGGCGACCACCACACCCGCCCGTCCTTCCCGTACGGTCTGGAACCGCAGGCCATCCACCGGACGCGGGGCCGTGTTCGACTGCTGGGAGAGCCGGACGTACACCTTGTCGTCACCGGCGGCGTACGCGTGGCGGAGCAGCGCCTCCGCCTCGTCCGGATGGCCCGGGACGTGCACCGTCCAGCCGTCGAGGGTGTCGAGCAGGGCCACGTCGCCCGGCGCCATGTGTGTGAATCCGCCGGCCGGCCAGTCGTAGCTGGCGCTCGCGCTGACGAGCACGCCGCCCGTGCCCTGGTGCCCGAAATCCAGCTTGACCTGCTCGAACGGCCGCTCCACGAGGAAGCTGGCGAAGGTGTGGACGACCGGTCGCAGGCCGGTGAGGGCCAGGCCGCCGCCGACGCCGACGAGGAGCTGCTCCCTGATCCCGACGTTGATCACCCGGTCCGGATGCCGCTGCTGGGCGGGGCGGAAGCCGTCCATGGTGATCTCGGCGAGCACCAGGGCCAGCCGGGGATCCTCGTCGAGAAGGTCCGACGTGACCGAGATGAAGCGTTCCCGCATGGTGTCCATGGCTCTCCCCGCCCTCAGAACTTCTTCTCGACCCGGGCGACCACGACATGCGGCCGGCCGGGATGCGGCTCGGTGAACGCGGCGTGCAGCGCGGCGTGGTCCCGTCCGTCCACGGTTGCCGCGGACCAGCCGGCCGCCTCGAAGCGGGCCGCTATCCCGCCGGGCCAGCCGTGCGTCGCGGAGTCGTTGTCGATCACCACCGTGTGCAGCCGCTCCAGCCCGGCGGAGCCCGCGTAGGCGAGCGCCTCGTGGTTGCTGCCCTCGTCCAGCTCGGCATCGCCGATCAGCACCCACACCGCCGGCTCGTCCAGCCCCTGGGCGCGCAGCCCGAGCGCGCTGCCCACGGCGAGCGGCAGCCCGTGCCCCAGGGACCCGCTGCCGATCTCCACGCCGGGGATGAGGGTGCGGTCCGGGTGGTGCCCGAGCGGCGAGTCGTACGAGCCGAAGCCGGGCAGCCACTCGGCCGGGAAGAAGCCCTTGGCGGCGAGGACGGCGTAGTACGCCATCGGCCCGTGCCCCTTGGACAGCAGGAACCGGTCCCGCCCGGCGTCCTCGGCGGTCCCGGGCGCCACCCGCAGTACCCGGTCGTAGAGCACCCACAGCACGTCGAGCGTGGAGGTGGCGGCGGGCCCCCGTGTTTCTCGGCCCCGGTCATGAGGCCGATGAGCCGGCCCAGATCCTCGTAGCGGAATCCCGTGTCCGCGATTGCCTGCGTCATGCATGGATCATGCAACCTCAAGTGCGGTCGAGGTCAAGAAGCTGCCCGCCCCGTGCCGGGGAGCGAAAGGTGCGCGCGACCACCCCGCGAAGTGCGGTATTGTTCTCCTGCGCGTTCAGCCAGGGTAAACCCCAGGTCAGCGCGCATCGGGACGTGGCGCAGCTTGGTAGCGCACTTGACTGGGGGTCAAGGGGTCGCAGGTTCAAATCCTGTCGTCCCGACTCGAAAGAGTCGCAGGTCAGAAGCCGTGTTGGAGAAATCCGACACGGCTTTTGGCCGTTTCTGGGGGCCGGGTGGGACCAGAGTCCCGTGTCGGCGGGTGTCCGCTTGTCAGGGAGGGGTTCAGCACCGCGTCGACGCAGGTGTCGTGGCCCGGGTGGGCGCCGTGGAGGTGGGAGCCGGCCGTGACGAGGAGGCGTGAGCCGGGGGTTGGCGGGGTCATAGAATGATGTTGCTGTTTCGAGGTTAGTGCGGGGGGACATGTGGACGAATTGCTCGAGTTCAAGACGGACAGTGGCGCTTCGGTCGTGGTTGCCGTCGACGAAGAGAGCCGCGGCGCCCGGCCCGTGTCCCGCGGGGACGGTGTGCTGCGGCAGGCGGGGCAGACCTTCAACGGCGCGCTGGAGAGCATCCACACCGCGGCCGAGTCGGCGCTGCGCGTCTTCCGCGACGGACAGCTCAAGCCCGACGCAGTCGAGATCGAGTTCGGCGTGAAGCTCACCGCCGAGGCCGGGGCGGTCATCGCCAAGACCTCCATGGAGGGGCATCTCGTGGTGAAACTCAGCTGGACGCCAGGCGCCGATGGGGGAACCCCGGCCGGCTGATGGGCTCGCAGTCCTGGCAGGTGCAGGTTTGTGCGGGCGGTATCGGCTCCGGGTTTCTGGTGACCGACCGTCATGTGATGACCTGCGCACACGTTGTGGACGGCGCGGAGCGCGCCCAGGTGAGGTTCGCCCAGCACCCGGACCTCGGCGCGCTCGAAGCAACCGTGATCGCCGGAGGCCATTGGCCCAGGGCGGACCAGGCCCGGGGCGATGTCGCGGTGCTGGAACTCGATCGGCCGGTGAGCGTGACGCCGGCCCGGTTCGCCGCCGTCGACGCGGCGTACACGCATCCGGTGACCAAGCTGACCGCGTACGGCTTTCCCCGCGGCTACGACGAGGGGATCCTCGGCGAGTTCCGGAGCACCAGCGACCAGCTGATCGCGGGGGAGTGGCTCCAGCTGGAGGCCTGGACGGGCCACGGCCAGCCCTTGGAGCAGGGATTCAGCGGAGCAGCGGTCGTGCGGGAGGACACCGGCGAGGTGGTGGGCATGGTCACCGCCAGGTACCCGGCGGGAGGGGGAGGAAGGATGCTCCCCTCCCGGGCGCTCGTCCGGCACTGGCCAGGTGCAGCAGGACTGGTGCCCGTGCCCGGTCACGCTCCCGAGGCGGTGGCCCGGCTGCGTGACCTCGTCGAGGGGTGCGCGGACGACTGCGCCCCGGAGGCCGCGTACCGGAGCGTCATGGAACCGCTGACCCCGTTGCCGCCGCTCCCGCCCGCCGGCGGGTTCCTGTCCTTGTGGGACGTCGCCTGGTTCCTGCTGACAGAGGTCAGCCCCGTCCCGGGGACCTCGCCCTGGGCGGACCTCGCCGCGTTCCTCGCCGACCGAGCCCAGGACCTGGCCGTCCGCCGTGCGCTGTACACGTGGGCGGGAGACCACCTGAAGGGAACGGCGCCGCAAAAACCGAAGCCCCGCCCGGTGGAGGACTCGGACGTGAAGTGGTCCCCGGTCCTGGTCGAGATCGAACGCAGCGGCGCCGACCACGACGCGTACCTCGTCTCGATCTACGCGATCCGCGACGGGCGCGCGCAACTCGTGGCCACCAACACCCTCGCCAGGCGGTACGTGCAGGAGTACGTGAGGGAACGCCTCGACCATGCCTTCCGGCAGATCGATCGCAGCGGGGACGAGCTCATAGCCTTCGCGCTTCCCGGAGACTGGCTCGGCGAGCCCGTCGACGAGTGGCACACGAGCGCAGACGACCCGACTCCGCTGGGATGTTCTTCGCCCGTCGTGGTGATGGATGTCGGCCGACGCCGGCAGTCCAGGCTCCAGTTCAAGCTGGAGAAGGTCTGGCAGACCCTCGACCGGCGTGCAGGCACCGCGTGGCACCGGGTCGAGTGCGGGAGCCTCGAGGACCCCGCCAAGCTCACCGTCCGGCTCAGGGGGCAGCACACGGCCGTGGGATACGGGTCGCCCCCCGACACCGATCAGGCGCGGAGTCTGCTGCAGGCGGGCCTGAACGCGGCGGTGCCCGTCATCGTCTGGCCGCGGTCGGTCTGTACGTGCCGACGCGACGGGGGTCCCACGGCTGAACACTTCTGCGCCGGTACCCGGTTCCTTGATTCCCTGGAGGAGCGTCTGGCTTCGCTGCCCCCGGCAGACCTCCCCCGTCACGTTCGTGAGTTGCGGAGCGAGGCGTACATGGCCGAGGAGTCCGAACCGCACTGGGCCGCCGGCCTCACCCTCGTCTGGGAGGATCCGCGGTGCTTCCCGGAGGCGAACATCTACCCGCAGTCCCCGGTCAGTTGAGCGACAGCCGAGCGATCTGGAGAACTCCCATGTCCACGTGGCCCGTGTACACCGGTACGGAAGAGCCACACGACGGCGTGTCCCGCCTGCCCGGCCCCCCGCCCTGGCGGGCCTTCGACGGCGGACCGGCGCTGCCCCTTCCTCTGCAGGAGGACGACTCCGCATCCCCCGACCGGAAGCACCGGGCGAGCACGTACCGGGCCACGCGGGAAAGCATCGAACTGGTGAACGCGGCCCTGGTCCTGCGCAGGCCGCTGCTGATCTCCGGGCCGCCCGGCAGTGGCAAGTCGTCCCTGCCCTATGCCGTGGCCAGGGAACTGAAGCTGGGGCCCGTGCTGCGCTGGAACGTCACCAGCCGCAGCACCCTCCAGGACGGCCTGTACCAGTACGACCCGATGGCCCGCCTCTACGCCGCCAGCAAGGCTGCGGGGCGGGTGCGGCCGGCGGAGTCCGGCGACGGGGACCCCGCGGGCGACGCCATCGAGGACCACCTGCGGCTCGGACCCCTGGGGACCGCCCTGCTCCCCTACGAGCGGCCCCGCGTGCTGCTCATCGACGAGATCGACAAGAGCGACCTCGACCTGCCGAACGACTTGCTCAACGTGCTGGAGGAGGGGCAGTACGAGATCCCGGAGCTGGTTCGTGCCGCCCGGCACACGCCCACGGCGCGGCTGATGGTCTCGGGCAGCGAAAGCCGTGTCGCCGTCGACCGGGGGCGCGTGCGCTGCCGCGCCTTCCCGTTCATCGTGCTGACCAGCAACGGCGAGCGGGAGTTCCCGCCCGCGTTCCTGCGCCGGTGCGTGCCTCTGCACCTCCGCCGGCCCGAGCCGGACCATCTGGAAGCGATCGTGCGGGCGCATCTCGGGGAAGGGGACGGGGAGACGAAGCGGATGATCGAGACGTTCCTGGAGCGCAGCAGCACGGGTGAACTGGCCACCGACCAGCTGCTCAACGCCATCTACCTCTCCAGGATCCCCGGTTTGGAGGCCGAGTCGCGCCAGGCCCTGGCCGCCAGCCTCATGACCCATCTCGGCCCGGCGGAGTTCCATGACTTCTGAGCCGGCTCAGCCGTCCGCCTCTGAACTGAAGCGGCTCCTCGACGTCCTCGAACGGGCGGGCGGGCGCGGCGCGACCGCGACCGAGCTCGCCGAGCTGATCTGGCTGGCGGGTCATAGCGGCACGCCCCCGCACGCCGCGCAGGCAGGCTCCGGCGAGCCGGTGCGTGAAGCATCCACCTCCGCACCTGCTGACGCCGCGGATTCCGCGGTCGCCGGCGGTGAACCGGCGCCGCCGCAGGTCCCGGGCCGTCCTGGCCTTCCGCTGTCGCACCGGTCCGACGCTGAGACGGGCGACGGCGGCCAGTACGCGTCGTTGTCGGCCCCACTGCCGCCCATGCTGGGGCACCCCCTCCCGCTCCAGCGGGCCCTGCGCCCGCTGCGCCGCCGGGTGCCCTCGCCCCTGGACACGGAGCTGGACGAGCGGAGCACGGCATACCGGATCGCCCGCCAGGGCGCGTTCCCCGGTACCTGGCTACCCGTACTCCGGGCCAAGCCCGAGCGCTGGCTCACCCTCTACCTCGTGTACGACGCGGGGCCGACGATGCCCCTCTGGCGCCCGCTGTTCCGGGAGCTGCACCGCGTCATCGGGCAGACAGGCGCGTTCCGGGGGATCCGGCCCCTGGAACTGACTCGGGGCGGGCGGCTGCGCCAGTCGCCCGGGGGGCGGCCGGCCGCTCTGCCGCCGCGCGACGGCCGCGCCGCGGCCCTCATCCTCAGCGACTGCAGCGGCCCCCAGTGGTATGCCGGGAGCGAGGCGGCCGCGGACTGGTACCGGACGTTGGGCCGCTGGGCGCGAACGATGCCGGTGGCGGTGGTCCAGCCCCTTCCCGAACGGCTCTGGCGGCGCACCGCCCTCCCCGGTTCAGCGGGTCTGCTGACGGCACGCGGACCGGCCGCTCCCAACTCGGCCCTGCGGTTCGCGCCGTTCGACACGCCGGGGGAAGGGCCCGCCGGGCTGCCGCTGCCGCTGCTGGAACCCTCCGCCCGCTGGTTCGAACACTGGGCGAAACTCGTGGCGGGACCACCCGGGACCGAAGTGCCGGGGGTGGTTGCGACACTGCCCACCGACCCGTCGGCCGTCCCTCTGGAAACCGGACGGGCCGTCCCCCGCGCCCTCTCCCCGGAGGAACTGGTCCTGGGCTTCCGTGCCCACGCCTCGCCGCAAGCCCTCCGGCTCGCCGCACACCTGGCGGTGGGCGAACCGAGCCTTCCCATGATGCGGCTGGTCCAAAGGGCCACGGAAGCGCGGCCCGAACCGCAGCACTTGGCCGAGGTGGTCCTCAGCGGCCTGCTCACGGCGCCCCCCGGGAGGACTGCCGTCGCGGGCCACTACGCGTTCCGCCCAGGGGTACGTGAGGTGCTGCTGCGCACCCTGCCCCGCTCGGCGGCCGCGCGCATCGGCGCCGTCATCCAGCACTACGCCGGGTCCCGGCCGGGGGAGTTCCCCGTCGTGGTGCCGACCGGGGGCACCGAGGGGGTGCGGGGCCGCCCGGACGGGGAACCCCTGGTGGCGGTGACCGAGGAGACCGTACGCAGGCTGGGCCGTGGCCCGAGCACGCTCGCAGACGGGCCGGGCACGCTTGTCGACGGACGCTACCGGCTGGACCAGCGGCGGCACGGCCGAGCGACGTCGGACATCTGGCGGGCGACGGACGAGCAACAGGGCCGGGAGGTGGGCCTCAAGCTGTTCCACACACCCATCACGAGCAAAGCCGGAAGGCACAGGTTCCTCGCCGACGCAGATCGGCTGGCCACACTCGACATCCAGGGGCTGGCGCGTGTCGGCGGCTCCGGGTTCCACGACGGTCGTCCGTACCTCGTGACGGATCCGGTCGACGGGGAGGAGAACTTCGGGCAACTGCTGAACCTTGCCCCCGGAAAACTGCCCCTGGAGGTGATCAGAGCGGTCGGCGGACAGATCGCCGGGGTCCTCGCCCAGCTCCACCTGAACGGCCTGCTCCACCTGGATCTCAGCCCTTCGGCCCTGGTGGTGCGCCGCGACGGGCGGATACTCGTCACTGATCCCGGGCTGGGTGCCCACGGAATGCCGGGCACCGACGGCGACGGGCACCGGGGGAGCACCCCCGAGCTGTCCGGTCCCCTGCCCCCGTACCGGTCGCCCGAGGAACTCTTCGAGAACACGGCCGACCACCGCAGCGACCTGTACGCACTCGGCTGCCTGCTCTACGCGATGGCCACGGGTGCGGCTCCTGCCCGGGACGCCCGCGCAGTGCGCAACGCCTGGGTGCACGGAGGCCCGCATCTCCACCCGGGACTCCGCACCGGCGCCCCTCCCGCGTTCGACGCGCTCGTCACGGAACTCCTGGCCACCTACCCCAAGAACAGGCCGGCCCACGCCGCCGAGGTACTGAACCGGCTTACGGACACGCGAGCGGACGACCCGGAACTCACCGCGGTGGCCCGCGCCGTGCTGGCCGCGGACCCGGACGGCACGCGCATGGGACGTGTCCTGCGGGACGCCATTGACGAGGTGCTCGACGGCCCTCGGACCGGCCGCTACGACGTGAAGGACCTGTTCAAGACGGAGAAGACGCACCTCGGGACCCTGGTGGACATCGCGATCCAGCGTGAGTTCCACTTCGAGGACGGTCACGATATGGACTTCCGCATCGCGGGGGTCGACGTCGACTGCAAGTTCAGCGTCGTATTCGGCGGCTGGATGCTCCCTCCCGAGGCAATGGGCCACCTCTGCCTTCTGGTCTGGGCGGATGACAACCTGAGCCGGTGGAGCGCCGGCCTGCTGCGGTTGAATCCCGAGTGGCTCAACTCCGGCAACAACCGGGACCTGAAGCGCACGGTCAAGGCCGAGCACCGGGACAAGGTCCGCTGGCTCTGGCACAGCGCGCAACTCCCGGAGAACATTCTGCTGCACATGCCCGACACCGACCGCGAGGCCGTCCTCGACAAGCCTTCCGGCCAGGCGCGGCTCAACGAACTGTTCCGGCGGGTCCAGCAGCGTCGGATCGGACGCAACGTGGTCCGCAGCGTGGCTCAGCAGAAGGACTACATGAAGCGCATCCGCGGAAACGGCGGGTCCCGCTCGGCACTGCGGCACGAGGGGATCATCATCATGGGCGACTACCGTTCACACCAGGACTTCGCCCGTCAGCTCGGCCTCCCCGTTCCCCAGGAAGGAGAGTTCGTCAGCGCTCGGGTCGCACCGGCCGTACCCGGGAGCGGCAAGCCTGCCGCGGAGATCGACGGCGGTCTGTGGTCCGTGGCCTCCCCGGGAGACCCTGTGGTCACCGCGCCGGTACTCCGCTTCACCTCGGCCGCCGGTGGCAAACACTGAGCATGGAACGGCCGCCGCGGGAGGGGTTGTGGGCCTGGCCTGGTGCCCGCCGGACCGTACGGGCGGCCCGGAACCGGGACACCGAGTTCTTGGGGTCCTTCTCCATGCCCACAGGCCCGGGACTTCCTTGCTGCATATCACCGCCCGGGAGGACCCGCACGACAGGCGCAGCCATGTGCGGGAAAACCCCGCCTCCGATTGCGGCGGTCATCGAGCGTACTGAGACTGGATGCGCGTGTGACCTGTCAAGCAACGAGTAGACGAGGGGAGTAGCCATGTCTGAGCCCACGAACGACTTCGCCTGCGACGCCGGCGCTCAGGACTTCACTGCCACGGCATACCGGGACGGCAAGGGCGGGCGCCGGGTTGCGGTGAAGGGCACGTGCTCGTGCCACACACCGGGTTTCAAGCTCAAGTTGGAACTTGCGTCCCCACCGCTCGTCCCCACCCCTGACGAGCTGCACCTGAACCTGACGGAAGACGAGCCCAGTGGGCTCGTCGCGCAAGTCATCACGCCCACGGACGTGGAAGGCACGTTCGAGATCGGCGATGAGGTGGAGCGCGTCCTGATCCGCAACAGAGGATTCAGCGTGCCGGTCAAAGAGGGCTGAACGTCCAGGGAGCTGGGCCCGTCCGAAGGCTGCTGCCCCCGTCCCCGGTGCGACGAGGCCGGGGGCAGCAGCGGTCAGTCGGCCTGGGCCGGGCGGCCCGCGTGGAGTTCCAGGGGGCCCGTGCCGGTGGCGCGGGCGGTGAGGCAGGCCTTGACGCGGCGGCGCAGTGAGGGTTTGAGCAGGTCGCGGAGTTCGACGGGGGAGGCCGTACGCCATTCGAGGTGCTCGCCGGGGTTCAGCCGGATCCGGGCGAGGGCCCGGGCGTCGAGGACGCCGCCGTCGTAGACGAAGCGGACGCGGGCCAGCCGGCCCGGCTTGTGGGACCAGTCGACGGCCAGGAGGCGTCCCGGGGCGACGTCGAGGGCGATCTCCTCGTGGACCTCGCGCCGGGCGGCCGCGCGCGGAGTCTCGCCGAGGTCGCTGTCGATGCCGCCGCCCGGCAGCTGCCACCGGCGGGTGTCGCCGTACGCGGGCCGCACCAGCAGGATCCGGCCGTCGGCATCGGTGAACAGCACGCTCGCCGCGGTCAGCGCCTTCGGGCGGCTGGCGCGGTGGCCCGCGGCGTCGAGGGTGCCCGCGTGTTCCAGGGCGGCGCGGTCGGCCGGGTCGAGGCCGGCCGGGGAGCCGGGCTGGGGCACCCCCTCGACCAGGTGCGCCACGGAGCCGGTGTGCAGGGCGGCCAGGCCGGCGCGCAGCCGGGGTGCGATGCGGGCGGGGAGGGCCGCGCAGGCCTCGTCCGGCCCGAGCCAGCGCGCCTCGGTGATCTCGCCGTCCGGGAAGGAGAGCGCGGCGGCCTCGGCCGGCGGCAGGGGACCGACGAGGTGGACGTGCACCACGAGTGAGCGTCCGAGCGGGCCGGGCGGCCGGGAGTCCACCGCGAGCAGCCGGCCGACGGGCACGGTGAGGCCCAGCTCCTCCTCCAACTCGCGCGCCAGCCCCGCCTCCGGGGTCTCGGTGTCCTCCACCGTGCCGCCGGGCAGTTCCAGATCCGCCTTGTACGAGGTGGTGAGTACGAGTACCCGCCCGTGCGTGTCCACGATGATGCCGGTGGCGGCCACGAGCGGGGCGGGCTGGGTGGCGTAGTACGCCCGCACCTCGTCGGGGGAGGGGCGGTCGGGCACGGTGGGCTCCAGGGGGCGTCGGTACGCGGCGTTGGGCGTGCCCTGGCACTATCGCGTACGGCCCGGCATGCGGACGTCAGGCGCGGGCCAGGAGCAGGCCGCCCATCGTGACCATGGTCGCAGCGACCAGGCCGTCCAGCACCCGCCAGGCGGCCGGGCGGGCCAGCAGACCGCTGAGCAGCCGGGCCCCGTACCCCAGGGTGCCGAACCAGGTCAGGCTGGCCAGGCCGGCCCCGATGCCGAAGGCCCAGCGCAGGTCGCCCCGGTCTGCGGCGAGGGAGCCGAGGAGCAGGACGGTGTCCAGGTAGACGTGCGGGTTGAGCCAGGTCATGGCCAGGCAGGTCAGTACGGCCCGGCGGCCGGACCCGGCGGTGGCCCCGTCCGTACTGAGGGCGGCGCCCGGGGTAGGCCGCAGCACCCGGCGGGCCGCGAGGACTCCGTAACAGATCAGGAATCCGCCCCCGGCGATCCCGACGAGGGTGAGGGCGGCGGGCCAGGCGGTGACGAACGCGCCGACCCCGGCGACGCCGAGGGCGATCAGGAGCGCGTCGGAGACGGCGCAGATGGCGACCACGGCGAGGACCGCGTGGCGGCGCGCGCCCTGGCGGAGGACGAAGGCGTTCTGCGCGCCGATGGCGACGATGAGGGAGAGTCCGGTGCCGAAGCCGGCGAGGGCCGCCGTGATGATGCCGTGTGTCATGCCTTCGACCGTAGGCAGCGCATCGGGTTCAGTACAGCTAAAGATTTTTACGTACCATTAGCACTCGTGATGGATGAGCTTCCTCTCGACCAGGTACGGACACTGCTGGCGGTGGTGGACGAGGGCACCTTCGACGCGGCGGCGGCCGCCCTGCACGTGACGCCCTCCGCCGTCAGCCAGCGGGTCAAGGCGCTGGAACAGCGCACCGGGCGGGTGCTGCTGATGCGGACGAAGCCCGTGCGGGCGACTGAATCCGGGGAAGTGGTGGTCCGCTTCGCCCGGCAGCTGGCCCGGCTGGAGCGGGACGCGCGGGCCGAGCTGGGCATGGCCGAGGGGCTGGGACCGGTGCGGCTGCCGATCGCGGTGAACGCGGACTCCCTCGCCACCTGGTTCCTCACGGCGCTGGCGCGGGTACCGCAGGATCCACCCGTCTGCATCGAGCTGCACCGGGAGGACGAGTCGTACACGACGGCGCTGCTGCGGGAGGGCCAGGTGATGGCCGCGGTGACCTCCTCGCCGGACCCGGTCGCCGGCTGCAGCGTACGGACGCTGGGCCTGGCCCGGTACCTGCCGGCGGCGAGCCCGGGCTTCGCGGCGAGCCGTCTGGCGGGCTCCTTGGCTCAGGACCTGAGGCGGGCGCCGGTGATCGTCTTCGACCGGAAGGACGAGCTCCAGGACCGCTTCGTACAGTCGCTGACCGGGGACGCGGCGAGCGGGGCCGGGCCGGTGCGGCACGCCGTACCGACCTCGGAGGGGTTCCGTGACGCGGTGGTCGCGGGGCTGGGGTGGGGGATGGTTCCGGAGCAGCAGGCGAGGCCGCTGGTACGGACGGGGGAGCTGGTGCTGCTGGCGCCGCGGCGGCCGTTGGACGTGCCCCTGTACTGGCAGCAGTGGAAGCTGGATTCGCCGGCGCTGTCCATGGTGGCGCGGGTGGTCGCGGAGACCGCCGGGGAGGCGCTCCGCAGGCCCTCGCGGGCGACCCCCTGAGGACCCCCTAGGCTGCGGAGCATGGAGTTTTACACGATCGGCCAGGCCGCGCCACGGCGCGGGTGAAATCGACCAGCGTGTTCATCGACCGGACGTGAGCGCGCAGCTCGATCCGCGGCATGACCGCAGCCCAGGGGGCGTCTGGGGTGATGGCAGACTGGCCGCTGATCAGCCGAAGAGGAGCACGCCGTTGTCCATGTTCAGCAACCTCCGCCGGGTCGTCCGCCGCGGCTACCGGCGCGCCGTCGACCTCAGTCACCCGGCCCGTTCGCCGCTCGGCAGTGCCGTGGTCAACTGCGTCGTCTACCAGGACGGCGTGCGCCAGGACGGCTGCGCGGAGGCCGAGGAGGCGCTGCGCCGGGTCCGCAAGACGGGCGACGGCTTCGTCTGGATCGGGCTGCACGAGCCGGCACAGTCGGAACTCGCCGGGCTCGCCGAGCTGTTCGGCCTGCACCCGCTCGCCGTCGAGGACGCCGTGCACGCGCACCAGCGCCCCAAGGTGGAGCGGTACGACAACACGCTGTTCTCCGTCTTCAAGACCGTGCGCTACGTCGATCACGAGGAGCTGACCGCGACCAGCGAGGTGGTGGAGACCGGCGAGCTGATGGCCTTCACCGGCGAGGACTTCGTCATCACCATCCGGCACGGCGGCCGCGGCACCCTCGGCCCGGTCCGCGAGGCCCTCGAAGCCGACCCGGGGCAGCTGGCCAAGGGGCCGGCGGCCGTTCTGCACGCCATGGCCGACCACGTGGTCGACGACTACGTGGCCGTCACGGACGCGGTGCAGAACGACATCGACGCCGTCGAGACGGCGGTGTTCAGCGAGGACGGCGGACGCGGCGACGCCGGCCGGATCTACCAGCTCAAGCGTGAACTCCTGGAGCTGCGGCGGGCGGTGGCGCCGCTGAGCCGCCCGCTGGAGCAGCTGGCCACCCAGCCGATACCGGTCATCCCGCCGGAGGCGCGCGCGTACTTCCGGAACGTGGCCGACCATCTGACCCGGGCCACCGAGCAGATCAGCGCCTACGACAACCTGCTCGACTCGATCCTGCAGGCACACCTGGCGCAGGTGACCGTCGCGCAGAACGAGGACATGCGCAAGATCACGGCCTGGGCGGCCATCGTCGCCGTGCCGACCATGGTCTGCGGGGTCTACGGCATGAACTTCGACCACATGCCCGAGTTGCACTGGACGTACGGGTACCCGCTCGTCCTCGTCCTCATGGCCGTCGCCTGTTTCGTCATCCACCGCGGTTTCCGGCGCAACGGCTGGCTCTGAATCCCTCGCGAAAACCCGGTGAGGACGGCCGGGAGCCGCCGGTAGGGTCCGCCCGTCACTGATGATCACAGGGAACAGGCGGGCGGAGGCCAAGCTGCTCATGCTCACCCACGCCTTCGAGGTGATGGGCATGAACCGCGTCGAGCTCCTCACCGATGTACGCAACACCAGGTCGCGGGCGGCGATCGCGCGGCTCGGCGCCACGCACGAGGGGGTGCTGCGCCACCACATGGTGATGCGCGACGGCTGGATCCGCGACACCGCCGTGTACAGCATCACGCGCCCCGAATGGCCGGACGCCGAACGCATGCTGGAGGCCCGCGTGTACGGGTCTTGAGGATTCACGAACTCTGGTAGTAAAGTTTCCTAACCAAACCAGGGAAGCCTCAACTACCCCACGGAGGCCTTGTGTTCGCCCCCCACCGCAAGACACTGGTCATCAGCGCCCTGCTCGGCAGCGCACTCCTCGCCGTACCGGTCGCGGCGCACGCCACGGCCGCCGACGCAGGTTCCACCTCCGCGAAGGTGACGGCGGCGGCCGTCGGCCTGGACGATCCGGCGAAGAAGGAAATCGCCATGAAGATCGTCTCCAGTGCGGAGAACTCCTCGCTGGACTGGAAGGCGCAGTACAAGTACATCGAGGACATAGGCGACGAGCGCGGCTACACGGCCGGCATCATCGGCTTCTGTTCCGGCACCGGCGACATGCTCGACCTCGTCGAGTACTACACCCAGGTCAAGCCGGGCAACGTCCTCGCCAAGTACCTCCCCGCCCTGCGCGAGGTCGACGGCACCGACTCGCACGCCGGCCTCGACCCCAACTTCACCAAGGACTGGGCGAAGGCGGCCCAGGACGCCGAGTTCAGGAAGGCCCAGGACCACGAGCGCGACCGGGTCTACTTCAACCCGGCGGTCAAGCAGGGCAAGTCGGACGGGGTCGGCACCCTCGGCCAGTTCATCTACTACGACGCCATCGTCATGCACGGCGACGGCGGCGACTCCACCAGCTTCCGCAACATCCGCAAGCGGGCGCTGTCCAAGGCGAAGCCCCCGGCCCAGGGCGGCAGCGAGACGGCCTGGCTGAACGCCTTCCTCGACGCCCGTGTCTGGGCGATGAAGCAGGAGGAGGCCCACAGCGACACCAGTCGCGTGGACACCGCACAGCGGGTCTTCCTGAAGAAGGGCAACCTGAACCTCGACACCCCCCTCGACTGGAAGGTCTACGGCGACTCCTTCCACATCGGCTGACGCGTGCGCCGTCGGGGCCCCGGGTCTCGACGGCGGCGCCGCGGGGCCGATCGGGCGATGCGGGAAGGAACCTTGACCGGCCGGTAACCGGGGCATAAATTCTGCCCCGGCTTGATCCGCCAGGACGGGCCCACCATCCGTCCTCCGGGGGGAATCGTGCACCACTACACCGATGTGCTGAAGAAGTACGCCGTCTTCACCGGGCGCGCCCGCCGCCAGGAGTTCTGGATGTTCGTCCTGTGCAACCTGGTGGTCGAGGCCGTCATCGTGACCTTGGACGTCACGCTCGGCACCCACGGCATCCTCGCCGGGGCCTACACCCTGGCGATCCTCCTGCCGTGCATCGGCCTCACCGTGCGCCGGCTGCACGACACGGGCAGGTCCGGCTGGTGGTACCTGCTCGTCCTGATACCCCTCCTCGGCTGGATCTGGCTCATCGTCCTCATGGCCACCGAGGGCCGGCCCGCGCCGAACGCGCACGGCCCGAGCCCCAAGGCCGTCTACGCCTGACCGGCCCGCGCACCCGTACACCCGGGCGCCGCCGCCGACGCCACACGTCGGCGGTGGCGCCCTCGCGTGACGGGCGTGACACGCGTCTCCCGAGGCTCGTGGCAGGGGGCTGTCCAGACCGGCCCGATCACGAGATATCTTGATGTCGAGCAATGTTGCAGACGAGAGACGCAGACTGTGGAGCGGAGCATCCGGTGACTGACTCGACCATCATCTACACGCACACTGACGAGGCCCCGGCCCTCGCGACGTATTCGTTCCTGCCTGTGATCCAGGCGTACGCGTCGACGGCCGGTGTGAATGTCGAGACCCGTGACATCTCCCTGGCCGGTCGGATCATCGCCAGCTTCCCGGAGTACCTCCAGGAGAGCCAGCGGATCGCCGACGCCCTGGCCGAGCTCGGCCAGCTGACGAAGACGCCGGAAGCCAACATCATCAAGCTGCCCAACGTCTCGGCCTCGATCCCGCAGCTGAAGGCCGCGGTCGCCGAGCTCCAGGGCCAGGGCTACGCCCTCCCGGACTACCCGGACGACCCGAAGACCGACGAGGAGCGCGACATCCGCGCCCGCTACGACAAGGTCAAGGGCAGCGCCGTCAACCCGGTCCTGCGCGAGGGCAACTCCGACCGCCGCGCCCCCGCCTCGGTCAAGAACTACGCCAAGACGCACCCGCACCGCATGGGCGCCTGGACCTCCGAGTCGAAGACGAACGTCGCCACCATGGGCGAGAACGACTTCCGCTCCACGGAGAAGTCCGCCGTGATCGCCGAGGCCGGCACGCTGCGCATCGAGCACGTGGCCGCCGACGGCGCCACCACCGTGCTGCGCGAGTCCGTACCGGTCCTCGCCGGTGAGGTCGTGGACGCGTCCGTCCTGCACGTCGACGCGCTGCGCACCTTCCTGAACGACCAGATCGAGCGCGCCAAGGCCGAGGGCGTCCTGTTCTCCGTGCACCTCAAGGCCACGATGATGAAGGTCTCCGACCCGATCATCTTCGGTCACGTGGTCCGCGCCTTCTTCCCGAAGACGTTCGCCCGCTACGGCGACGTCCTCGTCGCGGCCGGCCTGTCCCCGAACGACGGCCTCGGCGCGATCCTGAAGGGCCTGGACGGCGTCCCGCACATCGGTGACGAGATCAAGGCCTCCTTCGAGGCCGAGCTCGCCCACGGTCCGGCCCTCGCCATGGTCGACTCGGACAAGGGCATCACCAACCTGCACGTCCCGTCCGACGTCATCGTCGACGCCTCCATGCCGGCCATGATCCGTACCTCCGGCCACATGTGGGGCCCGGACGGCAACGAGGCCGACACCCTCGCCGTCCTCCCGGACAGCAGCTACGCGGGCGTCTACCAGGTCGTCATCGACGACTGCCGCGCGCACGGCGCCTTCGACCCGTCCACGATGGGCTCGGTGCCGAACGTCGGCCTCATGGCCCAGAAGGCCGAGGAGTACGGCAGCCACGACAAGACCTTCGAGATCGCCGCCGCGGGCACCGTCCGCGTCGTCGACGCCGCGGGCAACGTGGTCCTGGAGCAGGAGGTCGCCGCCGGTGACATCTTCCGCGCCTGCCAGACCAAGGACCTGCCGATCCAGGACTGGGTCAAGCTCGCCGTCACCCGCGCCCGCGCCACCGGCAACCCGGCCGTCTTCTGGCTGGACGAGGGCCGCGCGCACGACGCGCAGCTGATCGCCAAGGTCAAGACGTACCTCGCCGACCACGACACCGAGGGCCTGGACATCAAGATCCTCTCCCCCGTCGAGGCCACGGCCTTCTCCCTGGAGCGCATCCGCCGCGGCGAGGACACCATCTCGGTGACCGGCAACGTGCTGCGCGACTACCTGACCGACCTGTTCCCGATCCTGGAGCTGGGCACCAGCGCCAAGATGCTGTCGGTCGTCCCGCTGATGAACGGCGGCGGCCTCTTCGAGACGGGCGCCGGCGGCTCCGCCCCGAAGCACGTCCAGCAGCTGGTCAAGGAGAACTACCTGCGCTGGGACTCGCTCGGCGAGTTCTTCGCGCTCGCGGCCAGCTTCGAGCACCTCGCCAGCACCACCGGCAACGCCCGCGCCCAGGTGCTTGCCGACACCCTGGACCGCGCGACCGGCACCTTCCTCAACGAGGACAAGTCGCCGAGCCGCAAGCTGGGCGGCATCGACAACCGCGGCAGCCACTTCTACCTCGCCCTGTTCTGGGCGCAGGAGCTGGCCAAGCAGACCGACGACGCCGAGCTGGCCACGGCCTTCGCGCCGCTCGCCAAGACGCTGTCCGAGCAGGAGCAGACCATCGTCGCCGAGCTCATCGCGGTGCAGGGCTCGCCGGCCGACATCGGCGGCTACTACCAGCCCGACGCCACCAAGGCCGCGGCGATCATGCGCCCGTCCGCGACGCTCAACCAGGCGCTGGCCATCCTCGGCTGACACCTGAGTCGCACACGCTGACGTCTCCGCCCCGGCCCGGCCCCGTGCCCGGGCCGGGGCGGATCCGTGTCCGGCCGGGGCGGACCCGCGTCCGTACCCCGTACGCCCGCTCGGGATCACCCCGCGGCGGGGAACGGGATCATCCTGGTACTGCCGCCCGAGGAGCCCACCCTGCGCTAGCGTTCACGGGTCGGTGACCTATGGGGGGTTCTGTGGCACGCGGCTCCAACACGTCCTGCGCCGGTGGCGGATGCGCGGCGGTCCTGTTCCTGATGTTCGTCCTGCCCACCGTCGGATACCTGCTGTCGCTTCCGCTGACGCTGCCCGACCTGATGGCGGCGCAGACGCCGCCGCAGCAGCTGCACGGCTTCGTCCCGTACCTCATCACCTACGCCATCCCGGTTGTGGTGGCCCTGGGCCTGGCGTTCTTCGCCGGCAGGCGCCGCCCCTTCCTGTGGTGGCTGCTCCTCGCGCGGGCCGCGGCCCTGCTGGCCCTGGTCGCCCCGGCCCTGTGGTGGACGGAGAGCAAGGTCGGGGACCAGCCGCTCTGGAACGTCCGGGCGACGGCCGAGAGCCTGGCCGCCGGGCTGGTCGCGCTCGCCTTCGTCGCGGCCGTCCGCCGGTGGGACGCCTCCCGGGGCGGTCCGATCGCCGTCAAGAGCTCCCGGCGGCCGGCCCCGGGCGAGGTATGGCTGGCGATGGTGCCGCTCCGCGAGGATCCCGGGCGGCAACTGCGCCACTACTGCGTGGTGCTGGCCTCTCACGCCGACCACGCGGAGGTCGCCCAGATCACCAGCCAGGACAAGGACGGGCGGTCCGACCACATCCGGATGCCGAACGACGGCTGGGACAAGGTCTCCGGCCGCGCCCACTGGGTGGAGATCGGCCGGCCGCCGCGCCAGGTCGACTACCGGCTGTTCCTCAAGACCCGGCCCCAGGGGCATTGTCCGGCCCCCGTGTGGCGCCAGCTCAGCCGGCAGTCGGACTGAGTCCGGCGGCCGACCGCCTCAGAGCCGGTGGACCCACTCCTGCTCGAACGCCAGCGGGCAGCGTCCGGACGCGAGGATCCGCAGTCCCGGGGCCACCGAGAGAAGGCAGCGCAGCCAGGCCAGAGCCTCGGGGCCGAGCTGCTCGGCGCCGTCCAGGACGAGCAGCATGTCCCGTTCGGCCAGCCACGAGGCGGCGATCGCCGTCCCGCAGGGCAGGAAGCGCATGCCCGGTAAGCAGCCCAGCTCGGCCGTCAGTTCGCGGACTCCGTAGCCGCCGCGGCGCGGCTCCAGGGCGATGACGGCCACCCCGTCGTAGAAGTTGGATGCGAGCCGCCGGGCGATCTCCCGCACCAGCAGGCTCCGCGGCTCGCGCAACCCTCCCGTGACCGTCAGTACGCGCCCCCGCCGGACGGCGGTGAGCAGCCGGGACATCTCGGTGGACGTCGCGGGCAGTGTTGTTCCGGGCGGCCCGGATTCCCTCATCGGCACGATGCCCCCCATTGCATGCGTGACCAAGCGCGGCAAGAGGGTTGTTTCGAGCCGCACGAGGACGATTATCCGCCGCCTGCCTCACGAGACCAGGGGAATGTCGCATTCCGGAGAGAACGGGCCGCGCCGTGGCGAGCGCGCCGGGCGAGCGAGCGCGTCAGGCCCATCCGGCGCGGTGCGGAGCCGCCGGCAACAGGCGCCCCCCGCTCGGCGGGGCAGGCGGGGCCGGCGGGCCCGCCGGGTCCGGGACGGCGGCGGCCGCCACCGCGGCCGGGCGGTGCGCGTGATGGCGTTTGAGGTCCTCCTCCCGGTAGCGCCGCGTCCCGACGTGCCAGACGTAGATGGCGGCCATCCACCGCTTGAGCTCCTCGGCGTTGCGGTCCAGGGCTGCGCGGGCCGCCGCGTCCAGGCCGAAGTCCTCGTACATGACGGGCAGTTCGTTCTCCACCACGTGCTCGAACTGCTTCATCCGCGAGGTCATCAGGTCGTTCACGATCCGCAACGCGGTCGGATGGTCGCAGTCGAAAAAGTTCTCCACGACGATCAGACAGTTGTGCAGCTCGCCCTCGTACTCGGCCTCCTTCTGGTAGGAGAACACGTCGTTCATCAGGGCCGAGTAGTCGAAGGCCGCGGCCTCCAGCGACTGCATGGCCGAACTCGCGTAGACCTCCCGCGGGACGACGTCCATGTGCGCCATCCGCCCGAGCGCGATCGTCATCGGCGAACCGAAGGTCACCCGCCGCATCTCCAGGTAGTCCACCGGGTCCGGCACCCGGTTGGCCGCCTGGTTCTCCAGCTCCCAGTGCCAGCTGTCCAGCACCTGGTCCATCGCCTCCCGGAACAGTTCCCGGCCGCGCGGGCCCATCGGCGCGGCCGTGCGCCGCCACAGGTCGGCCAGCCCCCGCTCCATGGCATTGGCCGGGGGCGGCGGCGCGGACAGGTCCAGCGGCATGCAGGCGCGCAGCCGTGCGGTCTGAGCCCGGCCGGCGGCCAGGGTCCGGGTGGAGCCGAAGGCCAGCGGATAGGCGTCGTCGGCGTACGTGCCCCAGCTCAGCCAGCCCGCGCTGATGTCCAGGGCCTCCGGCGAGGCCTCCGGGTCGATGCCCGCCGAGCACAGCGCGAAGTCGAAGTCCCGGGCCTTCTCCTCCCACCACATGCCCTCGTCGAAGAATCCCATCTCCCGGTTCCACGTGATCAGCCGCTCCCGGGCGCCCTCCAGGTGCCGGTTGAGCGCGTTCCGCAGCGGCATGTAGAACGCCGGGATCACCGAAGGGCCCACCGGACGCGGGGTGCGGGTGTACCGGCGGACCCGGCGCGCACCGCCGGTCAGGCCCAGCAGCGCCTTGATGTTGGCGCCGGTGGTCCCCAGCCCCGTGGGGCCGCGCAGCCACCCGGGCAGGCCCGCGCCGCCGGGCAGGCCCGCGCTCGTGAGGCCCGCGCCGGTCCGGCCGGGGCGGCTGTTCATGTACCGGCTGGAGCGCATGTGCCACTCGTGGCCGCCGGACTGCCAGTCCTGGAGACCGCGGGCGTACGTGAGGACCGCGAGGACCCCATCCGGGCCGAGGCCCTTCTCCGCGAACAGCAACGGCAGTTCGGTGAAGAAGGTGCTCTCGAACTGCTGGAGCCGGGAAGTGAGCATGTTGTTCAGCTGGTCGGCGGCCTCCTGGGTGGTGCAGCCGAAGAACCGCTCCAGGACCAGCACCCCGTTGCTGAGCTCGCCCTCCCTCCCGGTCTCCCGCTCGTACGAGAACAGGTCGTTGCGGAAGTGCACCGAGTCCGCGAAGCAGTCGCGCAGGACGCGCAGCGCCCGCTCCCCGGAGACGGACGGCGGCACCTCCACGCCCACGGCGTGCTCGACGAGCCCCGCCGACCAGGGCGCGCCGCCCACCTTGCGGCGCTGTTCCACGTACTCCACCGGGTTCGAGACCCGGCCGATGCTGATGTTGTCGAGCTCCCACAGCGACTCGTACAGCAGGTTGCGGGTGCTGAGGGTGAAACGGCCGATCCAGTCCGCCGAGTGGCCGGGCACCGTACGCCGCCACAGGTCGGCCAGGCCCGCCTCCACCGGGTTCGTCGGCTCGGGCACCGTCGCGCGCGGATCGGCGGGCATGAACGGCGCCAGCCGCTCCAACGCCTCCCGGCCGGCCCCGCGGTCGCCGGAGCGCTTGAAACGCTCCAGGAACCAGTCGTCGAAGAAGAACACCCACACGTACCAGTCGGTGACGAGCCAGAGCATCCGGGCGTCGCACTCGGGGTGGGTGTAGGCGCACAGCAGCGCGTAGTCGTGCGCCTCCAGATCGGCCGCGCCCCAGACGCCCGAGCCCTCCAGCATCCCCAGCTCCCCGGCCCACGCACGGGTGTGCGCCCGTGCCTGCTCCAGATGGGGATTGAGGCGCGCGGGATGCGGGAGGTAGAACTCGGGCAGCTCGAAGGGCTGCCGCGAAGGGCTTGTCTCCTGCCGAGCGGTCATGCCGACACCCCCTGTCAGTCGTCGAAACGGGAGATCTCTACGTTCTCCAGCACGCCGACGGCGTCGGGCACCAGGATCGCCGCGGAGTAGTACGCGGTGACCAGGTAGGAGATGATCGCCTGCTCGTTGATGTTCATGAAGCGGACGGAAAGGCCCGGCTGGTACTCGTCGGGCAGCGCCACCGGGTGCAGGCCGATGACCCCGTCGTTGTCCTCGCCGGTGCGCAGGACGAGGATCGAGCTGGTCCGCTCCCGCGTTACCGGGATCTTGTTGCAGGGCAGCACGGGCACGCCGCGCCAGGACGGGACCCGGTGCCCCTGGAAGTCCACGCTGTCCGGGTACAGGCCGCGCCGGCTGCACTCGCGGCCGAAGGCGGCGATGGTGCGCGGGTGGGCGAGGAAGTACTGGGAGCCGCGGCGGCGGCTGAGGAGCTCGTCCATGTCGTCGGGGGTGGGCGGGCCGGTGCGGGCGTAGACGCGCTGCTCGTAATCGGCGTTGTGCAGCAGCCCGAACTCCTCGTTGTTGATCAGCTCGCTCTCCTGGCGTTCCTTCAACGCCTCGATGGTCAGGCGCAGTTGCTGCTCGGATTGGTTCATCGGCTGGTTGTAGAGGTCGGCGACCCGGGAGTGCACGCGCAGCACGGTCTGCGCGACGCTGAGTTCGTACTCCCGCGGGCTCAGGTCGTAGTCGACGTACGTGCCGGGCAGCATCACCTCGCCGGTGTGCCCCGCCGACAGGTCGACGGCGTCGCTGCCCCTGCGGCCGACGCGCTCGGCCTCCAGATAGGCCTCGGCGTGCCGGCGCAGGGCGGCGGAACTGTTCAGCGCCGCGTCCCAGTCGCCTCGGTTGAAGGTCATCGTCACGACGTCCGTCTGCGCCCGGGCCGTGAACTCCCAGCGGGCGTCGGGCAGCGGGTGGTGGCCGAAGTGGTCGCCGTCGCTCAGGACGTCCAGGCTCGCCTCGTCCCCGTAGGCGCTGGCACTCAGCCGTTCGATCCGGCCGTGGGCGATGAGATAGATCTTGTCGACGGGTTCGCCGCGCCGGACGATGGTGTCGCCCTTGCGGAACTCCTCCTTGACGAACCGGTCGGCGATGGCCTTGACCACCTGGTCGTCGGGGAAGTTCCGGAGCATCCCGAGCTCGCGCAGCATCGCCGGGATGACCCGCAGCTCGGTGCCGGTCTTCACGAAGGTGATGCGCCCGTCGCCGAGGGTGTAGCTGACCGTGCGGTTCACCCGGTACGTGCCACCGCCGGTCTGCACCCACGGCAGGATCCGCAGCAGCCAGCGCGAACTGATCCCCTGCATCTGCGGGGCGGACTTGGTCGTGGTGGCCAGGTTCCGGGCGGCCTCGGTGCTCAGGCTCTGCCGGGCGGCGGCGGTCAGGTGCTCGGCGGCGCTCGCTTCGGCGCTGGGGTCGACGGACATGGCGGGCCTTCCTCTCGGTCGGTCTTCCTGGGGGCCGCGGGGTTCGCTGCGCGGCGATACGGGTGTCGTCGCGGTCGGGGAGTGTTCTGCCGGTCAGGCCGGGCTCGCGGCGCGGCCGGCAAGTTCCGGAAGAGAGGGCCTACGCCTCCCGCCGGGTGATCAGCTCGCACAGCGACACCAGCTCGGCGGTAGCGGCCGGGTCGGGGACGGCCTCGGCCAGGCACTCCAGCGCCCGCGCCGCCCGTACGGAGGCCTCGTACTGCGCCCAGTCGCGGCCGCCCGCCCGCTCGACCAGGGCCGTCGCGCGGGCGATCCCGGCGGCGCCGAGCGGCCGGGCGCCGGCGTAGAGATCGGCGAGTTCGGCGGCGGCCTCCGTGCCCGACAGCAGGGCGGCGACCACCGGCATGGACTTCTTGCGGGCCGCCAGGTCGGCGCCGACCGGCTTCCCGGTGATCTCCGGGTCGCCCCAGATCCCGAGCAGGTCGTCGATCAGCTGGAAGCCGACCCCGATGCCGCGCCCGAAGGCGTCGAGGGCGACCGTGACCGCCGGCGGAGCGCCCCCGTAGAGCCCGCCCAGGACGCAGGCAGCGCCCAGCAGGGCTCCCGTCTTGGCCTCCGCCATGGCCATCGCCTCGGTCAGGGCGACTGTCGTGCGGGTCTCGAAGGAACAGTCCTCGTACTGGCCCTCGCACAGTTCGATCACGCAGTCCGACAGCCGGGCCACCGCCTCGGTCCGGTCGGCGACCATCCGCACCGCGAGCGCGGCCATCGCGTCGCCCGCAACGATCGCCTCCGAGCTGCCGAACACCCGCCAGGCCGTGGCACGGTGGCGGCGCGTCGGATCCCTGTCGATCACGTCGTCGTGCAACAGCGTGAAGTTGTGCACGAGTTCGACGGCCGCGGCGGCGCCGAGGGCTTCCTCCTCGCGGCCGCCGACCGCCCGCGCCGCGGCCAGCACCAGGGCCGGCCGTATCGTCTTCCCCGCCCCGGCGGCGGCCGGGGCCCCGGCGCGGTCGCGCCAGCCGAGGTGGTACTCGGCCACCGCCCGCACACCGCCGGGCAGCGAGCGCACCGCCGTGCGCATCAGGGGCTCCACGGCCGCCCGGGTGCGGCCGAGCACGGCGGTGGTGCCGTGGTCCTCCCGGTCCTTCACGTACGGAGTCATGTGGGGGTACGCACCTCCTGCGCATCGGGCCGGGTGGGGGTGGCGTGCGGGAGCGACCGGAAGGGGCGGTCCTGCTCCCGAGTGATCTGCTGTGCTCCCGTACGCCAGGGCCACGCGGTGTGACCGAGTGCCGTCGGGCGCACACGTCTTAGTTAGGGGCAGGACGGTCTCACCCGGTACATCCGTCCCGGTCCCGCCGTGTTGAATGTCCGACCGCGTTGAATGGATGGACACGTGTACGAGCTGGGCGGTTCTGATGGCCAAGCGTGAACCCAACGGACGACTGCGCACTCTCCTCACCGACGCGCGCTGGAGCGGGCAGGACTTCGCGCGCGCCGTCAACGGCGTGGCCGCGGAGACCGGCCTCACCCTGCGTTACGACCGGACCTCCGTCTCACACTGGCTGGCCGGCACCCGGCCTCCCGCACACGTCGTCGCCCTCGCCGCCGAGGCGCTGAGCCGACGGACCGGGCGGCGGGTCAGCCCGGCCGACACCGGGCTGGCCCGGCCCTCCGGCGGCCGGGCGCGCGACCGCCCCGGCGTCGAACCGAACGCCGCGGACGCCCTCGCGGCGGACCCTCCCGACCCGGGCGCCGCGCACGACGCCGAGGCCCTGCTGGGCGAGATCCCCGTCTACTCCTCCGCCTGGCGGCCCCCGGGCTGGCCGCCGCCGGGCGGGGCAGCGGCTGCCGAGCGGCCGTCCGGGCGGATCGGAGCCCAGCAGGTGGAGGCCGCCGAGGCGGTCCTGCCGGTCTTCCGCAACGCCGACATGACCTTCGGCAGCGGCCAGGTCCGGCCCGCCCTGACCCGCTACCTCGCCACCACCGTGGCGCCCTGGCTGCGGACCGGCGCCGCGCCCGCGGTCCGGCACCGGCTGCTGGGCTGCGCCGCGCGCCTCGCGTACACCGCCGGGTTCCTGTGCTTCGACAGCAACCAGCAGGGCGCGGCCCAGGCGTACTACCGGGCGGGGTTGCGGCTCGGGCAGGAGGCGGGGGATCCGCAGTGCTGGGCCCCCGTACTGCGGGCCATGAGCGTGCAGGCCCACCACCTGGGCCACCGCAAACAGGCATGGGAGCTGGCGGAGGGGGCCGCTCGGGAGGCGGGGCGGCTGCCCTCCTTACAGGCCGCGTTCGTCACCGGCCAGCTGGCGGTCGCGGAGGCGGGCTGCGGCGACCGCCGGGCCGCCCTGGCCCATCTGGGCCGGGCCGAACGGCTGTTGGAGCGCTCGACGGGGCAGCGGGCGGCCATCGGCGACTACCACCCGGCCGCGCTCGCCCATCAGCAGGCGGAGGCGCTGGCGGCGCTCGGGGACGGGCCCGGCGCGATCTCCGCGCTCGGCGCCTCGTTGCGGTACCGGCCGCCCGGCGAACGCCGGGCACGGGCCGTGACCCTGGCGCGCCTCGCCGAACTCCACCTGAGCCAGGGCCACGTGGAACGGGCCTGCGCCACCTGGCACGAGATGGTCGACGCGGCGGCGCAGCTGGACTCCGCGCGCGTGGACGACGCCCTGCGCCGCCTGCGCGCCCGCCTCCACCCGGTACGCGGAAACCGCACCGCGCGGGCGCTGCTGGCCCGGGTCCGCGCGCTCACGTAGGTGTGAACCGGACGGGTCAGGTCCCGTCGTGGTAGCGGGGGCTCGTGGCGTGCCACTCCTTCGCCCCGCCCATCCAGTTCCAGACCCCCTCCAGGAAGCGGCCCAGTTCCGGCGAGCCGAGGGCGGCGAGGGCGGCCGACTCCGCCTCGACGGTACGCATCACCTCGTCGTGGATCGCGGCCGTACGGTTCACCGCTTCCTGGAGCGAGCAGTGGTCCTCGGCCGCGATCAGGTTCGGCAGGTTGGTGTCGGCGGGATCCTCCCGCGCCATCGAGTACAAGTCGTTGAGCAGGCAGCTTGCCGCCCCCGCGTACATGTACGTACGCCGCACCCGGGCGTCCGCGAACTCCCGCGCGGGCACCTCGTACCCGCCGACCGGGTCGGTGAGGGCCATGCAGGGGAAGAAGCCGTTCTCGTACCGGTGCACCAGGTACTCCCAGACCGGCGGCCGGCGGCCCGACGTCCGCCACTCGGCCTCGTGGTTGTACCCGACGAACATCACCGACAACTGGTAGCGCAGACGGGTGACTTGAGTGGGGGAGGCGAACTCGGCGAGGTGCTCCAGGCTGGAACGGAAGGCGCGCAGCACCGGCTCGGCCGCCACCCGATCCTCGAACTGCCGCTCGTAGCGGGGCGACAGCCGCACCGGGTCCACGACGGCGTGGGCGAGCGCGGTGCGCAGGCCGATCAGCCCGGGATCGGCGTCCTCGCCCTCGTCGACCCAGTGGTCGTCCACGGACCACTCGGACAGCCCGCACTTGGCGGCCCCCAGCAGCCGGTCGGGGTCGTCGCAGTCCGGGTGCGCGAGCATCATCAGCCGGCCGAAGTGGCAGGACCGGAGCATGTCCAGGCGGCCCGCGTAGATCCCCATCTCGGCGGCCCACCGCACCAGTTCCTCGTTGACGGCATCGGCCAGCGCCGGCGCGTCGCGCACGGCGTCCGGGCAGTACAGCGGGGGGATGACGATCCCCGATCCCGGCTCCGCGCCCGTGCGGGAGGGGCCGCCCGCGGCCGGCTCCGTGCCCGGCCCGGTGCCCGCAGGGACGGGCCCGGCCGCGGCCGGGGCGGCGCGCAACGGTGAGGCGCCCAGGCCGCTGCGGCCGCCGAGCAGCCGGCGCAGCACCTCCGCCGGATCGGCGGCCGGCACGCGGGGGCGGCCCGGGGCGGGAGCGGGGGCGCGGTCCATGGGTCCTCCTGCGGGTCGGCGCACCCACCCATGGAGCGGGGGCCACCCCCGGCGGCGCAAGGTCCCCGGCCCGGTCCGCCTGTTGAAGATCCGGCGGCGTTGAAAGTTCGCACGGGCGTCCGGCCGCCCGGGGGTTCGTACAGAAGTGCAGGCCTTCAACCGCCCGGGATATTCAACAGGCCACCGGGCCGGGGCGGCTACCGCGCGTGAGGCCGGGCGCCCCACCGTGAGCGTGCAGCACGCTCCGCGTGGACCGACTCAGGGAGGAACCCGCATGACCGCAGAGGCGCAGCCACCACCCCTGGACCCCGCCGACGACCGGCAGCTGAGCCTGAGTACCGCCGCGGCCCGCAATCTCGCGACGACCACCAAGTCCGTTCCCCAGATGCAGGGCATCAGCTCGCGCTGGCTGCTGCGCATGCTGCCCTGGGTGGACCTCGGCGCCGGCACCTATCGCGTCAACCGGCGCCTGACCCACGCCGTCGGGCGCGGCCGGGTTTCCTTCGTCCAGGCCGGCGCGGACGACGTCCGCGTCCTCGCCCCCACGCTCACCGAGCTGCCCACGCTCAAGGGCTACCCCGACACCGCCGTGCTGGAGGAGCTGGCCCAGCGCTTCGTCAAGCGCGACCTGCGCGCCGGCGACACCCTCGTGGAAGCAGGTACCCCCGTCTCCGAGGTGTTCATCATCGCCCACGGCCGCTTCGAGAAGCGCGCCGAGGGCAAGTACGGCGGCGCCGAGCTCCTCGGCGTGGTGGCCGACGGTGATCAGCTCGGCGACGACGCCCTCGGCCAGTCCGACCCGAGCTGGACCTACTCCGTACGGGCCGCGACCGCCGGCACGGTGATGGTGCTGCGGTGGAGCGCCTTCCAGGAGGTACTGGGCCGCGCGGCGAGCCTGCGCGCCCATCTGGAGCAGTACGTCGAGAACGGCCGCCGGCCCGTCAACCGGCGCGGCGAGGCCGACATCGAGCTCGCCTCCGGCCACGCCGGCGAGGCCCTGCTGCCCGCCACCTTCGTCGACTACGAGCTGCAGCCGCGCGAGTACGAACTGAGCCTCGCCCAGACCGTGCTGCAGATCCACACCCGGGTCGCCGACCTCTACAACGACCCGATGAACCAGTTCGAGCAGCAACTGCGCCTGACGGTCGAGGCGATGCGCGAGCGCCAGGAGTCCGAGCTCCTCAACAACCGGGACTTCGGGCTCCTGCACAACGCCGACTACGGACAGCGCATCAGCACCTGGTCCGGCCCGCCCACCCCCGACGACATGGACGACCTGCTCAGCATGCGCCGCGGCACCAGGTTCTTCCTCGCGCACCCCAAGGCCATCGCCGCCTTCTTCCGCGAGTGCAACAAGCGCGGCCTCGCCCTGGACACCGTGGAGGTGCACGGCAAGCAGGTGCCGTCCTGGCGGGGTGTCCCGGTGCTGCCCTGCGGCAAGATCCCGGTCGTCGGCGGGCACACCAGCTCGATCCTGGCCCTGCGCACCGGTGAGGACAACGGCGGCGTCATCGGACTGCGCCCCGCCGCGATCCCGGAGCAGATCGAACCGGGCCTCAACGTCCGCTGCATGGGCATCGACCAGAAGTCGGTCATGTCCTACCTGGTCAGCTCCTACTACTCGACGGCCATCCTCGTCCCCGACGCCATCGGGATCCTGGAGAACGCCGACATCGCCGCCGCGCGCTCCTGACCCGCGTCAGGCGTATTCGCCGTGGTCTCCGTGACGTACGCGTCCGGGCGAGCGCTCCGTGAACGGTTGTCCGACGGCCGGTAATGGGCTCTACTGCTGTGCAGCCCCCCGCCGGGGGCATATTCGCGGGAGGGACCAGGATGAGAGCGGACCGGCGATCAGAAGGGCGGGCCGCCCGGCCCGGCTCGCACCGGCACCGGCGCCGATCCGGCTTCCGGGGCCGCAGGCCGCTGCTCGCGCTGCTCATCTCCGGTTTCCTCCTGGTCGGGGTGTGCGCGGCCACGGGGATCGCCTGGGACCCCTTCAACGGCGCCTCCGCCCAGGCCGGTCCGGCCCCCGGAGCCCCGCAGTCCGCCGGGCCGGGCAGCTCCGCGCCCGGCGGCTCCGCGCCGGCCACCGGGCAGCCGTCCGACAGCCCGCCGCCCACCAAGGGCGCGGCCGCCAAGGGCAACCCCAAGGGCGCGGTGGACACCGGGGCCGCGCGCCCCTCCGGCGCCCTGCCCTTCGACATGCCCCAGCCGGCCGCCCTGCGCTCCGGAGCGGCGGGCAAGAAGCTGGTGTTCGCCCACTACTTCACGCCGTACCCGCTCTCCCTCGACAACGCGAGCGCAAACGGCGACTACTACACCCGTCACTACCTGAACCCGGACGGCGAGAGCGGCAAGCACGAGAGGTACGGCGGCCTGCTCCGCGACCGGCCGCTGCCCACCCCGCCCAAGGCCGGCGACTGGGAGTACGCCAACCTCCAGCAGGAGGTCCGCACCGCCCGCGCGGCGGGCATCGACGGGTTCACCCTCGACATGCTCTCCCTCTCCGGCAAGAACTGGGACCGCTCCAACCTCCTGATGGCGGCGGCCCGTTCGGTGGACCCGGCGTTCAAGATCATGCTGATGCCGGACATGACCTCGCTGAAGACCGACGACCCGGGCGTACTCGCCGACGCGCTCGCCACGCTCGGCGACGCCCCCGCCGCCCACCGCCTCCCCGACGGCCGGCTCGTCGTCTCCCCCTTCAAGGCGGAGGCGAAGAGCGCGGCCTGGTGGACCCAGGTCATGGAGGTCCTGAAGAGCAAGCACGGCATCCGCACCGCCTTCGTCCCGCTGTTCCTCGACTTCGGCGCCCACAACGGTGCCTTCGCCCCCATCAGTTACGGGTTCTCCGAATGGGGCAGCCGCAGCTACGTCGGCCAGGAGAGCAGTACCCGCGACGTCCGGCGGGCGCACGACATGGGCAAGATCTGGATGCAGCCCGTCTCCGTCCAGGACGCCCGGCCCAACCAGGGCATCTACGACGAGGCCGGCAACACCGCGACCCTGCGCTCCACCTGGACGCACGCCATCGAGGACGGCGCCGACTGGGTCCAGCTCACCACCTGGAACGACTACTCGGAAGGCAGCCAGTTCGCGCCCTCCCTGCACAACGGCCACGCCTACCTGGACCTCACCTCGTACTACCTCACCAAGTTCAAGACGGGCAGCTGGCCGGAGATCGTCCGGGACACGCTGTACCTCACCGCCCGCACCCAGTTCGCGAACGCCGACCCGACGGGCGACCAGTCGCTGCTGATGTCCCTGCGCAAGGGCAGCGCCGCGCCCCGGGACACGGTGGAGGTGCTCAGCTTCCTCGCCGAGCCGGGAGTCGTCCGTACGACCGTCGGATCCACGAAGGGCACTCACGAGGCCCCCGCCGGCATCCACTCCGAGCTGCTCCCGCTGAAGGCCGGCGCGGCCTCGGCGGAGGTGGTCCGGGGCGGGAAGGCCGGCGCGGGGGTGGAGCTGCCGTACCCGGTGGACCGCAAGGTGGAGGTCCAGGACCTCCAGTACTACGCGGCGACCAGCGGACGGGACCGGTAAGGGAGCCGCCGCCCCGGCAGGCCACCCTGTCACGATTGGCCTTGTCGGGCAGTGCGCCGCGCTTGCATGATCCGGAAGCAGCCCCGCCGCACCCGTCACCCGGAGGTACCCGTGACCGAGCCCGCCATCCCCGCCGCCTTCCCCGGCGGTGGTGCCCTCTTCCGGCTGGACCCGGGCGTCGCCCACCTCAACCACGGCTCCTACGGGGCGGTGCCCCTCCCCGTCCAGGAAGCCCAGGAGGCGGTGCGCACCGAGGCCCACGCCGACCCCGACGCCTTCTTCAACGGCGTCTCCGAGCGGCTGGCCCGGGCCCGCGGCCGGATCGCGGCCCGCCTCGGTGCGGACCCCGAAGGCATCGCCTTCATCTCCAACGCCACCGAGGGCGCCAACCTCGCGCTCGACGCCATCCCGCTCGCCGACGGCGACGAGATCCTGGTCACCGACCACGGCTACGGCACCGTGACCGCGGCGGCCGCCCGCCGCGCGCCCGTCACCACGGTGGCCCTGGACCCGCGCCTGCCCGACGAGGACGCCGTACGCGAGGCCGTGCTGGCGGCGCTCACACCCCGCACGAAGGTGGCCCTGCTCGACCACGTCAGCTCGCCGACCGCCCGCCTCGTCGCCGGCCCCCGGCTCCTCGCGGACCTCGCGGCGCGCGGGATCACCACCGTCGTCGACGGCGCGCACACCCCCGGCACGCTGGCCGAGCCGATCGCCGCGGGCGCCGACTTCTGGTTCGGGAACCTCCACAAGTGGGGCTACGCCCCGTCCGGCAGCGCGCTCCTCGCCGTGGCGCCCGCCCATCGGGCCCGCATCCGGGCCCTGGTGCCCTCCTGGGAGGACCACCGCGGCTTCCCCCGGTCCGTCGAGTACCGGGCCACTGCCGACTACACCGGCTGGCTGGCCGCACCCGAGGGCCTCGACCTGCTCGACCGCCTCGACGCCGCCAAGGTGCGGGCGCACAACAGCGCGCTCGCCGCCTACGGCGCGGACCTGCTCGGCCGGCTCCCCGGCTTCGCCGCCCTCCCGCACACCCCGGGCCTCCCGATGCGCTCCGTGCTGCTGCCGCCCGGAATCGCCGAGACCCAGGACGCGGCCCGGGCCCTGCGCGAGGAACTCGCGGCGAAGCTCCGGATCCGGGTCCTGGTCTGGCCCCGGCAGGGCGGCGGGGGCCTGCGCGTCTGCGGGCAGGTCTACAACCACCCCGAGGAGTACGAGCGCCTCGCCGCGGCCCTGCCCGCCTTCCTGTCGAGGTGACCGCGCTCAGCCGCGCCGGAGCAGGTACGTGTCCATGATCCAGCCCTTGCGGGCGCGGGCCTCGGTGCGCAGCTCCTCGATCCGGCCGGCGACGTCCGACAGCCTGCCCTGGACCAGGATCTCGTCCGGGGTGCCGACGTAGGCCCCCCAGTAGATGAAGAGGTCCTGGTCCAGGTGGGCGGTGAAGGCGTGCCGTGCGTCCAGCATCACCACCACGTCGTCCACGTCCTGCGGCCAGCCCTCGGCCAGCCGCCGCCCGGTGGTGATCTGGACCGGGCGGCCCACCCGGTTCAGATTGGTCCGGTGCCGTGCCAGCAGGGCCGAGACGCTGCTGATGCCGGGTACCACCTCGTGCTCGAACGCCACCCGGCCCCGCTCCAGCACCTCGTCGAGGATGGCGAGGGTGGAGTCGTAGAGCGAGGGATCGCCCCACACCAGGAACGCCCCGGTCTCACCGTCCGCCAGATCCTCCGCGATGAACCGCTCGAAGAGCTCGGCCCGCGCGCTGCGCCAGCCGTCCACCGTCGGTGTGTAGTCGGTGGGGGTCCGGTCCCGGTCCGGGTCCCGGCCCTCCACCAGCCGGTGGCCGGGGCGCGCGTGCTCGTCGAGCATCGCGCGCCGTAGCCCGGTCAGGTCCGCCTTCTCCTCGCCCTTCTCCAGGATGAGGAATGCGTCCGCCGCGCCGATCGCCTTGACCGCCTGGAGGGTCAGGTGGTCCGGGTCGCCCGCGCCTATGCCGATCACTGAGAACTTCTTCACGGCGCTATTCTGCCCGTCATGCGCGTCGCCCTGTTCGTCACCTGCGTCAACGACGCGCTGTACCCGCGGACCGGTGTCGCCGTCGTACGGCTCCTGGAGCGGCTCGGCGTCACCGTGGACTTCCCGGCGGCCCAGAGCTGCTGCGGGCAGCCGCAGTACAACACCGGCTACCGGCACGAGACCGAACCGCTGATGCGGCGCACGGCCGAGGCCTTCGCGGGCTACGCGTACGTGGTCACCCCCTCCGGGTCCTGCGCCGCGATGATCCGCGAGCACTATCCCCGCATCGGCCGGAAGGCGGCGGCGGAGGGGCGCGGCACCGCGCTCGCCGAGGCGGCGCGCTCGCTGGCGCCCCGCGTGTACGAGCTGACCGAGTTCCTGGTCGACGTGCTCGGCGTGACCGACGTCGGAGCGTACTTCCCGCACACCGTCACCTATCACCCCTCTTGTCATGGCCTGCGGGGTCTCGGGCTCGGGGACCGGCCGCGACGGCTGCTCGCCGCGGTCAAGGGCCTGGAGCTGATCGAGCTGCCCGGCGCCGAGGAGTGCTGCGGTTTCGGCGGGACCTTCGCGGTCAAGAACCCGGACGTGTCGGCCGCGATGGGCGGCGACAAGATCGGTAACGCCCGGGCCACGGGCGCACAGGTGTTGTGCGGTGCCGACAACTCCTGCCTGGCCCACCTCGACGGCCTGCTGCGCCGGGCCGGAGCTCCGCTGCGCGCCCTGCACCTCGCCGAGATCCTGGCCGCCACCGAGGAGGAACCGCTGCGATGACAGGGGAGACCGGCACGGGTACGTACCTCGGCATGCCCGCGTTCCCCGACGCGGCCCGCGAGGCCGTACGGGACGACGTGCTGCGTGCCAACCTCCGGCACGCCACGCACACCATCCGCGACAAACGGGCCCGGGCGGTCGCCGAGCTGGCCGACTGGGACCGGCTGCGCGCGGCCGGCAAGGCCGTCAAGGACCACACCCTGCGCCATCTCGACCGCTACCTCCTCCAGTTGGAGGGGGCGGTCACGGCGGCCGGCGGCACCGTCCACTGGGCGGCCGACGCCGAGGAGGCGAACCGCATCGTCACCGGCCTCGTCATGGCGACGGGCGAGCGGGAAGTGGTCAAGGTCAAGTCCATGGCCACCCAGGAGATCGGCCTCAACGAGGCTCTGGAGGCCGCCGGGATCGCCGCGTACGAGACCGACCTCGCCGAACTCATCGTCCAGCTCGGCCACGACCGGCCCTCGCACATCCTGGTCCCTGCCATCCACCGCAACCGCGCCGAGATCCGCGACATCTTCCGGGCGGAGATGGGCCGCCTGGGCCGGGCGGCGCCCGACCCGCTCGGCGACGACCCGCGGGAGCTCGCCGAGGCGGCGCGCCTGCACCTGCGCGAGAAGTTCCTGCGGGCCAAAGTCGCCGTCTCCGGCGCCAACTTCATGGTCGCCGAGACCGGCACTATGGTCGTCTTCGAGTCCGAGGGCAACGGCAGGATGTGCCTGACCCTGCCCGAGACCCTGATCTCGGTCGTGGGCGTGGAGAAGGTCGTCCCGACATTCCGGGACCTGGAGGTCTTCCTCCAGACGCTGCCGCGCTCCTCGACGGCTGAGCGGATGAACCCGTACACCACGATGTGGACGGGCACGACCGACGGCGACGGACCCTCCGCCTTCCACCTCGTCCTCCTCGACAACGGCCGCACCGACACCCTCGCCGACGAGGTGGGCCGCCAGGCCCTGCGCTGCATCCGCTGCTCGGCCTGCCTCAACGTCTGCCCCGTCTACGAACGCGCCGGCGGCCACGCCTACGGCTCCGTCTACCCGGGCCCCATCGGCGCCATCCTCAGCCCCCAACTGCGCGGCACCGGCAGCGAGATCGACGCCTCGCTGCCGTACGCGTCCACCTTGTGCGGGGCCTGCTACGAGGTCTGCCCCGTCGCCATCGACATCCCCGAGGTCCTCGTCCACCTGCGCGAAAGGGTGGTCCAGGGCGGCCCGGTGACCCGGAACGGCATCCGCGTCACGGTCCGGCCCGCGCACGGCCACACCGCCGAACGGGCCGCCATGCGCGCCGCCCGGCTGCTCCTGGACCGCCCCGGCGCGCTGCGGGCGGGCGAACGCCTGCTGGCCAGGGCCCGCCGGCTGCGTCCGCGCCGGCTGCCGGGACCGGGGCGGGCCTGGACCGACAGCCGCGAACTGCCCGCACTTCCGGCGGAGTCCTTCCGCGACTGGTGGAGCCGGGAACGGGAGGCCTCCCGATGACGAGCAGGGACCGCGTCCTGGCCCGCATCCGCCGGGCCGTTCCGGGCGGCCCCGAGGTGGACGTCCCCCGGGACTACCTCCGCGTGCACGGCACCCGCACTCCGGCCGAGAGCGCCGACCTGCTCGCCGCCAACCTGGCCGAGTACCGCGCGAAGGTCCACCGCACGGCCGAGGACGGCCTCCCGGAGCTCCTCGCCCGCCTGCTGAGCGCCCGCGGCGCGCGGACCGTCCTCGTTCCGCCCGCCCTGCCCCCGCACTGGCTCTCGGCCGCCGCCGGCCCGGCCCGCGTCCACGACCGCGCCGATTCCACCCCGTACGAACTGGACGCCGTCGACAGCGTCGTGACGGGCTGCGCCCTGGCCATCGCCGAGACCGGCACGATCGTCCTGGACGGCGGCCCGGACCAGGGCCGGCGCCGCATCACGCTCGTCCCCGACCACCACGTCTGCGTGGTCCGGATCCCCGGACAGCTGGTGGACTCCGTGCCGCAGGCCCTCGAACGCCTCGACCCCACCCGCCCGCTTACCTGGATCTCCGGCCCCTCCGCGACCAGCGACATCGAACTCGACCGGGTGGAAGGAGTCCACGGCCCCCGCACCCTGGAGGTGATCCTCCTCGGCGCACAATAGGGCCATGCCCTCCCACATCGCCCTCACCGCCCTCGTGGTCCACGACTACGACGAGGCCATCGACTTCTACACCCGCGCCCTCGGCTTCGACCTCGCCGAGGACACCGAGCGCCCCGACGGCTCCCGCTGGGTCGTGGTCCGCCCGCCCGGCGCCAAGGAGACCGCGCTGCTGCTGGCCCGCGCCAAGGACGAGGCGCAGCGCTCCCGGGTCGGCGACCAGACGGGCGGCCGCGTCGGCTTCTTCCTCTACACCGACGACTTCGCGCGCGACCACGCCCGGATGGCCGCCGAGGGCGTCCGCTTCCTGGAGGAGCCGCGCCACGAGGCGTACGGCTCCGTGGCCGTCTTCGAGGACCTCTACGGGAACCGCTGGGACCTACTCCAGCCCGCCCGCTAGCCGCGGCGCCTCCCGCGCGGCATCGACGGCCGGGCCGCCGTCCGCGACCCGGCCGGCCAGCTCCCGGGCCCAGCGCACCAGGCCCGGCACGTCGATCCCGTACGGCCGCCCCTCCAGCCCCTCGATCCCGTCCGCCCCGCGGCGCAGCAGCCGCGCCCCGCCGACCGCGTTGCCGCGCGCGCTGTGCGTCAGCCCGACCGCGAGCTGCGCGAGCCCCCGCCAGAGCGGGGCTGCGACCTCGGGCCCGGACTTCCAGGCGTCCTCGAACACCTCGTGCGCGTGGAACGGCATCCCGGCGTCCAGCAGCCGCTGCGCCTCCCGGACGGTCTCCGCGGGGGAGCGGGCGATCCCCTCGGGCTGCCGCTCCACCCCGGGCGCCCCGTAGGGCAGCGGCCGCCCCAGTCCGTCCCTGGGCCGCGCACTGCGCGCCCGCCCTCCGGCATCCCGATCGCGTGTGTTCACCACCCCATCCTCTCCCCCGTCGATTACCGGTGCATGCACACCCTTCTGCGTGGGGTAATGTTCTGCATGTGCCGCCGAGACGGGGGAAACCCGGTCGAAAGTACAGTCGGAAGCACATCGGGACGTGGCGCAGCTTGGTAGCGCACTTGACTGGGGGTCAAGGGGTCGCAGGTTCAAATCCTGTCGTCCCGACCATGCTTTTAGCAGGTCGGAGGCCGTTCTCTCATCCACGAGAGGACGGCCTTTCGTGCATTCGGGGCCATGGTGGTCGCAGTGTGGTCGCACGTCCAGTCTGCGGTCGGTCGGCCGTGGCGCTGAATCCGGCTACGGCGGGGGATCGGAGTCGGCGGAGGGCTGCGCGGAGCCGGTGGAAGTGGTCGCGTGGTGGTCGCAGCCACGCCATGTGGTCCGTTTGGCGGCTGGCGTTCTCGGCTTCGGTGAGGGTGTGGTCGATGGTGTCGACGGCTTCTCGGGCTGCCTGTTGGGTGAGGTGGCTGTAGAGGTTGGCGGTCGTCGAGAGGGTGGAGTGCCGCAGCGTCTTGGAGACGACGGTGAGGGGGACGCCGGCGGTGATGGTGATCGTGTCGGCCATGTGTCGCAGGTCGTGGACCGTGACCCTGGGGACACCGGCTTCGGCGGAGAGACGACGAAGTCGTTCCAGAACCTGATGAGGTCCGAGCGGTCGGCCGTCGGGTCGACAGAACACGAGTCCGGCGAACGGATCGTCAGGATCGCCGCGGGTTCGAGGCATTGTTAGCGCGCGGTGCCGGAGGGCTGTGGCGACGCGGGGCGAGATGGCGACCCAGCCGCGGCTCGACCGGGTCTTCGGTGAGGTGAGGACGAGGTGGTTGTTGTCGATGGCTGAGAGGGTGCAGCGCACGTAGAAGACGCCCTGGTCGAGGTGGACGTCATCCCAGTGCAGGCCGAGGGCTTCGCCCTTGCGCAGGCCTGTGCCGATGAGGAACTCGAACAGGTCGGCCATCTCGGGATCGGCATGGTGGCAGTAAGCGAGGAAGCGGGCGGCTTCCTCCGCCGTCCAGATGCGACGCTCCGGCGACGGAGGGCGGCGCAGGACCGGGGGACGGGCCGGGTTGTGGGGCAGACGGTGCTGCCGGACCGCGTCGCCCAGCGCGCTGGAGAGGGTGGCCAGGCACCGGTAGAGGGTGGTGCGGCCGCGGCCGGCGGCGAGCTGGCAGGTGACGTAGGCCGAGATGTGGCGGTGGGCGAGCTGATCGAGCTTGAGGGTGCCGAAGGCCGGGATGAGGTCGTTGCGGACGTAGTCGCGATAGCGGGCCATAGTGGTCGGCTTCAGCACGAGGGCCTTCGCCGCCAGCCACGCGTTCAGATAGGCGGCGGTGACCGTCTGGTTCGGGTCCGCGTTGTACCCGCCCGCCTCGCCCTCGAGGAAGCGGCGCAGGGACTGCTCGGCCGTGTCCTGCGTGGGGAATCCGCCCCGCCGCACCGTGGTGCGGCACCGGTCCGGGGTGGGGACATCGACGGCGAAGCTCCAGGTGCCGTGCTCGCCGTCGGTGACCAGGTGGGGGCAGTGTGCGCCGAGCTGATCGCGATGGTTGTCCCTGCAGCCGCAGCGGCGGTAGACACGGCCGCGGCCGACGCTGGTACGCATGGTGATCGCCTCCGGGAGGCGGAGGGAAGTGGGGTACCTCCAGCCTGCGACCACACGCGACCACGGCGCTGCTCACGAGCGTCGTGACCAGCCAGTTTCCCTTGTTGCCGCGCCAAGGGCCCCATTCCGGAAAGCGTCCGCAGGTTCTTCGTCTCATGGTGGTATGGCAGCCGAGTGCCGTTGACCAGCGCAGACGTTGGTCTTGGAGCCCCCAGGTTCGCAGTCTGGTCCGGGAAGGTCCGAATCTTGGCGGTGTCGGCTCCTGGAGGCTCTCGCCATGTCGTGGATGGCGGATTGCAGCGATGAGCGCTGGCGAATGCGTCTATCGCTTCCGTCAGGGACAGACTTCCTGCAGTCAGGGGGTGCTCGGCGGGGACGGGCACGCTAGCCCTGCTGCGCGCCCATGCCTTGGTCGCTCGCTCACGCTGCTACGCCGTCGGAGCGAATCCACAAGCCGACGGGATTCCGGCCCCGGCCCGGAGGGGGACACCCAGCATTGTGACAGGCCATGTAGCAGGACCCGTAATTCCGTATGAGGTACAGGGCAACGGTCCGGAGCGGGTCATCGCACTCCACCATTGGCTGAGCGACAGGTCGAGTTTCGGCCATCTGCGGCGGTACCTGGACGGGAGCGCGTTCAGTTACGCGTTCGTGGACTGCCGTGGGTACGGCGAGGCGATGGACACCCCCGGCACGTACACGATGGAGGAGGTCGCGGCGGATGCCCTCGCCGTGGCTGACGACCTCGGCTGGGACACCTTCTCGGTCATCGGTCACTCCATGGGCGGCAAGGCGGCCCAGCAGCTGTTGCTGGACGCCCCCTCGCGGGTCCGCTCGATCGTCGGCATCTCGCCGGTGCCCGCGTCCGGGTTCCCGCTCGAAGGGGAGATGTGGGAGCTGTTCGTCGGGGCCGTGGAGGATTCCGGCAACCGCAGGACGATCTTTGACGTCACCACCGGCGGTCGGCACAACGATGCATGGCTGGATGCCAGGGTGAGCGGCTCGGAACGCTCCTCGCCGGTTGCCCTGCGCTCCTACCTCGAATCCTGGACTCGCGGTTCCGACATCCACGAGCGGCTCGAGGGAAATCCGACCCCGGTGCTTGTCGTGGCTGGTGCGAACGACCCGGCGATGGGCCCTGACACCATGCGGTCCACCTGGCTGCGGTGGTATCCGAACGCCGAGCTCGAGGTTTTCAGCGACGCCGGCCACTTCGCCCCGGATGAGAGCCCCGAGACACTGGCGACAGTGGTCGAAGGATTCCTCGGCCGCTAGCCACCGCCTTTCACGTGCGGCGGCGTCCGGATCCCGAGCGGAATCGCGAAGGTGCCTCCTGGGCTTGGGATGATGAGGCTTGTCTGGGGTTTCTGTCACCACAGCAAGAAGGAACTTTCTGCGTGCACCTACCGGGTTGCGTCCCAAGCTCGTCGTCTCGGCCGAAGGCCGCGGGGTGGTCAGCCACGCCGGGTCCCACCTGCTGGCCGATCTCGCCGATGTCACTGGCCTGACTGGCGCATTCACGGACGCGCTGCACAGGCTGCGACCGCGTGGCACTGGAGACGACCCGGGCCGGATCGCGGTCGATGGCAGGCTTTCGGAGCGAGGGCTCGGGTCTGAGGAGTTGCGACCCGTTTCTGCACAGGCTGGCGCGGAGGTGGATGGCGCTTCCGATTCCCCGATCTACGAGGCATTGGAGCGGTTGTGCTCCAGCGCGACCGGAACTGCCCCGGCGCCGCCCGGGCCCTCCGCATGCGAGGAATCTCTTCGGCCCGGGTGACATCCGTCCGTGCTGAGGCCGGGGGCGGATCCGGCCGCGGCGGACGTGCGGCCCGCATTTGCTCTCGTCTTGACTGGTGCTCCCGGCCGAGCTGCGAGCGGGTGGGGCCCCGGGCATGCTGGTCCGAGGCGGTAGGTGTCGGGCCCGCCGGGCCCTGCCGTCCGGGATGAGGGTGAACGCCGGTGTGGGGCGAAGGGGAAGCGTACGAGCCGTACATCGGGCGGTGGAGCCGGCAGGTGGCGGTGGAGTGCGTCCGCCGGCTGGGCGTTGCGGAGGGCAGTGACTGGCGGGACATCGGCTGCGGGACGGGTGCCGTCACGCGGGCGGTCCTGGACGTGGCCGGTCCCCGGCGGGTGGTGGGAGTCGAGCCGTCGGACGGCTACGTCCGGTACGCCCGGCAGCACGTCACGGATTCCCGGGCCCAGTTCGTACGCGGCGATGCGATGAGGCTGCCGTTCCCGGATGGCCGGGCGTCGGTGGCGGTCAGCGGCCTGGTCCTCAACTTCGTCCCTGCTCCTGAGCGGGCGGTCGCCGAGATGGCCCGCATCGTTCGCCCCGGCGGCACGGTCGCCGCGTACCTCTGGGACTACACCCAGGGGGGCATGGAACTCATCCGCCACTTCTGGAAAGCCGCCCTCTCCCTGGACCAGGGCAGCCGGGAGCTGGACGAGGCCCTCCGGTTCCCCCTGTGCGCGCCCGGCCCGTTGGACGAACTGCTGCGAGCGGCCGGCCTGGCGGACGTGGAGGTCGACGAGATCAAAATCCCCACACGCTTCACGGATTTCGACGACTACTGGGCCCCGTTCCTGGGCGGGCAAGGGCCCGCCCCGTCGTACCTCGCTTCACTGCCGCGGAAGGGGCAGGGCGCGTTGCGGGAGCGTCTGCGTGCCGACGTCCCCGCCGAGGCCGACGGCTCGATCGCCTTCACCGCACGCGCCTGGAACGGCCGGGGAAGACGTCCGAACGCTGAAGTCAGGCCATAGCCCCCTCGCCCGTCGCAGGCAGGCATCGGACGGGTGACGCCCGCGAGCGGAGGCTGCCGCATCCGTGGCGTAACTCCCGGGGGGAGTCTCCTGCGTTGATCACAGCATGGCGGCCGAGGGCTCCGTCGGCGGTGGACGGGCCGAATTCTGGTTGGGCACCGGCTGGTCTGCCGCCCCTCTCGGCGGGGCCGCAGGCCGCGCGCCCGTGTGGCTGCGTCAGCGCGTGCGGTGAGGTCGCGGTTGCACGGGGGCGGCCCGTGGCGACAGTCCTACGGGGCTGGTGTGAACATGAGCGGCCCGGGTCAGCCCTGTGCCTTGATGTGGTCGATGACGGTGGTGAAGGCTTCGGTGGGTGAGAAGTCCACGTATTCGCAGTCCTCGAGTGCCACGGGGGCGTGCCCGGGCGGCCAGTAGAAGGCCTGGCCCGCTTCGTAGATCTCCTCCCCGTCCTTCGTCACCATCTTCAGCCGCCCTTTGAGCATGTAGCCCCAGTGAGGGCAGGCGCAGAGGCCGTCGGGCAGGCCGGTCAGGGCCGGCCTCATATCGGCGCCTTGCGGGAACCGGACGAAGGCCACGGACAGGTCTTCTCCGATCGCTTGGGTACGGAGCTCGACGCCTCCGCCTTCGATCACGACCGGTGTGTCATCCCGTGTCGTCGCCGTCATGGCCGTCTCCATTCGCTGGGCTACGGGGAGTGTCCTTCCTCCAGGCTGGCCCCGGCGGCCGGATCGCGCCACGTCGGCGTGGTGGGTCGGTCCGGGCGGCGGTCGGCCCAGGGGCGGGCTTGTTCGAGCTGGGCTGCGAGGCGCAGGAGGGTTGCCTCGTCGCCGACGCGGCCGAGGAAGTGGACGCCGATGGGCAGGCCGCTGCCGGACCAGTACAGGGGTACGGACATGGCGGGGGCGCCGGTGATGTTGGCGACGATGGCGGGGAAGGCGACGAAGGGGGCGCTCCGCTCGGCGGCGCGCAGTGGTTCGTCCTCTGTGGAGGTCATCTCGCCCAGGAGGATTGGTGGTTGGGCCACGGTCGGGGTGAGCCAGGTGTCGTAGCGGCTGAGGAAGCGGGCGGTGGTTCGGGCGAAGTGCTGGAGTGTGGTGACGGCGAGGAGGTAGTCGCCGCCGGTGAGGCGCAGGCCGCGCTCCCAGTACGCCCGGGTGAGGGGTTCGAGCTCGTCGGGGCCGGGTTCGCGGCCGAGTTCGCGGATCCAGTAGGCGAGGATCCAGGACAGGCCGGCGCCGTAGACGGCGCCGATGGCGTCGCCGACGTCCGGGGTGAGGCCTGGCAGGTCGGCTTCGACGAGTTCGTGGCCCAGTCCGGCGAGGAGCCCGAGGGCGTCGTCCAGGGCCGCGAGACAGTCGGCGTGCACGCGGTGGCCGTCCGCCGGGCGCCTGCTGAACGCGATGCGTAGTCGCCCCGGTTCGTGGTGGACCTGGTCGGCGAACGGCCCCGGCGTCGCCGGGGCCGGGTAGGGGTCGCCCGGCTCGGGCCCGGCGACGGCGTCCAGGAGTGCGGCGGAATCCCGTACCGAGCGGGTCAGGGCGTGTTCGCAGGCCCAGCCGCCGAAGGCGTCCCCGTAGGCGGCGCCGAGCGGCACCCGGGCCCGGTTGGGTTTGAGGCCGAACAGCCCGCAGCAGGAGGCGGGGAACCGGATGGAGCCGCCGACGTCGTTGCCGTGTGCCGCGGGGACCATCCGGGCGGCGACGGCGGCCGCGGATCCGCCGCTGGAGCCTCCGGTGGTCCGGGTGGTGTCCCACGGATTGCGGGTCGGCCCGTACAGGACGGACTCGCAGGTCGGGCTCATGCCGAACTCCGGCGTGGCGGTCTTGCCGAGGATGACGAGCCCGGCGGCGCGCAGCCTTCGTACGAGCTCCTGGTCGTGCGGGGAGACGTGGTCGCGCAGGAAGGCCGATCCCTCGTGGAAGGGCACGCCCTCCTGCTCGGTGATGAGGTCCTTGAGCAGGTAGGGGACCCCGGTGAGCGGGCCCTCCGGCAGACCGGCCTTGACCTGGTTCAGGGCCTTCTCGAACACCGGTGTGACGACGGCGTTGAGCTGCGGGTCGATGGCTTCGATGCGGGTGATGGCCGCCGTGACGAGGTCCTCGGCGGTGGCTTCTCCGGTACGAACGAGCTGCGCCTGGGCGGTGGCGTCGAGCGCGGTCAGGGCTTCCACGTCTCCGGGGCTGAGGGCCGTCATGGCCTTGGGACGATGGCGCGGGCCGCTGCCGCCAGCGCCGCCTCGGCTTCCCTTACGGTCCGGCGGACGATCTCGCCGGCGGGCAGGATCTCGTGCACGAGGGCAGTCGACTGGCCGGTCAAGGGGAGGTACTCCTCGCCACCGCCGGCCCGGATCGCGGCCATCACACGGGGCACGATCTCCGCGGGGTCCACCTGTTCGGGGTGCTCGCGCAGCGCGTCCACCAGGGGGGTGCGAAGGCAGCGCGGCACCCCCGCACTGCCGGGGAGGGTGAACGGCGGCAGGATCCGCTCACTGCCCACGGCCTTCACCGCGTCCGAGGCGGCGGACTCGACGATCCGGCTCTTCCAGGCCTGCGACACGCTCATCTCCTGCGACGCGAGGAAGCGTGTCCCCATCGACACCCCCTGCGCCCCCAGGGTCAGCGCCGCGGCCAGGCCACGGCCGTCGGCGATCCCGCCGGCCGCGAGGACGGGTACCTCACCCGCCATGTCGACGACATCGGGGACCATCACCATCGTGCCGACATCCCCGCCCTGCCCGCCGGCCTCGCCGCCCTGCGCGACGATCACATCCGCTCCGGCCCGGAGAGCCTCGTCGGCCTGACCGCGGCTGGAGACCTGCTGGATCCAGAGGATGCCGGCATCGTGCGCCCGGGCGATCAGGCCGGGCGGCACCGCCACGTGGAAGGAGATCGCTGCCGGGCGCTCCTCGATCGTGGCCTGGAACGCCTCCTCGTCGAAGGGGCGGCTCGTGTGATTGATCGCGAAAGGACGGTCCGTCAGCCGCCGCAGCCGAGCCCACTGCTCCCGCAGTTCCGGGAGGGGCCGCACCGCCGTGCCGAGGCCGCCGAGGCCGCCGGCTCCGCACACTGCGGCCGCGAGATCGACCTCGTCCCAGGGGCCGAAGGGCGCGCAGACGATCGGGGCATCGATACCGAGAAGGCGGCATACCGGGGTGGTCAGCATCAGGACCTCCAGGGAGCTCGCGAGGATCATGCTGCGAGCGGCCGTGGCACGGGCTTCTCCGTCCCATCATCGCGTACGCCGCGCTCCCGGGCCTCGTGAAGGAACCCGTCATGCTCGGCCGGAAGGATCGGGAGCAGCCGCCGGGCGCCGTCCCCACGGCCCGGGCGCCCGGGATCCGACCGCGGCCCGGATCATGACCTTGGGGTTCAGCAGTACCGAGGGGGGCGCTGCCCGCATCGCGAACGCCGCGAGCCGACGGGAGATGTCCGGTTCGGACACGGCTGCCGCGCGGATCGCCCGCTGGAGCCAGCTGGGTGGCCGGGCGAGTGCTTCCCGCCGGCCCAGGGCGTCGTACGTGTCGATGAACCTGTGTGCCCGGCGGTAGTCGCGCAGCGCGCGGTGCAGGTCCCGGCCCTGGGCCAAAGGCTCGGCGGTCGCGTCGGCCAGCCACGCGGCACTGCGGAACGCCCAGCCGCAGCCCACGGCCGGAACCGGGTCCGAGGCGGTGGCCGCGTCGCCGATCAGGGCCAGCCCGGGCCGCGGTGTGGGGTCCCGGCGTATGCACGGGTAGTCGGTGGTGCCGATGAGGTTCGACACCTGCCGGGCGCCGACGAGGGAGGGCCCGTCCGGCAGGCACGCGACGAACCGGTCGAACGCGCCCTGCCGCTCGGCGGTGAACTCGGGCAGCCGGTCCTTCGCCGGGAAGACACCCACCTGGGTGAGCCCGTCGTCGACACGGATACAGACGGCGACGTCCCGGCCCACGGGCCAGACCTGGCCGTCGCCGGGGCCGTTCATCGTCGCGCCCTCGTAGTACGTCCAGAACAGGAAACGCTCGTTCGGGGCCTGGTCCTCGGGGACCTCCGCGAGCCGGGCGACGGTGGAGTGGTGGCCGTCCGCGCCGACGACCAGACGGGCCCGGAATTCGGTGCGCCCGGCCTCGCGCCCGGGCTCGCCGCTCACGGTGACCACACCCCGTATGCCGCCGGCATCGTGCTGGAGGAGGTCGACGACGCGGTGTCCCAGCAGGAGGTCCACGCCCGGGGTCGCAGCGGCGATCTCCCGCAGCAGCGGGTCCAGCTTGCCGCGGCGCAGGCTGATCGCCGGCGGAACCGTACTGTCCGCCCGGGGAACGATCCAGCCGTGCTCCGTCCACATGCCCAGTCCGCTCGTCACGGCCGCACCGTGCGCGACCATGGGCTGCCAGAAATCGAGTCGCCGCAGGACGTCGTGCGTGCCGCCGAGCACGAAGTGGCCGCACAGTGTCTTGTGCGCCTGGGGGCTGCGATGCCGTTCGACGAGTGCCACGCGCAGCCCGGCCCGGCCGTACGCCGTGGCCGCCGTGCAGCCCGCGATGCTCGCGCCGACAATGATCACGTCGTAGTCGTCCATGACTGCCTCCGCCGCTGCGTTCCGTTCCGTTCCTTCGGTCATGACGCAGCATGCGCAGCCGGGCCGGCCGCGGACCTCGGTAGTCGCTACCCAACCTCGTGGCGGCGCCCTGCCTACCATGGGCAAGGTGACGGTCGGCCCCTGCACGCTCGAGGAGCGGGACGGCGAGATCGAGTCGCTGACCCGCTGGTGGCGTCAGGCGTGCGCCGGCACCGGACGGCTCGTTCTCGTCGGCGGTGACGCGGGGGCGGGCAAGACCGTCCTGGTCGAGGAGTTCGGCCGGAGGCTGGGTGATGTGCGCCTGCTCCGTGGCAGCTGCGAACCCCTCACCACGCCGATTGCGTTCGGTCCGCTGCGCGACATGGCCCACAGCCTGTCGCCGCCGCTGCGGCAGAAGCTCACCGGCCCGGCCGATCCGGTGGAGGCACGCCACCTGATGCTCGACGAGTTGCGGGGCGGCGCAGGCCCCACCCTCGTGGTGTTCGACGACGCGCACTGGGCCGACGAGGCCACGCTGGACCTGCTGCGTTTCCTGGGCCGCCGCATCGAGGCCTGCCCGGCCATGCTCGTCGTGGTCTACCGGCAGGACGAAGTGGGGGCACGCCACCCCCTGCGCGTCCTGGCCGGGGACTTCGCGGCCCTTCCTGTCGTACGCCGGCTGACCGTGCCGATGCTGTCCGAGGCGGCCGTGGCACGGCTCGCCGAGGGAACGGACATCGACCCGGCCGAGCTGTACCGCCGCACGGGCGGCAACGCGTTCTTCGTGACCCAGGTACTGGGGGACGGCCGGGCCACCGTTCCCCCCACGGTCCGGGACGCGGTGCTCGCGCGCGCCGCCCGCCTGGGGCCGGGTGCACGGGAGGCGCTCGATGCCCTCGCCTGTCTCGGGAACCGGGCAGCCCCATGGCTGGTGGAGGCGGTCTCGGGCCGGGCGGCTGACGACCTCGACGCCTGCGTGGACCGCGGGCTGGTCGCCGCCGATGACGGTGCGGTCACGTTCCGCCACGAGCTGGTCCGTGTCGCGGTCATGGAGGCGATCCCGCCGGGACGCGCGGCGGCCTTGCACCGGCGCGCACTGGCCGTCCTCGGGGCACGGCCGCCCGGCGAAGTGGAACCGGCGCGGCTCGCCGATCACGCAGAGCGTGCCGACGACCGGGCCGCCGTGCTCGCCTACGCACCCCTCGCGGCACAACGGGCATCCACGCTGGGGGCTCACACGGAGGCCGCGGCACACCTCCGCCGCGCACTCGAAGTGTTCCCGGGCAGCCCGGACGCGGACCGGGCCGGGCTCCTGGAGGAACTCGGCCGGCAGTGTCATCTCGCCGACGACCTCGACGGCGCCCTGCGCGCCCGGCAGGAGGCCGTCGAGGCGTGGCGGGAGGTCGGCGACGACCTTCGGCGGGGCGGGGCGCTGGTCGGGCTGGCGATCACCGCGGCGCACCTGGCCCGGGAGATCCCGCTCGGCGAGAAGGCCTGCGACGAGGCACTCGCACTGCTGGCGGGGCAGCCACCGGGACCCGAGTACGCGCTCGCCTGCGCCATCCGCGGCAAGCTCTCCGCAATGGCGTTCCGCAACGCCGACGCGGTCGCGTGGGGCGAGCGGCTCCTCGCGATGGCCGGCGAGGGCACCGGACCGCTGGAACGGGCGCTCGCGCTGCTGCCCATCGGCATCGGCCGCGCCCAGGACGGCGACGTGTCCGGCCTCGACCTGATCGCGGAGAGCGTCCGCCTGGCGCGCGAAGCATCCGCAAACGATCAGGCCGGCCTCGGCTACTTCTGGCTCCAGCTGATCTGCGTGACCCGCCGCTGGTACCGGGAGGCCGAGCGGTGGTACGCGGAGGCCCTCTCCTTCACCGAAGAACACGGCCAGGAGGTGTGGCGCCAGTGGCTGCGTGCCTTCCGGTCGAGGGCGCTCCTCGACCAGGGCCGGTGGGACGAGGCCGAGGCGCTCGCCTCGGAGGTGCTGCGCACGGCTGGCGTGGACGACGGGCGCAGGATGATAGCCATGGTGGTGCTGGGCCGGCTGCGCTCCCGCCGAGGTGACTCCGATCCCCGCCCCCTGCTGGCCCGGGTCCGTTCGGTCATGGTCACCGCCGAGCCGGTCGTCGGCTGGATCATCGGATCCACTCCGGCGCTGGCGGAAGCCGCGGCGTACACCGGCGACCTCGATCAGGTACGCGCGGTGGTCACCCCGGCCCTGGCCACCGCCGAGGAGCAGGGCGAGCCATGGCTGCTTGGCGAGCTGGCCTACTTGCTCTCGCGCGCCGACCGACCGGGCGAGGTCCAGGCGCGGGCAGCAGAACCGTACCGGCTCCAGCTGTCGGGCCGCCCGCGCGAGTCGGCAGAGCGTTGGCAGGAGATCGGCTGCCCCTACGAGGCCGCGCTCGCGCTCGCCGACACCACCGACGAAGGGATGCTGCGCGAGGCACTTGCGGCCTTCGACCGCCTGGGAGCCCGCCCGATGCGCGACATCACAGCCCGCCGCCTGCGCCGGCTCGGCGTGCGCGACATCCCCAGGCGCCCGTCCCGCGGTGCCGGCCCAGACGGGCTGAGTACCCGCGAGCGGGAGGTGCTCACCCTCTTGGCCGACGGACTCCGCAACGCAGAGATCGCCGACGAGCTGATCTTGTCGCGGCGCACCGTGGAGCACCACGTCGCCGCCGTGTTGCGCAAGCTCGGAGTGGCGAACCGGTCGGAAGCCGCTCGATACGCCCGGCGAAACGACGTGACCGCTCGCCGACCCGTCGTGCCCCCATCGCCCCTGACACCGTGATCGTCTTCTACCGGAACGCCAACGTCACCCCCGTCGCAGCCTGACATGCCGTCACGCGTGAGGCCCCGGCGACCTCTCGGTGGCCGAGGGGTTTCGTCCGTTCACTGCTCCGAGTGGGTCCGGTCGGTCAAGGCCCACGGTGTCCTTGCGAAGGCGCCGTGGGAGAGGGGGTGACCCCGGGCCCAGCCCCGGCGAGTGCCGCAGCGGCAACACCATCAGGTCGGCCACGTCGGTCCCCGGTGCTGATCCCGAATGCGGCGAGGCCCTGTGCCTGGACCCACTCTGCCGCGCGGGCTGCGTCCTGCTGCGGCATCAGCGGGTCAGGAGCGGTGCCATGAGGTCGTGGGCGAAGTCGGCGACGGGCCGTGGGTCGTGCCCGGTCAGTTGGCGCACGGAGTCGGTGGTGTCGGCAGCGATGCCTTCCCTGAGCATCTGGAAGGTGCCCATCACCCCCTCGGCGAGCCACGGCGGCAGGCCCGCCTCGAGCATGCCGGCCAGGGCCGCCTCGTCGGGTACGGCGACATACTCGACCGTCCGTCCGAGGGCGGTGGAGAGCTGGCGGGCGACCTCGGTGAAGGTCATGGCCTCCGGGCCGGTGATCAGGTGGGTCTCTCCGTCCCCCCTCTGCCCGCAGAGCGCCGCGACCGCGCAGGCGGCCACGTCACGGGGGTCGATCATGGCGACGCGGGCGTCGTCTGCGGGCAGGAAGATCCGCCCGGCCTGCCCGATCGTCGGCAGTGAACCGAGGAGGTTCGACATCAGGAAGCCGGACCGGAGAATCACGAAGGGGATCCCCGCCGAGCGCAGGCGGTGCTCGATGCGGCCGTGCTGATCGGCGAACGTCTGCGCGGCCCCCACTTCGGCGCCGACCGTGGACAGCAGGACGATCTGCCGGACACCGGCCGTCGCTGCGGCCTCGATCGCGTTTGCCGCGTTCTCGACCTGCCGCGGGTCGTTGGCGCAGCTCAGGAAGGCCTGCTCGGCGCCAACGAAGGCGGCACGGAGCGAATCGCGATCGCTGAAGTCCCCCTGCGCAAGGTCGGCGCCGGGGCCGAGCACGGCAGTGGCTCGTTCCAGGTTGCGGGTGAGCGCGCGGTAGGGGATGCCGCGCCGGCCCAGTTCGCTCACCACGTGTCGCCCGACGTTCCCGGTCGCGCCGGTCACCACTACGGTCGTCATCTCGTCGCGTCCTCACGCCGGTACGGGGCCTTCCACCCACGTTGTGCGCCACGACCGTCCTGAGCCCCTCAGGACACGCGCGGGTTCACCCGTCAGGACCCCTGGGCGGGCTACCCCGCCGGAATGGGAGGCCTGGTGCTGCTCCAGGCTGCCTCGGGCATTCCGGTCTGGTTCGGGTCGCGCTGAATCGGCCGGCTTCGCCCTCGAGGAAGCGGCGCAAGGACATCCAGCCACGGAAGGATCTCGTCCTATGGTGCGGTCGGCCAATCCGGGGGGACCATGGAACCCGAAGCGCCCACAGACGCAGGAGCCAGGCAGGGCCGGCGTCAGCGGACGGCCCGCGCGATGCCGGCAGGCGGAAGGAGAGCCTGCGATGAGCGCAGCCGAGGCACGTCGGGCCGATGCCGGCCGGCCGGAGGAGGGTGCGCCGGAGCCGAGCGGGCTGATGGACCTCCTCGGTGTCGCCGCCGTGCTGCTGAACGCTGATGGGCGGATCGTCCTGTGGAGCCCGCAGGCCGAGGACCTCTACGGCTACTCCGCCGAGGAGGCGCTCGGGCAGTACGCGGCGCCACTGCTCGTCCATGAACAGCACTGGGAACTGATGAGCAAGCTGTTCGCCCATGTCATGGGGACAGGCGAGAGCTGGGCCGGAGCGTTCCCCGTTCGGCACAAGGACGGCAGCACTCGACTGGTCGAGTTCCGCAACATGCGCCTGCTGGACGACCGCGGCAACTTCTACGCCCTCGGGCTCGCCGCCGACGAGACGACGTTGCGCGAGCTGGAGCGGGACGTCGCCCTGTCCACGCGGCTGATCTCACAATCCCCCATCGGGCTGGCGATCCTCGACACCGATCTGCGGTACGTGGCGGTCAACCCGGCCCTGGAGCGGATGCACGGCCTACCCGTGAAGGACCACCTCGGCCGGCACTACCGCGAGATCATGACCGCCGCGAAGTTCGGGGTGCCCGAGGCCGCGATGAGGGAAGTCCTGAAGACCGGGATTCCGATGGTTGACCAATCCACCATCGTCGGCCGCACACCCGGCGACCCGGATCAGCACGCCTGGTCGATCTCCCTGTACCGGCTGGAGGACCCCCAGGGCCGGGTCCTCGGCGTGGCCGACCTGGTGGTCGACGTCACCGACCGGTATCAGGCGGCCATGGAGGCCGCAGAGGCCCGGCGGCGCCTGGCCCTGATCGCCGACGGCTCCGCCCGGATCGGCACCACCCTGGACGTGGAACAGACCGCCCGCGAGCTGGCCGAAGTCGTCGTTCCCGAGCTCGCCGACGTCGTCGCGGTCGACGTGCTTAACTCCGTCCTGGACGAACACCGCCCAGGCCCTGCTCCCCGAGACGGCCCGGAGCTCTTTCGCGCGCTCGCGGTGAAGGCCGCCTACCCCACGGAAGCGTTCCAGGCCGCCGACCCGCCCGGCGAGATTGCCGCCTACGCCGCCGACCGCGTGGCCACCGAGACCGTACGCACCGGGCAGCCACAGCTCATCGCCCACGCCGACGACACCGACCTGGCACGCATCGCCCGGGACAGCCACGCCGCCGGCCTTCTGGCCCGCGCCGGCGTGCACTCCTACATGTCGGTCCCGCTCACCGCACGCGGCCACGTCCTCGGCTTCCTGGGCCTCACTCGGGCCCGCAACCCGGCGCCCTTCGGCGAGGACGACCTCTCCCTCGCCGCCGAACTCGCCGCCCGCGCCGCCGTGTGCATCGACAACGCCCGCGCACACCAGAGCGTGCGCAACGCCGCCGAAACCCTGCAGCGCAGCCTGCTCCCCAGCCACCCGCCGCACCTTCCCGGACTGCAGATCGCCTCCCGGTACCGGCCCGCGCAGGCCACGTACGAGATCGGCGGCGACTGGTACGACGTCTTCCCCCTCGACCGCGACAGGACCGCACTCGTCGTGGGCGACGTCATGGGCAGCGGCATCGACGCCGCCGCCGCCATGGGCCGCCTACGCACCGCCACCAGCGCCTTCGCCGACCTCAACCTCGACCCCGACCAGCTCCTCCAGCACCTCGACAAGATCACCTCAGGGCTGGAGCACTACATCGCCACCTGCGTCTACGCCGTCTACGACCCCCACCGTGCCGAATGCCACATCGCCAACGCCGGCCACCTACCGCCCGCCCTCGTACGCAGCGGCAAGCACCCCGAACTCCTCGACCTGCCCACCGGCACCCCGCTCGGAGTCGGCGGAGCCCTCTTCGAGACCACCACCTTCGGCCTCGGCATCGGCGACCAGCTGGTCTTGTACACCGACGGACTGGTCGAAACCCGCCACCATCCCATCGATGAACGACTCGAAACCCTCCTCGCCCTGCTCGACGTGCCCGACGATTCCCTGGAAGAGACCTGCGACCGGCTCCTACGCGAACTCCGGCGTCCCGACGACCCAGATGACGTCGCCCTGCTCATCTGCCGTACGCAACCCTTCACACGTGGTGCTGATCCCCCACAGAGCTGATCCCGGAGCCACCACCTTGCGGCTGGTGATGCCCAGCTCGCCCGGACATCGCTCCACTTGCGCACCACGCAGACACTCGGCGGCCAGCACCCCGACGACACACGTCGGCACGGAGATCTAACGGTCCTACTGGCGGGGGAGCCGGGCCTTGATCAAGTACTCGGCTTCCTCGGACAGTCGCGCACGCCGGCCTTCTTCGTCGGCGATCTCGATCTCCCCCCGCAGGGCCAACTCCGTGCGCAGTACGGTCGTTCCCGGGACAGGTACCCGCTGACCTGGCTTCTCCGTGAACGGCTGCAGCTCTGCTGCCAGGGCCTTCGCATCGTCCGATGCGCTCCGGCGCAGCGAAAGGAAGACCCGGGCCAGCCAGTCCGCGGGGATCTGCACCATGAAGTCGGTCATGCAGGTGTAACGACCAGCCCAGGTGGTCCGTGTCGCTCGACCGCCCGAGCGGCCCAAGGGTGCCGAGGGGCCGGTGGTCCCACACCGTCTCCCGCCCCCCGGGCGACGTGACTGAGGCTTCGAGGGGCGAGGAGTCGGCGGATGCCCGCCGTTCAGGGAGGGCCGCGATGCCCTGGCGGGCGCCTCCATTTGACACCACCCGAGCCATCACAACGCTCACCCTGTGGTCTGAGTGCTGTATTTGCACCTGATCGGATGATCTGTGCCTGGGCGGGGATCTGGGCCAGCGGGCCTTGACCCCGGATTTCGAACACGTCTATCCGGCTTGGGCCAGCGTGCGGGGTTAGGGCTCCGGTTCGGACGCGGAGGGAGTCCTTGGTCCAGGTGGGACCGAAGGCGGCCTGGGCGGGGGCGAGCATGTGGCGGAGGGAAGAGGGCGAGGTCGTCGAGGGCGGAGAAGGCGCCGGCGATGCCGCAGTCGCCGCCGAGGAGGCGTGCCCGGCGGCTGCCGCTTCGAACTCACTCTCCCCGCACCTGTGTAGGCCTTGCCGCTCCGGCCGACGACGTCGACCGGATCCCGGCTCAGCCGGTCGCAACCGCCGAAGCACGCTGGCCGGCCCGCGCGAACTCGGCCATACCGTCGGTGAAACCGACCATCGGGCGCCAGCCCAGCTCCATGCGGAGGCGGGCGGAGTCGGCGGTGATGTGCCGTACGTCGCCGAGGCGGAACTCGCCCGTCACCACCGGGGCGGGTCCGCCGTGCGCCGTGGCCAGCGCGGCAGCCATCTCGCCGACCGTGTGGGGCTCCCCGCTGCCGGTGTTGTACACGGCGAGCACGCCCGCCTGTCGGGCACCGACCGCCTCCAGTGCCACCGCATTGGCCGCGGCCACGTCCGTGACGTGGACGAAGTCCCTTCGCTGCGCGCCGTCCTCGTAGACCCGGGGTGCCTCGCCCCGGGCGAGGGAGGAGCGGAAGAAGGAGGCCACGCCGGCGTACGGGGTGTCGCGCGGCATGCCCGGCCCGTACACGTTGTGGTAGCGCAGCGACACCGCACGGCCCGCCACGCACCGGGCCCAGCTCGCCGCGAGATGCTCCTGAGCCAGTTTCGTCGTCGCGTACACGTTCCGCGGATCCGTCGGGGCGTCCTCGGCGACCAGGCCTGGCGCGAGTTCGGCCCCGCAGTCGGGGCAGCGGGGTTCGAACCGGCCGGCCGTCAGGTCCTCGGTCCGACGCAGCCCGGGGCGTACCGTCCCGTGCCGTTCGCAGGTGTACCGGCCCTCCCCGTTGACCACCATCGATCCGGCGAGCACGAGTTCCCGCACCCCGGCGGTCGCCATCTCCGCCAGCAGCATCGCCGTCCCGAGATCGGGAGGGCGTACACGACGCGATCGCCGACCCCGACGCGGCCGTCGCGTGGCTGCGGGCCGTCAGCCCCCGACTGACACCCGCCGCCCCCGCGGTCGGTGCCTGGCTCGACGCCGAACGGCCTGCGGGAGCGGAAGAGACCGCTGTTCTGCTGCGCGGCTTGAGGGACGCATTGCGCAGACTCGCCGCCGAGGCGACCGAGGACCCGAGGTCGGACGCGCAATCGGCCACCGGCACCCGGGACGCAGCCCTCGCGGCACTGAACGAGGCGTGCAGCGTGACACCGGTGTGGGCGACGCTCCACTGGCCTTCGGGTGGGGACCCGGCCCGCATCGTGCGCACCAGCGACCTCGCGGGGCAGGCGGTGGTCGCCGTGCTCGCCGTGCTCGCCGTGCTCGCCGGACAAGCCGTCGACCTGTTCACCGGCGACATGCGACCGCAGCTGCGTGCCTGCCTGGCGCCGGGCTGCGTGCTCTACTTCGTGAAGCAGCACCCCCGCCGCGAATGGTGCTCGGCCGGCTGCGGCAACCGTGCCCGTGTCGCCCGCCACTACCAGCGCCACCGGGGCACCAAGACCGCCCCCGAGTCCTGAGCGGAGGCTCTCCGATGAAGGTCGACGTGCTGACCGAGGCCGTGATCGCCGCCCCGTCCGACAAGGTCGCCGCCTACGCGGCCGACCCCACGCACGCACCCGAGTGGTACGCGAACATCACCTCCGTCGACTGGCGGACGCCGCCGCCGTTGGCTGTCGGCTCCAGGGTCGCGTTCGTCGCCCGCTTCATCGGCAGGCGGCTGGCCTACACATACGAGATCACCGCGTACGAGCCCGGGCGCCGACTGGTGATGCGCACGGACGAAGGCCCCTTCCCCATGGAGACCACCTACACCTGGGAGCCGTACGGGGAAGGCTCGAACCGCACGCGCATGACGCTGCGCAACCGGGGCGAGCCCAGTGGGTTCGCCTCCCTCGGCGCCACCGTGATGGCGGCGGCCATGCGCCGCGCCCAGCACAAGGACCTGGCGGCACTCAAGGCGCTGCTGGAGCAGTGAGTACGGATCTCACTTGGGCGGCAGCGTGTCCGCGAACGCCACTGCCGTCGTGAGCCAGTGGTCCAGCACCGCATCCTCCGCCAGGGCCCGGCCGCTGACCGTCACCCAGCCGCGCATCGGGCGACCGGTGAAGTCCATGGGCCGGGCCTCCGGGCGGGCGAGAGCCTGTTCGGTCCCGTCCGGACCCACACGGGCGATGACCTCGTCGCCGGACACGCCCACGGTCATGTTGCCGTGCAGCAGGAACGCGAGACCGCCGAACATCCGTCTCGGTGACGGCGGGCTGCTCACCGAGCCGCTCCCGGATCCGCTGGGCCAGTCCTTCGTCGTACGTCATGCACCCACTGTCCTGAGCGGTACGGGTGCCCGCGCGCCGGGCACCGCCGCGACGTGCCGGTGCGGGCGGTGCTCGGCCCCGCCGAGCAGGATGATCCACGGGGTAGGGTTTCCGGAGGCAGGGTGGTCATCGACCTCCCTGCCGTTCCACGTCGCGGCCGCCGGTGATGCCAGCCGCCCGGAGGCATCCGGAGGTGCCTCGGCGGCGCCTCCGCCCCCTGCCGCGCACCCCGTTCTGTCAACGAGGTGCCCCAGCCCGACAGGCCCTGACCCTTGCTCGCTTCCCCGATGTCCGCCGTCGCGCGCATCGTGACCTGCGTCCCGACTGGCTGTCCGATCCCCGCGTGTGGCGTACGGAGGTGCTCGCCGGCCTCGTCTGGCGGTCGGGCTGGCGCTGATTCCCGAGGCGATCTCTTTCTCGATCATCGCCGGTGTGGACCCGGCCGTCGGGCTCTTCGCCTCGTTCGCGATGGCTAGGGTCATCTCCGTCGTGGGCGGTCGGCGCGCGATGATCTCCGCCGCCACGGGTGCCGTGGCGCTCGTGATCGCTCCGCTGAACAGGGAGCACGGCTTCGGCTACCTGATCGCGGCGGTAATCCTGGCAGGCGTCTTCCAGATCGTGCTGGGGGTCCTCGGCGTGGCCAGGCTTATGCGGTTCGTCCCCCGCTCGGCCATGGTCGGCTTCGTCAACTCCCTCCTCGCCATTCTGATCTTCATGGCGCAAGTGCCTGAGCTGAGCGACGTCCCGTCGCCGGTGTACCCGCTCGTCGAGGCCGGTCTCGCGCTCATGGTGTTCCTCCCGCGGCTGACCACGCTGGTTCCGGCACCGCTGGTCTCCATCGTCATCCTCACGGTGATCACCGTGGCCGCCGGGATCGCGGTGCCCACCGTGGGCGACAAGGGTGACCTGCCGAGTTCCCTTTCCGTGCCGGGCCTGCCCGACGTCCCGTTCACCCTGGACACGCTGACGACCATCGCCCCGTATGCCTTCGCCATGGCGCTGGTGGGCCTCATGGAGTCGTTCATGACGGCACAGCTGGTCGATGAGATCACCGACAGCCGTTCCTCGAAGACTCGCGAGTCCGTCGGTCAGGGCGTGGCCAACATCGTCACCGGATTCTTCGGAGGCATGGGCGGCTGCGCGATGATCGGACAGACAATGATCAACGTGAAGGTGTCAGGCGCACGCACCCGGCTCTCCACGTTCCTCGCCGGTGCGTTCCTGATGGTGCTGTGCGTCGTGTTCGGCCCGGTCGTCTCCCACATCCCCATGGCCGCTCTGGTCGCCGTCATGGTGATGGTCTGCTTCGCCCTCTTCTTCGCCTCGGCCAACGACCTCGTCGGTCGGTTCGACTACGCCGGGGACCCCGACAGCGTCGTCATCGACCTCTCGGACGCGCACGTCTGGGACGCGTCCTCCGTCGCTGTGCTCGACGCCGTCGAGAAGAAGTACGCGGCGCGCGGCAAGACGGTCGAGATCACGGGTCTCAACCCCGCCAGCGCCGACCTCCACGCCCGGCCCACGGGCTCGGTCTCCGGTCCCTGACCCGACGGACGAGGAATGAGGCTCTTGCGGCTCAGCGCTTCCCCGTGCCCGACCCCAGCATGACCAGGCCGGTGATCAGGAAGGCCAGGCCGGCCACCAACTCCGGGAAGCCGTCGTGGCGAAGGGCGTACGTGGCGCCGCCCGCCACGGTGAACGCGGATCCCGCGAGAACCGCGGTGACGGCCATGCGGAACTCGGTGAGGGCGCGGAACGCCGGGTTTCTATTCATTCGTTCCTTTCTGGGGACCCGCTCAGACCAGAGCGCGGTGCATCCGATTTGTATGCCGGAGTCCGGCAGGGAGCAGACGGACACGCTTCTGTCGGGGACCCGTTAAAGAGCCGTAAGGAATGTATAAAGTAGCCGCTGGTGTGCCGGGAAGCCTGGTCGGCGAACAGGGATGACTCTCTTCGCAGATCGGGGCTCGAAGCCATGGTGCTCGTCTTTGTGTTCGGTATCGCTCTGCTCGTCGCGGTGCTGTTGTCCGGGCTCGCCGCGCGGACCGTGCTCTCGACCTCGCTGCTGTTCCTGTTGGGTGGGGCCTTGGTCGGCGAGGGTTTCCTCGGGCTGATCCACATCACCTCGGACAGCGAGATCGTGGGCGTGACAGCGGATCTGGTCCTGTTCGCCGTGCTGTTCACGGACGGCATGTACGTCTCCCTGCCTGCATTGCGCCGGAACTGGAAGAACCCCGCGAGGGCGTTGGGCCTCGGAATGCCACTGGCGATGGCAGGCATGGCGCTGATCACGCACTACCTCGTCGGGCTGGACTGGTCGACCTCGTTCCTGGTCGGGGCCGTGCTCGCCCCCACCGACCCGGTGTTCGCCTCGGCGATCGTCGGGCGCAAGGAGGTCCCGGCGAAGCTGCGCCAGCTGCTCAACGTGGAGAGCGGCATCAACGACGGCCTCGCCCTGCCCGTCGTCCTCATCCTGATCGCCGCCGCAGGCCCCACCTCCGGGAAGGCGCAGGCATCCGTCGGGGAGATCGCCCTGGAGCTCGCCATGGGCCTGGCCTTGGGGGTCGTCCTGCCGCTCGCCGTGGCCTGGCTGGTGCGCCGGCACCTCCTCGGTGCGGAACCCAAGCTGCATCAGCTGCTGCCGCTGGCGACCGGGGTCGTCCTCTACGCTGCGTGCCACCTGACCCACGCCAACCCTTACCTGGCGGCGTTCTCCGCCGGCGCCGTGCTCGCCTCGGTCTCGCCGGAGGCGAAGACCGCTTTTGAGCCCCTCGGGGAGGCGCTGGCCGAAGTCTCGAAGTTCGCGGCCCTGCTCGTCTTCGGCGCCCTGCTGACCCCGGCCCTGTTCGGAGACCTGTCAATGGGCGGCTACGCGGCAGTCGTGCTGGCCATCGCGCTGATCCGGCCGGCGTCGTTGCTCGTGTCGCTGCTGGGCGCACGGATCGACAGGCGCGAGAAGCTGGTTGCCGCCTGGTTCGGCCCCAAGGGCTTCGCCTCCGTGGTCTACGGCCTCCTCGTACTCCAGGCCGGGATTCCACAGGGCCAGGAGGCGTACACATTGATCGCCGTCTGCATCGCCTTCTCGATCATCGCCCACAGCAGCACCGACGTGCCCATCGCCCGTCTCTTCCACGTCGACGCCCTCGCGGGCATGCCGAACGACGCCGACCACCGGAACCAGACCCGCCTCCCCCACCCGTACGACACGCCCGATCAGGAGAAGCACCATGCCAGCCCGTGATCTCGCAGAGCCCTACCCCCACGTGACCACCGACGTCCCGGCCGTCGACGCGGCGCGGCTGCTGGCGGAACAGAACCTGCCCGCCCTGCTGGTGCTCGACACCGACGGCATCCCCTACGCCGTAGTACCCGGTTCCCAGGTGGTCGGACAGTTGGTGCCCGAATACGTGAGGGAGGACCCGCTGCTCGCCGCCGTGATCGACGAGCGGCACGCGGACGCGCTCGCCGAGGGACTGGCGGGCCGGACGGTCGCCGAGTGGCTGCCGCGCCGGACGTTCAAGCCCCTGTTCGTCGCCCCGGACGCGGGGGTACTCCAGATCGCCGCCGTGATGGCCCGCGCGCACGTACCGCTCGTCGCCGTCGTCGAGCGCGACAGAGGCGGGGAGCGCGGGCATCTGGTCGGGGTCGTGACGGCCGCGGCCCTGATGCGGCACTTCCTCGCCGCAGGGGAGCAAGCGTGAGCGACTGGCACAGCTGGGCCGCGATCGCCGTCTTCGCCGGCGCGTACGCGCTGATTATCAGCGAGAAGGTGCACCGCGTGGCCGCGGCCTTGGGCGGGGCCGGGCTGATGCTGGCCATCGGTGCCACCGATGACGGCGCAGCCTTCCATTCCGATGAGACCGGCATCGACTGGAACGTCATCTTCCTCCTCATGGGCATGATGATGATCGTCGGAGTGCTGAGGCGAACCGGGCTCTTCGAGTACCTGGCGATCTGGTCGGTGAAGAAGGCCAGGGCCCGGCCCTTCCGGGTGATGGCCATGCTGATCGTCATGACGGCGCTGGCCTCGGCACTGCTCGACAACGTCACCACCGTGCTGCTCGTGGCACCCGTGACACTGCTGGTCTGCGACCGGCTGCGGCTGTCCCCCGTACCCTTCCTGATCGCCGAAGTCCTGGCCTCGAACATCGGGGGCACGGCCACCCTCGTCGGTGACCCGCGGAACATCATCATCGCCAGCCGGGCCGGGCTCACCTTCAACGACTTCCTGGTGCACCTCGCCCCGCTGTGCGTCGTGCTCGTGGGCGTACTGGTGCTTCTGTGCCGGGTGATGTTCGCGAAGCACTTCGTCTACGACGAGAAGCGCGCGGCTGAGCTCATGGACCTTCGCGAACGCGAGGCGATCACCGAACCTCGGCTCCTGGCTCAAGGCCTCGGCGTCCTCGCGCTCGTCGTGGCGGGCTTCGTCCTGCACCCGGTGCTGCACTACGAGCCGAGCGTCGTGGCCCTGCTCGGCGCGGGCCTGCTCATCGCGATCTCCAAGGTCGAGACGGGGGAGATCCTCGGCGAGGTGGAGTGGCCCACCCTCGCCTTCTTCGCAGGGTTGTTCGTCATGGTCGGGGCGCTGATCGAGACCGGTGTCATCGGAAGCCTGGCAGGCTCCCTCGCGGATGCGATCGGCGGTGACGCACTCGGCGGATCCATGATGCTCCTGGGTGGATCCGCGGTCCTCTCGGGGATCATTGACAACATCCCTTACGTGGCCACGATGGCTCCGATCACCAGCGAGCTGGTCGGCGACATGGGTGGCGACCCCGACCACGTGATGTGGTGGGCGCTCGCGCTGGGCGCCGACCTCGGAGGCAACGCCACCGCCGTCGGAGCTTCCGCCAACGTCGTGGTGCTCGGCATCGCCGAACGCAACCGCCACCCCATCAGCTTCTGGGAATTCACCAAGTACGGCCTCGTGGTCACGATGGCGACCGTCGCCCTCTGCGCCCTCTACCTGTGGTTGCGCTACTTCGCCCTCGCCGGGTGAGCATCGTCATCGGCTCGTGGGCAGCCCGGCTGTTGGACCGCTAAGGCTTAGGCGACACCCGACTTGAAATCAGGTGCCGGAGTTGTCGACGAACCCCACGACATCGAGGTATTCGATTTTGGGCGGGACGCCATAAATCCCCGTCACCTTGCCGACGAGCTCCTCCGTGAAGAAGGTGCGGCCTTTTTCCTCGTCATCCCACACGTAGAAGTTCCTTGCCCGAACACCGTCTTCGTCGAGCATGAAACTCTTGAAGCGAAGGCCGGCCATGCCTTCGAACGGTGCCCGGAGTTCGCCGGCAATCCTTGCGAGAGTTGCACGATCGAACTTGTCGGTCTGCGTAAAAGTCACGAGCACGCCGATCATCGGGCCTCCTGTCGATCCAGTGATGCTAGCGGCGGAGCCTAGTACACGCGGCCGGAAATTCTGGGCGTTAGGCCGCGAGTGGGAGGTGCGGCTCGCGGTCCGCTATTCGGGCCAGGAGCGCGTCGCTCGTCCACACCGCCGGAAGCGGTCTCCACGATCAGCAGCCCCTGGCCGTGGACGAGGTCCCTGATCCGCCGCAAGAGCCTGCAGGGGTCGCCGCCGATGCCGATGTTCCCGTCGATGAGCAGGGCCGTTCCCCACGTGCCCTCACCGGGAATCGGATCGAACACCGAACAGTGCAGTGCGGCGCCACCCCGGCGCACCGTGGTGATCACGGCGGACGGCGACACGTCGATCCCGAGTGTGCAGTGCCCGCGGTGGAGCAGCGCCTCGACCAGCCGGCCGGCCCCGCCCCCGATGTCCAGTACGCGGCCCTTGCAACGGCGCAGCACGGCGTGATCACCGGCGTCCGCTCGCGCGCACCGCCTCTCGAGACATCCAGGGGACAGCACCAACCGTCCGCATCGCGCAGTGACAGATCACCCCGCCGGGTGTGCATTGCCTCTGCGTAGGGGCCGTTGTTCCAGGCCCTCAGCGGTACGGAGCGGCCCAGAACCAGAGGTGCTCACACAGGCTCCCTATGAGCGACAGGGGCCGCCGCAGTCCGGGGCGGGCGGCGGCCATCCTCCATGCATCGCCACAAACGCCGGGATGGGCGGGGCAGTGGCGGCCGATTCCATCGAACGGCCCTCTCCGGATTCCTGGCGCTGGATCCCTGGAGCCGCCGCGGTGGGTCACCGGGGCCGACGGTCCCGGCCCAGGGCGAACGTGACGAGGATCCCGGCGAGCGCGCCGGCCCTCGTCTACGAGGACGACGAGGGGAGACGGGCGGCTCAGCCCGCCGCAGGGGCCAGGGCCGGGTCGGAGAAGAACACCGAAGGAGCGGTCACCCCGGCGATCACCCGGGCGAACCCGTCCATCGTCTCTTGCCGCTGCGCGATGGCGCCGAACATCTGCTGCATCTCCGGGGTCGGCGGGTCGAGGTTGGCGAAGTCGGCGGTGAACTC
>NZ_JBEZLW010000037.1:0-60612 GCF_040652395.1 Streptomyces sp. NPDC048269
CGCACACCGCTCCGGCACCATCGTCGGCCTCACCGCCGAAGTCGGCGCCTCCCTCACCTCCGGCGCCACCATCTGCGAGATCAAGGACTGACGTCCTGCAGTACGCAAAACGTCGGCGGGGCTGGGATTCCAGCCCCGCCTTCGTTTCTTGTGGCACACGGGCACGATCCGGCCCCGCCGGCGTGTCAGGCGCGGGGCCCGGGGCGGAGCCCCGCTTTTTCCGCCCCGCCGACGTATGAGGCGGGGGTCGGGGCGAGCCCGGGCAGCCGGTCCCGCAGGGACTACCGGCGCCGCATGTCCGCGACCCGTGCCCGCTCCCCGGCCTGCTGCTCCAGCAACGAGGCCGGCGCACTGCGCAGCTGCGCGGTCGGGCCGCCCCGACGCTGCACCGGCAACGGCGAATCGCGGCGCGGCCGCCGCCCCGCCATGCCGTCACCACCACCGGACGCGGCCATCCCACCACCGGCCACGGTGATCTGCACGCCCTGATCGGCCAGCGCCTGGAGCTCCGTGGCGGCCCGGTCGTCGTGCGGCGGCGGCTCGTCCGTCACCAGACGGGTCATCACGTCGGTGGGCACGGTCTGGAACATGGTGTCCGTGCCGAGCTTCGTGTGGTCGGCCAGCACCACCACCTCCGCCGCCGCCTGCACCAGCGCCCGGTCCACGCTCGCGGAGAGCATGTTGGACGTGGACAGCCCGCGCTCGGCGGTCAGGCCGCTCCCCGAGAGGAAGGCCCGCGTCACCCGCAGCCCCTGAAGGGACTGCTCGGCACCGCTGCCGACCAGCGCGTAGTTGGACCCGCGCAGGGTGCCGCCGGTCATGACCACCTCCACCCGGTTCGCGTGCGCCAGCGCCTGCGCGACCAGCAGCGAGTTGGTGACGACGGTCAGTCCGGGCACCCGGGCGAGCCGACGGGCCAGCTCCTGGGTCGTGGTGCCCGCGCCGACGACGACGGCCTCGCCCTCTTCGACGAGGGAGGCCGCGACATCGGCGATGGCGGTCTTCTCCGCCGTCGCGAGATGGGACTTTTGCGGAAAGCCGGACTCCCGCGTGAAACCGCCCGGCAAGACCGCACCGCCGTGCCGGCGGTCGAGGAGTCCTTCTGCCTCCAGTGCCCGCACGTCCCGCCGTACGGTCACTTCGGAGGTCTGGACGACGCGGGCGAGCTCCCGGAGCGATACCGCTCCGTTGGCCCGCACCATTTCGAGGATCAATTGGCGACGTTCTGCAGCGAACACGAAACTGACAGTAACCCCAACGACCGTCTGCTTTCAGCTCCTTGCACCGGAATACCGAAGTTGTCCATACGGCGGGGCGACTAGTGGTATACGCGGTCGGATCGTTGTGTGAACGACCGGCCACAGGACGGCGCCCCGCCCCAAACTCCTTACGGCATGCGGCGGTTACGCCTCTCCCGCGGCCTTCCGCGTGTGCAGCTGCCGCGCGACCTCGGCGATCGAACCCGACAGCGAGGGGTACACGGTGAACGCGTTTGCGATCTGCTCGACCGTCAGATTGTTGTCGACCGCGATCGAGATGGGGTGGATCAGCTCGCTCGCACGCGGGGAGACGACCACGCCACCCACCACGATGCCGGTGCCCGGGCGGCAGAACAGCTTCACGAAGCCGTCCCGGATGCCCTGCATCTTGGCGCGCGGGTTGCGCAGCAGCGGGAGCTTCACCACCCGGGCGTCGATCTTGCCGGAGTCCACGTCGGCCTGGGTGTAACCGACGGTGGCGATCTCCGGGTCGGTGAAGACGTTCGAGGACACCGTCTTCAGGTTCAGCGGGGCCACCGCGTCACCGAGGAAGTGGTACATCGCGATGCGGCCCTGCATCGCCGCGACGGACGCGAGGGCGAAGACGCCGGTGACGTCGCCGGCCGCGTACACGCCGGGCGCGGAGGTGCGCGACACCTTGTCGGTCCAGATGTGCCCGGAGTCCTTGAGCCGGACGCCGGACTCCTCCAGGTTCATGTTCTTGGTGTTGGGGATCGCGCCGACCGCCATCAGGCAGTGCGTACCGGTCAGGACGCGGCCGTCGGAGAGGGTCACCTCGACCCGGTCGCCCACCCGCTTGGCGGACTCGGCGCGGGAGCGGCCGACGACGTTCATGCCGCGGCGCCGGAAGACGTCCTCCAGGACGGCGGCCGCGTCCGGGTCCTCGCCCGGCAGCACGCGGTCGCGGGAGGAGACCAGCGTCACCCGGGAGCCGAGGGCCTGGTACGCGCCGGCGAACTCGGCGCCGGTCACACCGGAGCCGACCACGATGAGCTCCTCGGGGAGCTCGTCCAGGTCGTAGACCTGGGTCCAGTTCAGGATCCGCTCACCGTCGGGCATGGCGTCCGGGATCTCGCGGGGGTGCCCGCCGGTCGCGATGAGCACGGCGTCCGCGGTCAGGATCGTCTCGGTGCCGTCGGCGGCCGTGACGATGACGTCCCGGGTGCCGTCGATGCCCTGCGGGCCGCCGAGCTTGCCGCGGCCCCGTACGACGCGGGCGCCGGCCCGGGTCACGGAGGCGGTGATGTCGTGCGACTGGGCGAGCGCCAGGCGCTTGACGCGCCGGTTCACCTTGCCGAGATCCACGCCGACGACGCGCGCGGCCTGCTCGATGTGCGGGGTGTCGTCCGCGACGACGATGCCGAGCTCCTCGTACGAGGAATCGAAGGTCGTCATGACCTCGGCGGTCGCGATGAGAGTCTTGGAAGGTACGCAGTCGGTCAGGACCGAGGCCCCGCCCAGGCCGTCGCAGTCCACGACGGTCACCTCCGCGCCGAGCTGGGCCCCTACCAGGGCCGCCTCGTACCCGCCGGGTCCGCCGCCGATGATCACGATCCGGGTCACGAAAAGTCCGCCTCACGTCTACCCGGCCGGCTGCCGCCCCGGCCGGTGTTCCGGGGGGTCTCCCCGGGGGATGCATTCCGTGCCCCATTGTCCCGCACGCTTCAAGGTGCTTCGCGCCCGGTCCCTCCATCCGGTACGGCGGCCCGTGCCCGGCCGGGAGAGCGGCCCGGGCCGACCCTCCCGTACCCTCGACCTCATGTCGCTCTACGCCGCGTACGCCGGCAACCTCGACCCGCGGCTGATGACGCGCCGCGCTCCCCATTCGCCGCTGCGCGGAACGGGCTGGATCAACGACTGGCGGCTGACCTTCGGCGGCGAGCAGATGGGCTGGGAGGGCGCACTCGCCACGATCGTCGAAGCCCCGCGCCACCAGGTCTTCGTCGCCCTGTACGACATCGCGCCGCTGGACGAGGACTCGATGGACCGCTGGGAGGGCGTCGGGCTCGACATCTACCGCCGGATGCGGGTGCGCGTGCACACGCTGGACGGCGAGGAGGCGGCCTGGGTGTACGTCCTCAACGGCTACGAGGGCGGTCTTCCCTCGGCGCGCTACCTGGGCGAGATCGCCGACGCGGCCGAATCCGCGGGCGCCCCGCACGACTACGTGATGGAAATCCGCAAGCGCCCCTGCTGAGCCGCGCTGCCTGCTGAGCCGCGCTGCTTGCTGGGCCCTGCTGAGCCCTGCTGAGCCCTCCGGGGACGATTCGGCGGAAACGACAAGGCAACGATCCGAACACCGTGAGCTGTGCCATCTACGCGCGTAGGCAATGAGCGGCTACGCTCTTCCGCGTGAACGCATCTGTTACCGACCCCTTCGCCGACGCCACAGCCGCAGCCGCCCGCCTGCGCGAGCTGACCGGCGCGGAAACCCACGATGTCGCCCTCGTCATGGGCTCCGGCTGGGCCCCCGCCGCAGAGGCGCTCGGCGCCCCCGAGGCCGAGTTCCCGGTCACCGAGCTGCCCGGCTTCCCGCCGCCCGCCGTCGAGGGCCACGGCGGCAAGATCCGCTCGTACAAGATCGGCGACAAGCGCGCGCTGCTCTTCCTCGGCCGGACCCACTTCTACGAGGGCCGCGGCGTCGCCGCCGTCGCCCACGGCGTGCGCACCGCAGTCGCCGCCGGCTGCAAGACCGTCGTCCTGACCAACGGCTGCGGCGGCCTGCGCGAGGGCATGAAGCCCGGCCAGCCCGTGCTGATCAGCGACCACCTCAACCTGACGGCCACCTCGCCGATCGTCGGCGCGAACTTCGTGGACCTCACCGACCTCTACTCGCCGCGCCTGCGCGCGATGTGCAAGGAGATCGACGAGACCCTCGAAGAGGGCGTCTACGTGCAGTTCCCCGGCCCGCACTACGAGACCCCGGCCGAGATCAACATGATCCGCGTCATGGGGGCCGACCTGGTCGGCATGTCCACCGTGCTGGAGGCCATCGCCGCCCGCGAGGCCGGCGCCGAGGTGCTCGGAATCTCCCTGGTCACCAACCTGGCGGCGGGCATCTCCGGCGAGCCGCTGAACCACGAAGAGGTGCTCCAGGCCGGCCGTGACTCGGCCGCGCGCATGGGCAAGCTGCTGACCCAGGTCCTCGCCCGCATCTGATCGACGTACGAGAGCTAAGGCGGAAGTAGTGCAGGAACAGGCACAGGACGAGCTGATCACCCGGGCCCAGGCCTGGCTGGCGGAGGACCCGGACCCGGAGACGGCGGACGAGCTCGCCAAGCTCATCGAGGCCGGCGACACGGCGGAGCTCTCGGACCGCTTCTCCGGCACGCTCCAGTTCGGCACCGCCGGACTGCGCGGCGAGCTGGGCGCGGGCCCGATGCGGATGAACCGTGCCGTGGTCATCCGGGCCGCGGCGGGCCTCGCGGCGTACCTGAAGGCCCAGGGCCACACCGGCGGCCTGGTCGTCGTCGGCTACGACGCCCGCTACAAGTCCGCGGACTTCGCCCGCGACACCGCGGCCGTGATGACCGGCGCCGGGCTGCGCGCGGCCGTCCTGCCCCGCCCGCTGCCGACGCCCGTCCTCGCGTACGCCATAAGGCACCTGGGTGCCGTCGCCGGCGTCGAGGTGACCGCGAGCCACAACCCGCCCCGGGACAACGGCTACAAGGTCTACCTCGGCGACGGCTCGCAGATCGTCTCCCCGGCGGACGCCGAGATCGCGGCGGAGATCGCCGCGATCGGGGCCCTTTCGGACGTACCCCGCCCGACGGACGGCTGGCTGCAGCTCGACGAGGAGGTCCTGGAGGCCTACCTGACCCGTACGGACTCCGTCCTGACCCCCGGGTCCCCCCGGGGCGTGCGGACCGTCTACACGGCCATGCACGGCGTCGGCAAGGAGGTCGTCATGGCGGCCTTCGCCCGGCACGGCTTCCCGGAGCCGGTCCTGGTGCCCGAGCAGGCCGAGCCGGACCCGGCGTTCCCGACGGTGGCCTTCCCCAACCCGGAGGAGCCGGGCGCGATGGACCTGGCCTTCGCGAAGGCGGCGGAGGCCGGCCCTGACATCGTGATCGCCAACGACCCGGACGCGGACCGCTGCGCGGTGGCCGTCCCGGACGATTCCGCCGCCTCCGGCTGGCGGATGCTGCGAGGCGACGAGGTCGGCGCGCTGCTGGCGGCCCACCTGGTGCACAAGGGGGCGCGCGGGACCTTCGCGGAGTCGATCGTCTCCTCCTCCCTCCTCGGGCGGATCGCGGAAGCCGCGGGGCTGCCGTACGAGGAGACCCTCACCGGTTTCAAGTGGATCGCCCGCGTCGAGGGCCTGCGCTACGGGTACGAGGAGGCGCTCGGCTACTGCGTGGACCCCGAGGGCGTCCGCGACAAGGACGGCGTGACCGCCGCCCTGCTGGTGGCGGAGCTCGCCTCGGAGCTCAAGGAGCAGGGCCGCACCCTGACCGACCTGCTGGACGACCTGGCGATGGCCCACGGCCTGCACGCCACCGACCAGCTGTCGGTCCGCGTCTCGGACCTGTCGGTCATCGCCTCGGCGATGGCGCGGCTGCGGGCGGAGCCCCCGGCCTCCCTCGCGGGCCTGCAGGTCGTCTCGGCGGAGGACCTGAACCAGGGTACGGAGTCCCTCCCGCCGACGGACGGCCTGCGCTACTACCTGGACGGCGCCTACAAGGCGCGCGTGATCGTCCGCCCGTCGGGCACGGAGCCGAAGCTGAAGTGCTACCTGGAGGTCGTGGTCCCGGTCCCCGAGGCCTCGGACCTCCCCCCGGCCCGCACCCGCGCCCAGGAAATCCTGGACGCGATCAAGAAGGACCTGGCGGCCGCGGCCGGCATCTAGCCCGCCGTGCCCGGTGACGGCCCCCGAGCTCCGGCTCCGGGGGCCGTCGCCGTACCCGGCTCCCTGCGGGCCTGTCCCCCACTCCTCCAGCCAAGTCCAGCCCCGCCGGCACTTGAGGCGCAGGGCCACGGGGCAGCACCCCGGTCCCTCAACCCCGCCGGGCACAACCCAGCCCCGCCGGCACTTGAGGCGCGGGGCCACGGGCCAGCACCCCGGCCCTCAACCCCGCCGGGCACGACCCAGCCCCGCCGGCGCCTGAGGCGGGCGGCGGCGCGCCCCGGCGGCGGGGCCGCAGCGGCGTCAGCGGCGTGTGGCCGCCGCGGAAGCGGAAGGGTGGACGACGTCGCCCAGGGTCGGGATCGACTCCGGGCGGGAGCGGACCGCGTCCGTGCAGTCCCAGGCACGCGGCGGATCCGCATCCGGGCCGCCCAGGACCACCGGCCCCGGCCCCGCCGACACGGCTTCGCTGCCCGCCAGCGTGCACACGATCTGCGACAACGCCACCGGCGGGAGATCCTCCGGCTTACGGCTCAACCGCACCGTGCCCGCCGGATCGCCCGACTTCGGCGCGACCGCCGTCAGCCCCGAGGGGACCCCGCTCGTGAAGCCGGCGTCCCGCTCCTCCCCGCTCGGCGTCTTCTCCAGCGCCTCCAGCAGCGCCTGCGCGACGAGCGCCACGGGGTCCCGCAGCACCCGCTTCTCGGGGATCGGAACCACTCGCTCCACGCCCACCAGCTGCGATCCGCAGACCAGTTCCACCGTGGCCCGGAAGCCCTGCACCCCGTCCTGCCCGCTCGGCTGCGCCGGGGTGTCGCACGACACCCGCGAGGGCGCCGGGCCCACGTCCACCGGCACGGTGGTCGCCCTGATGCCGCATCCCGACACGGCGAGGAGCGCCACCGCCACCGGCAGAGCCTTACGCATCCTGGTCACCCGCGATCACCTTCCCCACATCCACCGGCAGCCGCAGCGTGAACAGCGCCCCGCCCTCCGGCCCGTTGGCTGCGGTGATGTCACCGCCGTGGATGTGCGCGTTCTCCACCGCGATCGACAGGCCCAGCCCGCTCCCGTCCGACTTCGGCCGCGACGCGCTCGCCTTGTAGAACCGGTCGAAGACGTGCGGCAGGACCTCCTCCGGGATGCCCGGCCCGTTGTCCTGGACCGCGATCACCAGCCACTCGCCCTCCACGACCACCGACACCCGCACCGGCGAACCGCCGTGCTTGAGCGCGTTGCCGATCAGGTTGGCGAGGATGACGTCGAGGCGGCGCGGGTCGAGCCGCGCCACGATGCCCCGTTCGGCGTCGAGTTCGACCGCGTCGAGCCAGGCCCGCGCGTCGATGCAGGCCGTGACCTGGTCGGCGACGTCCACGTCGTCCAGCACCAGCCGGGCCGTCCCCGCGTCGAAGCGGGTGACCTCCATCAGGTTCTCCACCAGGTCGTTGAGGCGCCGCGTCTCGCTGACGACCAGCGCCACCGCCGGTGCGATCATCGGATCGAGGTCGTCGACCTCCTCCTCCAGCACCTCGGAGACCGCCGTCAACGCCGTCAGCGGCGTGCGCAGTTCGTGCGACATGTCCGCGACGAAGCGGCGGCTCGCCTCCTCCCGCGCGCTCATGTCGGCGACCTTCTTCTCCAGCGCCTCCGCCGTCTTGTTGAAGGTGTGCGACAGGTCGGCGAGTTCGTCCGTCCCCGACACGTCCAGCCGGTGGTCGAGTTCGCCCTCGCCGAGCCGGCGCGCCGCGTCGCCGAGCCGCTGCACGGGCTTGAGGACCGTACGGGCCGCGGCCTGCGCCAGCAGCGCCGAGCCCAGCAGCGCCAGACCCGTCGCGATCGTCAGCGACCAGGCCAGCGCGTTCAGGTCGTCCCGCTCCTGTGCGAGCGACTTGTACATGTAGCCGGTCGGGCCGCCGCCCACGATGCGCGTGCCGCCGACCAGGTACGGATTGCCGTTCGGCTTCGTCCGCTGCCAGTACACGTGGTACTCGGCGTCGTTCGCCGCAGTCGTCTTCTGCCGGTCATCGACCGCGTGCTGGAGGGACTTGGGTACGTCGCCCAGCCCGAAGGTGTCGGGCCCCGCGGCCCCCGACACCTGGCGGTGGTCCTTGAGCTCCTGCACCAGCAGCACGCTGTACCCGGGACTGCTGCCCGCCATCAGCTCGGCGGTGCGCTGCAGCTCCTCCGGCGTCGGGTCGGCGGGCAGCGCCGCGGCGCGGTTCTGCATCTCCTGCCGGAAGTCGCCGAGGGCGGCGTCCTGGGTACGGGTGAGGACCGCCTCGCGGTTGAGCCAGTACGCGATCCCCGAGGCGGACACCGCGGCCGTCAACGCGACCAGCGCGAACACCACGAGGAGCCGCAGCCGCAGGCTGGTCCAGCGCCGGCCCGCGAACAGAGCTCTGATCACTGCGGGGAGTCCAGTCGGTAGCCGACACCCCGGACGGTACGGATCAGGGTCGGTGAGGACGGCACTTCCTCGACCTTGGCGCGCAGCCGCTGCACGCAGGCGTCGACGAGCCGCGAGTCGCCCAGGTAGTCGTGCTCCCAGACGAGCCGGAGCAACTGCTGGCGGGACAGAGCCTGTCCGGGACGGCGGCTCAGCTCCAGCAGCAGCCGCAGCTCGGTCGGGGTGAGCTGGAGGTCCTCGCCGTTCTTCGTCACCGTCATGGCGGCGCGGTCGATGACGAGGGATCCGAAGCTCGCGGAGTCGCTGGACTCGCGCTCGCCGCGGCGCAGCACGGCACGGATGCGGGCGTCGAGGACCCGCCCCTGCACGGGCTTGACCACGTAGTCGTCGGCCCCGGACTCCAGGCCCACGACCACGTCGATGTCGTCACTGCGCGCGGTGAGCAGGATGATCGGCAGCTGGTCGGTGCGCCGGATGCGCCGGCACACCTCGAAACCGTCGATCCCGGGCAGCATGACGTCCAGCACGATCAGATCCGGCCGCTGCTCGCGCAGCAGTTTCAGGCCGTCCTCGCCCGTCGCCGCGGTGGCCACACGGTGGCCCTGGCGAGACAGCGAGAGTTCGAGGGCCGTGCGGATGGCGTCGTCGTCCTCGATCAGCAACAGGAAAGGCACGGGCTCATTCTGTCCCATCGGCCGACGGGAGTTCGACCGTCAGGCGTACGGGATCTCGCGGCGGCCCCCCGGCGGCCCTGCCGAGGTCGCTGTGACAGGGCTGTGACAGTCGACGGACACCCCGGTTAAGTCGGCCGGGCAGTCTTCTGTTCAGCAACCGAACACGACGGACCCAAGCAGACTCCACGACGGGGGGCGCGAGATGAACACGCTGCACAGCACCACCACCAGCGCGGTTGTCACGCGGCTGCACGATGTGAACCGCCGGGCGGGTGTCCGTACGGTTGCGGTCATCCGGCCCCGGCCGGCGCACGTCGTAGCCATTGACGCAAACCAGTACCGGGCGGTTCCCGCACAGGGCACCACCACCCCGTCCTCCACGTCGGAGGCCGAGTTCACGGCGTACGTCCAGGAGCGCCGGGCCGCGCTGTACGCAACGGCCTTCCACCTCACCGGCGACCGCCACGAGGCCGAGGACCTGCTGCAGAGCGCGCTGTTCTCGACGTACCGCGCCTGGGACCGGATCAGCGACAAGGCGGCCGTGGGCGGTTACCTGCGCCGCACGATGACGAACCTGCACATCAGCGCGTGGCGCCGGCGGAAGCTGAACGAGTACCCGACGGAGGAACTGCCGGAGACCGCCTCGGACACGGACGCGATGCGCGGTACGGAGCTGCGCGCGGTGCTGTGGCAGGCGCTGTCCCGGATCCCGGAGCCGCAGCGCACGATGCTGGTGCTGCGGTACTACGAGGGCCGCACGGACCCGGAGATCGCGGAGATCCTCGGGATCAGCGTCGGCACGGTGAAGTCGAGCATCTGGCGGTCGCTGCGGCGCCTGCGGGAGGACGAGGCGCTGAGCTTCGGCCGTGACGAGGCGGAGTCTTTCGAGGAGCTCGTCGCGTAGCGCGGGTGCGGCGCGGCGCCGCATGGAGCCATCGGGCCAGGGGGCCCGTCCTACGGGGGTGGGGCGGGGGCCGCGGGGGGAAAGGGCGGGATCAGGCGGCCGGGGGTCCGCATGATCCCGCCTTTTCGCGTCCGCGGCCGGGCCGATCCCTCCAGGCCCTGCCCGGCCCCGCGCCTCAATCGCCGGCGGGGCTGAACGTGCCCGGCGCGGCTCAAAGACCCGGGGCTCCGCCCCAGACCCCGCGTCCCGAACGCCGGCGCGACCGAACATGCCCGGCCCACCTCAAAAACCCGGGGCTCCGCCCCAGACCCGACGCCTCAATCGCCGGCGGGGCTGAACATGCCCGGCGCGGCTCAAAACCCGGGGCTCCGCCCCAGACCCCGCGCCTCAAACGCCGGCGGGGCTGAATTTGCCGCTGCCCGGCTCCACCAGGCACGACCTGCCGCTGAGACGCGGGGCCCGAGGGCAACCCCCCACCTCCACCTCACCGCAACAAGGCGCGGGGCTCCGGGGGCAGAGCCCCCCACCTCCAGCCAGGCCAGCGCTTGAGGCTCGGGGCACTTTCAGCCCCGCCGGCGTTTGAGGCGCGGGGGCCCGGGGGCATCTTCAGCCCCGCCGGCGCTTGAGGCGCGGGGGTTCGGGGGCAGAGCCCCACCTCCAGCCCCGCCGGCGCTTGAGGCGCGGGGGGCCGGGGGCCGGTCCCCGGCAGCGGTGCCGCAGTGGGGGGCGGGGCGGAGCCCCGGGGTGGGGCGGGCTACGCCGGGGCGGCGGCGCGGTGGCGGCCCGCCGCAGCGGCGGCCAGGCGACCGAGGGCCTCGTCACGGCCACAGGCGTGCGCGCCCAGCGCGACGTGCCGGGCCACGATGCCCCGTTCGGCCCGCATCAGGCGAAAGCCCCTGCGCAGCAGGAAGGGGACGGACTTTCGCCCCTCCCGCAGATCACGGGCCAGCCGCCGCCGGAAGGTGGTCGAGGGCCGCCCCCGCAGACAGATCGCGTCGGCCAGCAGCCCGAGCTCCTGGCAGCGCGCCGCGATGTCGGCGGCGAAGATCCCCTCAGCGATGAACAGCGGCGTCCGCGGCGACCGCGAGACGTCCAGGGTCTCGGTCCCGGTCCGCGAGGAGGTGGCGATGTCGTACACCGGCACCTCCGTCCTCCCCACCGCGCACAGTTCCGCGATCGCGGTCACGGCCGCCTCCGCGTCCCAGGAGCCCGGGGAGTCCCAGTCGATGTCGGAGCTGCCGTCGACCAGCGGGAGGGTGGGGTCGCCGCCCTCCTTGTAGAAGTCGTCGAGGCGCAGCACGGGCAGCCCGGACCTGGCGGCCAGTACGGATTTTCCGGAGCCCGACGGACCGGTCAGGAGTACGACGCGGGTCGGTGAAGGAGAAGAACAGCTCACGGGACACCAGTCTGAACCATTCCCCCGGGTAGGGGATCCTCCCGGTGACCGGTTGGTATCGAGGATCACATGTCAACTACGCTGCGTGCGCACGCGACTACGATCACAGGGCGGAATCCATGGCACGTCACGCAGCCCCCTCCGCAACGAACCGGCTCCGCACCGCCGGGCTGACGGTCTCGATGGCCGGCGCGGCCCTGGCGATGGCCGCCGGCGGCGCGCAGGCCGGCGAACTCGATGTCCCGGCGGCGCTCGCCGGGGTCACCGACCCGATCTCGAACCTCAAGGTGAACCCGTTGGCCCACACCGGCGTGGACCCGCTGGACAACGGGGTCGCCACCAAGGTGGCGGACTTCCCCGCGGTCGGTACGGGCATGGTCACCGGCGTCCTGACGCAGGGACCCTCAGTCGGCGAGCTCCCCACGGCCGCCGTCACCTCGCTGCTGGGGCCGGTACTCCCCAAGGCGTAGGTGCGCAGGCACGAGAAGGCCCCGGCAGTGCGGGGGACACTGCCGGGGCCGGTTCTCGGAAAGCTCCACTCGGAGAGCTCCACCGAAGAGCCTCAGGCGAAGAGTTTCGGCCGGAGGGCTCTAGTACGAGGATCCGCCCGCGCCCAGCGAACCCGTCGGGTGCCAGACGGTCTTGGTCTCCAGGAACGCCGTCATGCGGTGAGTGCCCGGGTCCGCGGTCCAGTCGTCCACAGGCTGTGGACGGAGAACGCGCTTGAGGTTGTCGGCCGCGGCGATCTCCAGCTCCCTGGCCAGCGCGACGTCGGCGCCCGCCAGGTCGATCGCGTTGACGTCCTGGTGGGACGCCAGGTGCGGCCCCATCTCGGCGGCCTTGCCGGACAGGATGTTGACCACGCCTCCGGGCAGGTCGGAGGTGGCGAGCACCTCGCCGAGGGAGAGCGCCGGGAGCGGCGCCCTCTCGGAGGCGATCACGACGGCGGTGTTGCCGGTGGCGATCACCGGGGCGAGCACCGAGACCAGGCCCAGGAAGGACGAGTCCTGCGGGGCGACGACCGTGACGACGCCGGTCGGCTCGGGGGTGGAGAGGTTGAAGAAGGGGCCCGCGACCGGGTTGGCCCCGCCGACGATCTGGCCGATCTTGTCGGTCCAGCCCGCGTACCAGACCCAGCGGTCGATGGCCGCGTCCACGACGGCGCCGGCCTTCGACTTGGACAGGCCCTCGGCCTCGCCGACCTCGCGGACGAACTGGTCCCGGCGGCCCTCCAGCATCTCGGCGATGCGGTAGAGGATCTGGCCGCGGTTGTACGCGGTCGCGCCCGACCAGCCGCCGAAGGCCTTGCGGGCGGCGACGACCGCGTCACGCGCGTCCTTGCGGGAGGACAGGGGGGCGTTCGCCAGCCAGTTGCCCTTGGAGTCGCTCACCTCGTACACCCGGCCGCTCTCGGAGCGGGGGAACTTGCCCCCGACGTACAGCTTGTAGGTCTTGAAGACGCTCAGGCGGGACGGTGCCGCCGACTGGTCAGACATCGAGGTAGCCCTCCAGGCCGTGGCGGCCGCCCTCGCGGCCGAAGCCCGACTCCTTGTAGCCGCCGAAGGGCGAGGTCGGGTCGAACTTGTTGAAGGTGTTGGCCCAGACGACGCCGGCCCGGAGCTGGCCCGCGACCGCGAGGATGCGCGAGCCCTTCTCCGTCCAGATGCCGGCGGACAGGCCGTACTGGCTGTTGTTGGCCTTGGCGACCGCCTCGTCCGGCGTTCGGAAGGTCAGCACCGACAGCACCGGACCGAAGATCTCGTCGCGGGCGACGGTGTGCGCCTGGGTGACGTTCGTGAAGAGCGTCGGGGCGAACCAGTAGCCGGCGGACGGCAGCTCGCACGCCGGGGACCAGCGCTCGGCGCCCTCGGCCTCGCCGGTCTCCGCGAGCGCGGTGATCCGGGCGAGCTGCTCGGCGGAGTTGATCGCGCCGATGTCGGTGTTCTTGTCGAGCGGGTCGCCGAGGCGAAGCGTCGATAGGCGGCGCTTCAGGCTGTCGAGCAGCTCGTCGTGGATCGACTCCTGGACCAGCAGGCGGGAGCCCGCGCAGCAGACCTGGCCCTGGTTGAAGAAGATGCCGTTGACGATGCCTTCGACGGCCTGGTCGATCGGGGCGTCGTCGAAGACGATGTTGGCGCCCTTGCCGCCCAGCTCCAGGGTGACCTTCTTGTCGGTGCCGGCGACGTGGCGGGCGATCTTCTTGCCCACGGCCGTCGACCCGGTGAAGGCGACCTTGTTGACGTCCGGGTGCTCGACGAGGGCCGCGCCCGCGTCCCCGTACCCGGTGAGGATGTTGACGACACCCTTGGGCAGGCCCGCCTGGCGGCAGATGTCCGCGAAGAACAGCGCCGACAGGGGCGTGGTCTCGGCCGGCTTCAGGACGACCGTGTTGCCGGTGGCGAGCGCCGGGGCGATCTTCCACGCGAGCATGAGGAGGGGGAAGTTCCAGGGGATGACCTGGCCCGCCACACCCAGCGGGCGCGGGTTCGGGCCGTAGCCCGCGTGGTCGAGCTTGTCGGCCCAGCCCGCGTAGTAGAAGAAGTGGGCGGCGACCAGCGGGAGGTCCGCGTCGCGGGTCTCCTTGATCGGCTTGCCGTTGTCCAGGGTCTCCAGGACTGCCAGCTCGCGGCTGCGCTCCTGGATGATCCGGGCGATGCGGAAGAGGTACTTGGCGCGCTCGGAGCCGGGCAGCGCGGACCACTTCGCGAAGGCCTTGCGGGCGGCCTTGACGGCGCGGTCCACGTCGGCGGCGCCCGCCTGGGCGACCTCGGCCAGGACTTCCTCGGACGACGGCGAGACGGTCTTGAAGACCCTGCCGTCGGCGGCGTCGGTGAACTCACCGTCGATGAAGAGCCCGTAGGAGGGGGCGATGTCGACGACCGAGCGGGACTCGGGAGCCGGTGCGTACTCGAAGAGGGATGCCATGGTGATCAGTCCACCGTCACGTAGTCGGGACCGGAGTAACGGCCGGTGCTCAGCTTCTGGCGCTGCATCAACAGGTCGTTGAGCAGACTGGACGCGCCGAAGCGGAACCAGTGGTTGCTCAGCCAGTCCTCGCCCGCGGTCTCGTTGACCAGGACCAGGAACTTGATCGCGTCCTTGGTGGTGCGGATGCCGCCGGCCGGCTTCACGCCGATCTGGATTCCAGTCTGCTCCCGGAAGTCGCGTACGGCTTCGAGCATGAGCAGGGTGTTGGCAGGCGTGGCGTTGACGCCCACCTTGCCCGTCGACGTCTTGATGAAGTCGGCGCCCGCGAGCATGCCGATCCAGGAGGCACGGCGGATGTTGTCGTACGTGGACAGCTCGCCGGTCTCGAAGATCACCTTGAGGCGGGCCGCGGTGCCGTCGGGGCGCACGCACGCCTCCTTGACGGCCTTGATCAGCTCGTACGTCTCCAGGTAGCGGCCGGCGAGGAAGGCGCCACGGTCGATGACCATGTCGATCTCGTCGGCGCCGGCGGCCACGGCGTCGGCCGTGTCCGCGAGCTTGACGGGCAGGGCCGCGCGGCCGGCCGGGAACGCGGTGGCGACGGAGGCGACCTTGACGTCGGCGCCGTTGAGCGCCGCCTTCGCGGTGGCCACCATGTCGGGGTACACGCAGACGGCGGCCGTCATCGGGGTGGTGCGGTCGGTCGGATCGGGATTGACGGCCTTGGCGGAGAGCGCCCGGACCTTGCCCGGGGTGTCCGCGCCTTCCAGCGTCGTCAGGTCGATCATCGAGATGGCCAGGTCGATGGCGTACGCCTTGGCCGTCGTCTTGATCGAACGGGTGCCGAGGGAGGCCGCGCGGGCCTCCAGGCCGACAGCGTCGACGCCGGGCAGCCCGTGCAGGAAGCGGCGCAGCGCACTGTCGGACGTCGTCACGTCAGCGAATGCGGTGAGGGTGGTGGGCATGGTCACCACATGAGCATATCTACGCGCGTAGCAACCTGTCACCCCCTCCCCTCGATTCCGGCGGAAACGCTGCGGAATCGACACCTCCGTTCGTACGCACGTCCGCTGTTACGCGGCCATGACAGGACCCGGATCGTCCGGCCGCACAAGATCCATAGATTTCTCTTCAGCAGCCCGCCACACCTGACCCCGGTGAAACAGACCGAACAGACTCAACGCGGCATGCGACTCTCCTCCACTCTCCTCATCCACGCTTCAGGAGTCGTTATGCGTACCGCCCTCGCCCTCCGCACCTCGATCGTCACCGCCGCCCTCGCGGGCGCGATGCTCATCCCGGCCGCCGGCGCCGCGTTCGCCGCGCCCGCCGCGGCCCCGCGGACCGCCACGGCATCGGACAACAGCCGCTACGAGGGCGAGCCCGTCTACATCGGCGAGGGCCTGGTCGCGGTGCTGCGCAACAAGGCCGAGGGCCCCGAGGCCTGGATCCGCGTGGTCGGCGCCGGCTGGAAGCCGGGCGACCCCTACATGTTCCGGGTCCTGGCCAAGCTGGACAGGGAGCAGACCTCCGACACGGCCAACGGGCTGTCCCTCAAGCTCACCAAGGCCGAGACCGCCGCCCCGGTACTTGTCGTCACCGCCAAGGACGGGACCACCAAGTCCTACCCGCTGCCCGCGGGCCAGTTCGGCACGGACTGCCGGGTGGGGCCCAAGGGGCAGCCGATCGGCGGAGGCATGCGGGCCGAGCTGTACGTGACCGAGAACGGCCCGAAGGCGGTCCTCTTCGCCGACGAGGACAAGGGCGCCTGGGCCACCCTGGACCGCACCCACCCCGCGCTGCCCGACTCGGCCGGCATCATCGCCCGGATCGTGAACCCCAGCAGCGCGACGCCCGTCTTCGAGTGGAAGACCGAGGGCGGCAGCGACCGTACCGGCCACGCCTCCTTCCCCGCGTTCCCCAAGGGGTGCAAGCCGAACTACAAGTTCACCGGCACCGAGCCGGTGGAGAAGCCCGCCGCCCCGGCCCCGGCGAAGCCGCAGACCGCCGGCCAGACCTCCGTGGTGCCGAAGGGCGCGGTCGCCGCGGGCGCCGAGATCCCGGCCGCCGCGGCCGAGGACACCGACAACACCACGACCGTGGCGGCCGGCGCCGGCCTCATGGCGATCCTCGGTGCGCTCGGCGCCGGCATGGCCCTGCTCCGCCGTCGCGCCCAGGGCTGACACACCTCGGTCTCGCCTCGCCTCCGGCGGGCCACCGTCACGGTGGCCCGCCGGAGCCCGTTCCCGGAGCACCCCATGGCCCGCCGCGCCACCCGCCCGCTGTTCGCCGCCGTCCTCCTCGCCGCCGCCCTGACCGGCTGCGGCACCGCCGCCCCCACTGCCCCCACCCCGAGCGCCCCGCCGACGACCGCCGCCCCGCCCTCCGTCGCGCCCACGGCCGCGCCCGCGGCCACGGCGCCGGCCGCCCCGCTGCCCGCCTCCGCGCCCGTACGCGTACGGATCCCCGCGGCCGGGGTGGACGCCTCACCGGTGCTGACGCTGGGACTGGCCGCCGACGGTACGGTCGAGGTGCCCTCCGTGGCCGACGGGGACAAGATCGGCTGGTACGGGAAGGGCGTCACCCCCGGCGAGACCGGCCCCGCCGTGCTGATCGGCCACTTCGACACCGCCCGCGGCCCGGCCGTGCTCAAGGACGTCTCGCGGGTCCACGTCGGCGATCAGATCACGGTCTCGCGCGCGGACGGCAGCACCGCCGTCTTCCGCGTCCGCGAGTTGGAGCAGGTCGACAAGAAGGAGTTCCCCACCACCAAGGTGTACGGGGACACCGTGCGGCCGGAGCTGCGCGTCATCACCTGCGGCGGGGACATCACCGCCGGTCACCGGCCCGACAACATCATTCTGTACGCCGATCTCGTGGGGTGAGACGGCGTGGGGCAGAATCGGGCCCATGAGCAGCCAGCAGCCCGACGACGAGCCGGTGTACCACGACCGGGTCTACCGCTCCCCCATGGCCGTGGTCACCGGCGTGCTGATGCTCGCCCTGATCGCATGGCTCTGCGGGGACGCCGTGCTGCGCGGCTCCGGGAACGCCCCGTGGACGGCCCTGGCGGTCGCGCTGTGCGCCGTACCGCTGGTCGTGGCCTTCACCATCCGCCCGGCCGTCTTCGCCAACGCCGACCGGATGCGCGTACGGAACCCGTTCCGGGTCATCGAGCTGCCCTGGGCGGCCGTGGACGCGGTACGCGCCGGGTACTCGGCCGAGGTGCTGGCCGAGGGCTCGAAGTACCAGCTCTGGTCCGTCCCCGTCTCCCTGCGCGAGCGGAAGAAGGCGGCCCGGCAGCAGCAGTCCGGCGGCCGCGGCGGGCTCACCGGCCGCAGGCCGTCCTCCTCGGCGGCGCAGAACGGGGCCGTACCGGGCGCCCCGCGGCGGGCAGAGGCCGACCGGGTCGTGGACGAGCTGCAGGAGCTGGCCGAGCGCGGGGCCTCGCGGGCCGGCGCCCAGGGCAGCGTCCGCGTGAAGTGGTCGTACGAGGTCATCGCGCCCGTCGTCGTGGGTGCGGTGCTGCTGATCGTGCTCCTCGCCACGGGCTGACGGGATCCCCCGAGGCGCTTCCCGGTCGGGCGGAACCAGGGCTACCGGACGGTGCGTCCTCGCAGATGTGCAGCGCAATGAGGCCGGCGGCAGCGCCGCCACCGCCATTCATCTCCGGTTCCGGCTCCTGGCCGCCCTCCTGCTGGCCGCCCACCTGGTGGTCGTCGGCTGGCTGACCCTGCGACCGCTGGACGTGCCCTGGGCCGCGGCCGCGAATCTGAACCCGCTGGAGGGGATCAGGGCGGACCTCGCCTACGGGCCGCTGGAGGCCGCCCACCGGATCGGCGAGGGCCTGGCGCTGCTGGCCCCGCTCGGGGTGCTGCTGCCGCTGGTCAGCGGGCGGCTCGCGCCGTCGGCGTTGTCCGCCTGGTCCTCGCTCGCCCGGACCGCGGCAGCCGGCGCGCTGGTCTCGGTGTGCATCGAGATGCTCCAGACCGCGGTGCCGGGCCAGGTGGCCGACGTGGACTCGGTCCTGCTGAACACCCTCGGTGTGCTGCTCGCGCACGCGGCCGTCGTACCGGCGCTGCGCGCCCGGATGCGGCGTTCACGCACCGCTTATCAGGGGGCCACCCCGAGAATTACCAGGGTCGGCCTCGGCCCCTGGACCGAGGTCTTGTCGGCGGTTCCCCGGGAGTATTGAGGCATCGCAGGAAAGCGATCCGATCCCGGAAGAGGAGAACACCATGAGCGCCCTTGCCCGCCCCCGTGACGGCCGGTGGATCGGCGGAGTCTGCGCCGGACTGGCGCGCCGCTTCGGAATTTCCGCGAATACGATGCGCGTCATATTCGTCGTCTCGTGCCTGCTGCCCGGCCCGCAGTTCCTGATCTACCTGGCGCTGTGGCTGCTGCTGCCGAACGAGAAGTCCGCCGCCACCGCCTGGTAACCGGCCGGCCGGCGCCTGGGGGCCGGGGGCGGGTCAGCCGGCCCGCTGGACCTTTTCCAGCTGCTTGTCGGCGACTTCCTGCGGCACCTGCGTCTTCTGCCGGCCGGCCGCCACATTGAGGGCCATCAGCCGTACGACGGTGTCGCCCTCGCGCACGACGACCAGGTGGACCTGTGCCGAGACGTCCTGCGCGGCCGCGGTCGTGGTCCAGCTGACGGTCTCGTCGCCGCTGGTGCGGTAGTCGGCGGCCCGCACGTCGCGATAGCTCCCGGTCTGCTTCTCGACCGCGGCGGAGAAGCCCGTGCCGCAGGCGGCCACGGCCGCCTTGAGCCGGGCGATCAGCGCCTTGGCGTCGCTCTCGGCGTACGAGCTGACCGAGGCGGAGACGGCGAGTCCGACCTGCTTCTGGGAGCCGACGCCACGGTTGACGGTCTCGCGCGCGGCCGGGTCCGGCTTGTCGCCCATGATGTCGGCCAGCGGCTGACAGGCCTTCTTGTCGGCCTGCGGCTGCCCGTCCGGAGCATGGGGATTCTTTCCCTGGGCGGAGACCTGGTAGCCGGGCAGGTCGCCCTGTTCCAGCGCGGACCGCTCCAGCCTGCTGCCGCCGGCCTTGGGCGTGGCCGAGCCGCCGGGAGCGGTCGGGGCCGGAGATCCGGGCGCGCCCGGTGCCTGGCCCGCCGAACCCTTGGGGTCCGGGTCCTTGTCCTTCGCGGGGCTGCCCGCGCCGCACCCGACCGCTGCGAACAGCAGGGCCGGGACCAGCGCGACCATCGTCGCTCGTGCCTTCATGCGCATGACCAAGGACCTCTAAACCGCGTGCGTCGGCGGGCAGTTGGTGGTGATCGTGGCACACGGCACGGCAGGGCGCACACCTCGTCGAAGAGGTGCACGCCCGCCGTACGCGTGTGCGCATCGCGGCAGCGTCAGCCGCCGAGGCCGTTCAGGGCGCCGGTGGCCGGGGCCAGGCCGCCGAGCAGGCCGGTGACCGGGGCGGTGGGGTCGCTCGACTGCTGGCCCTCCCCGGGGCTCACCTGCTGCTGGCTGGTCAGGCCCTGGATGGCGCCGGTGGCGGTGCCCAGCGCGTCGGTGAGGCCGACGGCCGGCACGGCGGCGGAGGCGGTACCGGCGGCGACGGCGGCGAAGGCGGCACCGACAGCGGCGGCACCGAGGATCTTGGCAGCTGACTGCTTCATGAAAAATATTCCTTGCGACGGGGAATTTGAGCGGCTCCGCAAACTAGTCACTTCAAACCCCCGCCCGCAAACATCCTTAAATATGAGAAAGCGCCCGGGAATTGCCGCTCCCGGGCGCTTTCAGTACGTCATGCCGTGGCCTACGCCGAGACAGAACCGCTGGTGGAGGCGGTCTGCTGGAACAGCCACTCCGACTTCAGCTCCGCATAGCCCGGCTTGATGACCTCATTGATCATGGCCAGTCGTTCATCGAAAGGAATGAACGCGGACTTCATCGCATTGACGGTGAACCACTGCATGTCGTCGAGCGAGTAGCCGAAGGTGTCGACCAGGTGCTCGAACTCGCGGCTCATGCTGGTGCCGCTCATCAGGCGGTTGTCGGTGTTCACCGTGAGCCTGAAGTGCAGCTTCCGTAGCAGGCCGATCGGGTGCTCGGCGTACGAGGCGGCCGCGGCCGTCTGCAGGTTCGAGGTCGGGCACATCTCCAGGGGGATGCGCTTGTCCCGGACGTACGAGGCCAGGCGGCCCAGCTTCACGGAGCCGTCGGCGGCGACCTCGATGTCATCGATGATCTTCACGCCGTGGCCGAGCCGGTCGGCGCCGCACCACTGCAGGGCCTGCCAGATCGAGGGCAGACCGAAGGCCTCGCCGGCGTGGATCGTGAAGTGGTTGTTCTCGCGCTTCAGGTACTCGAAGGCGTCGAGGTGGCGGGTGGGAGGGAACCCGGCCTCGGCGCCGGCGATGTCGAAGCCGACCACGCCGTTGTCGCGGTAGCGGTTGGCCAGCTCCGCGATCTCCAGCGCGCGGGCGGCGTGGCGCATCGCGGTCAGCAGGGCGCCGACGCGGATGCGGTGGCCGTTGGCCTTCGCGCGGCGCTCGCCCTCGCGGAAGCCGTCGTTCACGGCCTCGACGACCTCTTCGAGGGTCAGGCCGGCTTCCAGGTGCTGTTCGGGGGCGTAGCGGATCTCGGCGTACACGACGCCGTCCTCGGCCAGGTCCTCGGCGCACTCGGCGGCGACCCGGAAGAGGGCCTCCTTCGTCTGCATGACCGCGCAGGTGTGCGCGAAGGTCTCCAGGTAGCGCGGAAGGGAACCGGAGTCGGCGGCTTCCCGGAACCAGATGCCGAGCTTGTCGGCGTCGGTCTCGGGGAGGTTCTCGTAGCCGGCCTCGCGGGCCAGCTCGATGATGGTCCCGGGGCGCAGTCCACCGTCGAGGTGATCGTGCAGCAGCACCTTCGGGGAGCGGCGGATCTGATCCGGGGTCGGCAGGTTGGGGGTCTCGCTCGTCATCTGGGCACTCTAACTCCTACGCGCGTAGAGCGACGCGCCGACGACGGCCGCAGATATGTAACAGTGACCGCGCGGACGGATGGCGTACACCTCGGGGTCTGAAACTGTTCCGTCATGGCACAGCATGCGCCGCCGGCGCGCGGGGCCCGCCTGGGGCGGGCGGCCGGCGCGAACGGCCCGGGATCGACGGTCAGTGGTGTGGTGCTCCTGCTTCCCGGAGCGTCCAGGTTCTCCCCCGGTCCGCTGCGGCCCCTCGGGCGCGCGCTGGTCCGGGCGGGCGGGGCGGAGGGGCTGGTCGCGCACGCCGTCATCCACGGCGGGGGATCCTCCCGCGAGGAGCAGGCGGGGTGGGCGGCGGACGAGGCGGTACGGCGGTACGGGGACGTGCCGGTGTGCCTGGCCGGCTTCGGCGCGGGCGGCCTGGCCGCGCTGCGGGCGGCGGGCCACCACGCCGTCAACTCCGTGGTGTCGCTGGCGCCTTGCTTAGGGACGACGCCCGCGGCCGACCCGCCTGAACCGGTGAAACAGCTGTCGGGGCGGCGGGTGCTGATCGTGCACGGCACGAACGACGCGCGCAGCGACCCGGAGGCATCGTTTCAGCTCGCGGCCCGGGCGAAGAAGGCCAACCGGTCGACCTGCCGCTTCGAGGTGCATTCGGACGGGCACGGGCTGCGCGAGCACCAGCCGGAAGTCGTCGCGCTGGCCGTGGACTTCGTGCTGGGCTCGGTGTTCTCGGGCCGGTACTCGCGGCCGGTGACGGACGCGCTCGCGGCTCCCCCGCCGCTGGGCCTGCGGATGCCGCTGGCCTCGGGTTTCGGGCGCTCGCTCCGGCGGTGAGGCACGGGCCCCGCGCGTAGAGTGAGAACGGTACGGGGGGCTTCTCTCCGGGAGGCGACACATCATGGCCGGATTGGTGTCCAGGAGCTTCGACCAGGCTGATGAGACCCGGCCGTTCGTCGACGGGAAAGGCAGGCTGGACCTGCTGGACGCGGGCGGCGCGGGCGTCGGGCGCTCCACCTTCGAGCCGGGCTGGAAGTGGTCGGAGCACGTCAAGCCGCTGGCCGGGACGGACAGCTGCCAGGCCGATCACACCGGGTACGTGGTGAGCGGCCGCATGAAAGTCGTCATGGACGACGGGGAGAGCACCGAGTTCGGCCCCGGTGACTACATGCGGGTGCCTCCCGGGCACAACGCCTGGGTCCTGGGTGACGAGGCCTGCGTGACGCTGGACTGGACCGGTTTCGCCGACTACGCGAAGCCGTCCGGCTGACGGATCCGCCGGTCCGCGGGCCGCATCAGGCCGGCGGCCCGGTCCAGGGTGCGGTCCAGTGAGCCCGCCGTCGGTGCGGTGGCCAGGACGTACGCGTGGTGCAGACCGCCCGTCGGGGCCCGGCGGACCGTGGCGCCCGGCGGGATCTCCAGCTGCACGCGGACCACGCCGGGCACGGCGCGTGCGGCGGCGATGCCCGGCAGGGCCCCGTCGGGGCGGTGGCCGGGCGGGAAGTCCACGTACCGCAGCCCCGCGTACGCGGCGCGCGGACTGTGCACCGGCTCGGGCAGGCCCAGCCCGGCGGCGAGCGTGAGGGCGAGGACGTCGGTGCCGTGGGCGGCCCGGAGCAGCCGGCTGAACTCCTCGCGGCCGGGGCGGGCGTGGGCCTCGACGAGGCGGGGGCCCCGCGCGGTGAGGATGACTTCGGTGTGGGAGGGGCCGTCGCGGTGTCCGGCGAGGTCGAGGACGCCGCGTACGAGGGCCCGTACGGCCTCGGCGGTCCCGGGTTCCAGGGCGACCGGCAGGACGTGGCCGGTGGCGGTGAGGTGGGGTCCGGCGAGCCGGCGGGACCAGCCCAGGATGCGGTGGCGGCTTTCGCGGGAGAGGGCTTCGACGGTGAGTTCCGGCCCTTCGAGGTACTCCTCGACGAGGAGGTCGGTGATGGCGGGGTAGGTGTGGGCGGCGGCCCGGGCGCCGGCCTCGTCGTGAACGAGCCGGACCCCTTCGCCGTCGGCGCCCGCGCGGGGCTTGATGACGCACGGGTAGCCGATGAGGGTGGCGACGAAGGGGAGGGTGTCGGCGCGCCCGCAGCGGGCGAAGGAGACCGGCCGGGCGGGGTGCAGGGTGTTGGAACGGGCGCGCAGGGCGGCCTTGTCCATCAGGGCGGTGACGGCGGCGGCGGGTGTGCCGGACAGGCCCAGTTCCTCGTTGGCGCGGGCGGCGGCGAGGGCTCCGGCGGCGTCGAAGCCGAAGACGGCGGCGCGGCCGTGCCGTACCGCCTCCAGCCGGCCGACGGCTCCGATGAGGTGGCGGTGGTCGCGCCAGTCCGCCCGTACCCGCCGCTCCGCCCCCTCACGGTCGGATGGCACCGATGGATCCGGCGCGACCACCACGGTGCGGGCACCCGCACGGCGGGCTGCCGCCACCACGGCGGGTCGCGGGCTCAGCAGGACGGCCACGGGCCCCCGCCCTTCCATCGGTGTCCGCTGCCGCATACCGCGCTCCCCCTTCACGCCGTGGTGCCACTGTGCCGCTTCGGCATATGCCGATTGCGGCTGGACAGGCGTCGTCTTGCCGCCTTGCGGGAATACGAGGGGTTTATAAACAGACGCACGCCGGGACGAATAGGCATATGCCAGCCGCTCCATCCGAGGACCTCAGCCCCGCGGCCCGACGCCTCTACGCGTACGCGGTCGAGCGGGACGCCTTCGACGCGGCCGAGGCCACCGAGGCCCTGGGCGTGCGCGCGGCCGCCGCGATCACGGAGCTGGCCGCGGCGCACTTGCTGCAGCGGGCGCCGGCCGGCGGGCCCGACCGGTGGAGCGCGGTGGCGCCGCGGGCGGCGGCGGCGCGGGCGCTGGCCCCGCTGGCTCTGCTCGCGAGGGAGACCCAGGACGAGATGGACCGGCTGCGGGCGCGGCTGGAGGCGCTGGTGCCGTCGTACGAGGCGGGGACCGCGCACCGGGACCTGAGCGGTTCGGGGCGCCTGGAGCTGGTGACGGACCTCGGCGCGGTACGGGCACTGATCGCGGAGCTGGTCGCGGCGTGCGAGCGGGAACTGCTGACCTCGCAGCCGGGCGGCGGCCGGCCGCTGGAGACGCTGGAGGAGTCGATCGGACGGGACGAGTCGCTGCTGGCGCGCGGGGTCCGGATGCGGACGATCTACCAGCACACGGCGCGGTATTCGCGACCGACGGCCGCTTACGTCGAGCGGGTGACGGCCCTGGGCGCGCAGGTCCGGACGCTGGGCGACGGGCTGATGCGGATGCTCGTCTTCGACGCCCACACGGGCCTGATGGCCGTCCCGGACCGCAGCGGGGCGGCGCTGGTGGTGCGCGAGCCGAATGTCGTGCACTTCATGACGGCGGCCTTCGAGCGGTCCTGGCTGGGGGCGGAGCCCTTCCCGGTGACGGTGAGTCCGGACGCGGCGCGGTCGATCTCGGACGAGCTGCGGCAGACGATCGTACGGCTGCTGTCGGAGGGCCTGGAGGACAAGGTGATCGCGCGGCGGCTGGGCATGTCGGAGCGGACGTGCCAGCGCCACATCGCCGAGATCATGCGGGCGGTGGGGGCCAAGTCCCGCTTCCAGGCCGGGTACTTGCTGTCGGCGGCGTCAACTCAAGCCCTCACGGACGCGCAGGACGCCGCCCGGGCCGTACCGCCCGGCGGTGACCGGTCCGGCCGGCCGCAGCGCTCGTAGCAGGCGCGCAGCCCGGGGCTGCGGATGGACGGCAGCCGCACCAGCACTCTTCGGGCGCCGTGGCCGCTCACGCGACGGGCGGCTCCAGTTCGGGGATCAGGCGGCCGCGGCGGGAGAGGAGGAAGCGCTTGAACTCCGCCACCGGCGGGGTTTCCGGGTGGCCGTCGAGCCAGGCGACGCCGATCTCGCGGACGGCGCGCGGGGCGGTGACAGTCAGCTCGACGACGCCCGGGCGGGGCACGGCCGGGGGCGGCAGGAGGGCCACGCCGAGGCCGGCGGCGACCAGGCCGCGCAGGGTCTCGGCCTCCTCGCCCTCGAAGGCGATCTTCGGGGTGAACCCGGCTTCCGCGCACAGGTCGTCGGTGATGCGGCGCATGCCGTAGCCCGGCTCCAGGGTGACGAAGGTTTCCTCGGCGGCCTCGGCGAGGCGGATGCGCTTGCGGGTCGCGAGCCGGTGGTCGTCCGGGACCACCAGCCGCAGCCGCTGCTCGTCGAGGCGGCGGGCGACCAGGTCGGGCGCGTCCGGCAGCGGGGAGGTCAGGCACAGGTCGAGTTCTCCCGCGCGGAGCTTCTCCAGCATGGCCTCGCCGTAGTTCTGGACGAGGGAGAAGCGGATCCGCGGGTGGTCGGCGCGGAAGGCGCGGATGAGGCCGGGTACGGTCTCGGAGCCCAGGGTGTGCAGGAAGCCGAAGGCGACCTTGCCGGAGGACGGGTCGGCGTCCTGCTGGACGGACTCGGCGGCGCGGGCGATCCCGTCCAGGGCCTGTTCGGCGGAGGCCAGGAAGGTGCGGCCCGCCGTGGTGAGGGCGACGGTGCGGCCCCTGCGGGCGAACAGCGTGACGCCCAGGTCCTGTTCGAGCCGGACCATGGCCCGCGACAGGGTGGACTGGGGGACGCCCAGTTCGTGGGCGGCCCGGGTGACGTGCTCGTGCCGGGCGACGGCCGCGAAATACGCGAGGCGCGGGGCCAGCAAACGTGTCACCGACACGTCTTCTTCGTAACGGTTCATCGACATGCGCCGCCCTGAGCTGTACTGATGCGTGAGTGGATCGATTATGGCGAATCTGTGCATTGGACGCATGAAAAACACGGGTCTACCTTCGACGTATGCCTCCCGCTCATACCGGGGCACCCGTCATCGCGGGTGCCTCCACCTCGTCGTTCCAGGACCTCAAGACCAACACCCCTGAGGGCCGGGAGCCCGGCCGCCCCGGCTACCGCCGGATGACCCTCGCGCTCTTCGCCGCCGGACTCGCCACCTTCGCCCTCCTCTACTCCACCCAGGCGCTGCTGCCCGCGATCTCCGACGGTTTCGGGGTGACGGCGGGTCAGGCCAGCTGGACGGTGTCCGCGGCCACCGGCGCGCTCGCGCTGTTCGTCCTGCCGCTCAGCGCGCTGTCCGAGCGGTTCGGGCGCACTCGGATGATGACCTGGTCGATGGCGGTGGCCGTGGGCGTCGGCCTGCTGGTGCCCTTCGCGCCGAGCCTGGAGTGGCTGGTGGCGCTGCGCGCCGTCCAGGGCGCGGCGATCGCCGGGGTCCCGGCCTCCGCGATGGCGTACCTGGCGGAGGAGGTCGAGCCGAAGGCCCTGGTCGGGGCGATCGGGCTGTTCGTCGCGGGCAATTCCATCGGCGGCATGAGCGGCCGCCTGATCACCGGCTGGGCGGCGCAGCTGGGCGGCTGGCGGGCAGGTCTGCTGGCCGTCGGGCTGATGGCGCTGGCCTGCGCGGCGGCCTTCCTGGTGCTGCTGCCCCGGGCGCGGTTCTTCCGCCCCGCGTCGCTGGACCCGCGCGCGGTGGGCCGTACCGTCGCCGGTCACCTGCGCGATCCGCTGCTGCTGCGGCTGTACGGGATCGGCGCGCTGTTCATGACCGTCTTCGGCGCCGTGTACACCGTCATCGGCTACCGGCTGGTGGACGAGCCGTTCTCGCTCGGGCAGGGCGTGATCGGGTCGATCTTCCTGATCTACCTGGTCGGTACGGTCTCCTCGGCCGCTGCCGGGCAGCTCGTGGCCCGCGCGGGGCGCCGGGGCGCCCTGTACCTGGCGGTGACGACCACGGCGGTGGGGCTGCTGCTGTCGCTGTCCGACGCCCTGGCCGCGGTCCTGCTCGGCCTGGTCCTGATCACGGCGGGCTTCTTCGCGGGGCACGCGGTGGCCTCGGCGGCCGTCAGCCGGACCGCGACGTCGGGCCGGGCGCAGGCCTCCGCGCTCTACCAGTCCGCGTACTACCTGGGTTCCAGCGCGGGGGGCACCCTGGGCGCCCTCGCCTACCACTCCGCCGGCTGGGCGGCCACGGTCGGCATCGCGCTGCTGGCCGTGCTCGGCGTCGTCTCGATCACCCTGTACGGGTCCCACGCGGCCCGCGCGGAGCGGCGGATGCCGGCTCCGGCGGTGGCCGCGCGCTGAAGAACTCGCCGCAGGAGCCGGTAAGGCACAGAAATACGTCCCTCCCGCAGGCAACTCGCGCCGGTTTCCGGGCATGCACACGGAGACGTACGGCGAAGGGGAGGACCGGATGGGGACGCGGAAGGCGCGCGTGCGCGCGGGGCGGCGGGCTGCGGTGGTGTTCGGCGGGGCGGTGGCGCTCGCGCTGCCGATGGTGGTCGCGGGTGGTGGAGCGGCGCGGGCCGCGTCCTGCAATCTGACCACCGGGCCGTACCAGCGGCAGGTGGAGCAGTTCCTGGGGCGGCCGGTGGACGGCAGGCAGTCGGCGGCCGACTGCACGGCCATCAGGAGCTTCCAGGCGAGCCACGGGATCACCCCGACCCAGGGGTACGCGGGGCCGCTGACCTGGCAGACGATGAGCACGATGCTGGCCCAGCGGGCGGCCGGAACCACCCCCAACGGGGCCGGGGCATGCCCGGTGAACCGGGGGCGCATCGCCTGCGTCGACCTGACGCGGCAGCTCAGCTGGATCCAGGACGGCGCCGCTTTGAAGTACGGTCCCGTCCCGGTCCGCACGGGCAAGGACGGCACGGAGACCCGGACCGGCCTGAAGAAGATCTACTACCGCAGCATCGACCACTGGTCGACGATCTACAACGTGTCGATGCCGTACTCACAGTTCTTCGACGGCGGCATCGCCTTCCACTCGACCGCCAAGAGCATGTGGAACCCGCCGGGTTCGGGCGGCTGCGTGAACATGCGGCCCGCCGACGCCAAGGCGTACTGGAACCTGCTGGGGAACGGCGAGGACGTCTACGTCTACGGCCGCAAGCCGGGCACGTAGGGCCTGTCGGCCTCTGCCAGGGCGTCCAACCGCCGCAGGCTGGCGCGTCGTTGCACGAGGGACAGCCCGGCCACCGCCGCCCCGAGCGCCAGCCACCCCGCCGGGCCCGCCGTCATCACCGCACCGGTCAGCAGCAGCGGGCCGGCGGACTTCTGGACGGACTGGGCCGTGCCGGCCACGCCGAGGTACGAGGCGCGCGCCTCCTTGGGCGCGAGGGAGACGGCCAGTTCCCAGGAACTCACCGAGCGCATCAGCTCTGCCGCGGTGACCAGGACCGCCGAGGCGAGCAGGGCCGCCGAGGCGGCCGCGGCCCCGCCCCCGGTGGCGGTGGCCAGCAGGGCGCAGCCCGCGAACATCGTCAGTCCGTACACGGCGACGGCTCCCGCCGCCTGGCGGGGGCCCTGGACCATCGCCGACACGCGCAGCTGCAAGACCACGACGAGCACGGTGTTGATGACCAGGAAGGCCGGGACCATGGCGTGCGGCGCCGCCGTGTGGTGCACCAGCCACAGCGGCAGGCCGACGCCCAGGATCGAGTCGTCCAGGTTCATCGGGATGTCCAGCAGGGCGAACCGGAGGTAGCCGCGGTCCCGCCAGGGACTCCGCCCGGGCGCCCCGGCAGCCCCGGCCGCCGCGTCGGTCCCGGGCGCCCCGGCCGCGGCGTCGCTCCCGGGCGTACCTGCCGCCGTTTCCGGGGGCACGCCGCCGGTCCGTGCGGCGACGAGCCCGCGGCCGCGCGGCTCGCGGGTGCGCCACACCAGGACCGCGGCCACGAGGAACGACAGGGCGTTGGCCAGGATCAGCACGTGGTAGGCCCCCCGGGTGCCGACGGCGAGGCCGATGGCGGCGAGGCCCGCACCGAGCGCGTAGCCGGCGTTGGCCGAACTGCGCGACAGCGCCTGGTAGGTGGAGCGCCGCTCGCCCGCGACCCGGGTGGCGAAGAGCATCTCCAGCGTCTTGGCCGCCCGGTCGCCCAGGTACGTGACGGCGACGACGGGCAGCAGCAGGTCGAAGCGATTGACCAGCAGCAGCGCGCAGAGGGCGACGAGGCGGAGCAGGTGGCAGCCGATCAGCAGGGAGCGCACCGGGAAGCGGTCGGCCAGGTGGCCCGCCAGCGGTGATCCGGCGATGCCCGCCACTCCGGCCGCGCCCACCAGCAGGCCCAGTTGCCCGGTGTCGAGTCCGACCACGAAGGTGAAGTACAGGACGGAGGACGCGGCCCATACGCCCGTACCGGCGCGGTCCAGCAGTTGGGCGAGCAGCATGATCCGCGCGTCGCGGCCGCCCGGCGGCCGGCGCAGCTGCGCCAGCAGGCCGGCCTCCCCCCGCCGCGCCTTCCGGATCTCCGTGCCGCGCCGCATCCCGGGCCTCCCGTCGGTCGTCATGTATCTCGATGTCGAGATACATGACGGAACCCTGCCCCAGATCAATCTTGACGTCAAGATACTTGATATCGATAGACCACCGCGTCCGGCTGCGACTGTCAGACCCCTCCGGTAGTTTCCGAAGGACCGGGAACCACCAGGGGGATGAACGGACATGAGCGACCTCGCCACCAGCACGGAGCTGGACACCGCCATGGACCTCTACCGGGTCGAGCTGACGGGCTACTGCTACCGGATGCTCGGCTCGTCCTTCGACGCCGAGGACGCCGTGCAGGACACGTACGTCCGTGCCTGGCGCAGCTTCGAGAAGTTCGAGGGCCGCTCCTCGCTGCGGTCGTGGCTGTACCGGATCGCTACCAACGTCTGCCTGGACCTGCTGAACGCGGGGAAGAAGCGGGCCCGCCCGATGGACCTGTCCGCCCCGCAGCACCAGGCGTCCGCCGTGCTGAACGAACGGCCCGAGGTGACCTGGCTGGAGCCGGTGCCCGACGGGCGGGTGCTGCCGCAGACCGCCGACCCGGCGGAGATGGCCCTCGCCAGGGAATCCGTGCGGCTGGCCTTCGTCGCGGCGCTCCAGCACCTGCCGCCCAAGCAGCGGGCGGTGCTGATCCTGCGCGAGGTGCTGGCCTGGAAGGCGGACGAGGTCGCGACGCTCCTGGACACCACGGTGGCCTCGGTGAACAGCGCGCTCCAGCGGGCGCGGGCCACGCTCGCCGGCATCCGGATCCGCGAGAGCGAGGCCGCCGACCCGCTGGACGCGGACCAGGCGAAGCTGCTGGAGCAGTACCTGTCCGCCTTCGAGGCGTACGACATCTCGCGCCTCACCACGCTCCTGCACGAGGACGCGGTGCTGTCGATGCCGCCGTTCGACCTGTGGCTCCAGGGCCACGAGGACATCGCCGCCTGGCACCTGAACCAGGGCATCGGCTGCAAGGGCTCCCGCCTGATCCCGACCACGGCGAACGGCATGCCGGCCTTCGGCCAGTACCGGCCGCGCGAGGACGGGGCGCCGGGTCACCTCCCGTGGGCGCTCCAGGTCCTGGAGGTCTCAGACGGCAGGATCACCGGGCTCAACGCCTTCCTGGACACCGCCCGTTGGTTCCCGCTCTTCGGCCTCCCCGAGCAGCTCGACGAGGCCTACGAGGTCCAGTAGGGCGCGTAGGGCCGGCCCGGCCCCGACGACCCGGAAGGGCCGGTCCCCGGCGGTGAGCCGCAGCCGGGCCAGGGCCTCCACGGAGGCGAGGCCCGGCGCGGTGACGACCGTCGCGTCGCACACCACGGCGGAGGCCCCGCCGTCGTACAGCAGGGCGAGCCGGGCACACAGCCGGGCCGTGTCCTGCGCGGTCGGGGCCGGCCCGGGCAGCACGATTCGCATGATCTCCACGAGGGGATGACTCCGCCGTGGCCCGGAACTCATCGGCGCAGGAGAATCGCCTCAGGAGGTGGGGAAGAGGGACGTGCCGAGGTCGATGCCGAAAGGCGCGGGCAGCCAGAAGGTGTCGCCGAACTTGCCGGCCTGGAGCACCCGGTAGACAGCGTCACTGGGCTCGCCGTACAGCGTGACCGTCGGGCCGCCCCCGGCGAACGCATCGATGAGGAGGTACAGCGGAACACCAGCCTGAGCGTATCCGGCAACCTTCGCGATGCGGTCGTGCGATGCATTCGAAGGGGACGTGATCTCGACAACGAGTTCCGCAGCGGCGGCAGGCACGTAGTACACGGACTCGGACCCGGAGAGGACCTCCGTCGGCATCACCAGAAGGTCCGGGATGAACATGCCTTTACGGGACGGGACCGCCACACTCTGAGTCTGATAGATGCCCCAATCGTCGGGGAGGACCGAGTAGAGCTTGCGCTGCACCTCTCCGGCGATGAGGTTGTGTTGGTTGGCAGGCGTGGGCGCCACGGTGATGATCCCCTCGATGATCTCCACCTTGCAGCCCTCCGGCCAGTCCGTCTCCTCCCAGAGACGGACAAGCGCGTCCCAGCTGTCGCCACCACGTGGCTCATGCTGGACGGTGAGTGCGCTCATGGATTGCTCCTCAATCGGTTCGTCACCGATCCCAGCATGCCGAACGGGACCGGCAAGGGGCTACCGGTCCCGTTCACCCGAATGAGAAGCCGCAGGTCAGGCGATGCGGTCCAGGACGATCGGCGTGGCGGAGAAGGCGGTGCCCGCCGGGGCGATGTCGTGGGAGCCGTCCAGCGCGGCCAGGGCGTAGGCGAACTTCTCCGGGGTGTCCGTGTGCAGGGTCATCAGGGGCTGACCCGCCGTCACGGAGTCGCCCGGCTTCGCGTGCAGCTCGATGCCGGCGCCCGCCTGCACCGGGTCCTCCTTGCGGGCGCGGCCCGCGCCGAGGCGCCAGGCGCCGACGCCCACCGCGTACGCGTCGAGGCGGGTCAGGACGCCCGAGGCCGGGGCCGTCACCACGTGCTGCTCGCGCGCGACCGGCAGCGCCGCGTCCGGGTCGCCGCCCTGGGCCGCGATCATCCGGCGCCAGTGGTCCATCGCGGAGCCGTCGGCCAGGGCCTTCGCCGGGTCGGCGTCCTTGATGCCCGCCGCGTCCAGCATCTCCTTGGCCAGCGCGATGGTCAGCTCGACCACGTCGGCGGGGCCGCCGCCGGCCAGGACCTCCACCGACTCGCGGACCTCCAGCGCGTTTCCGGCGGTCAGACCCAGCGGCGTGGACATGTCCGTCAGGAGCGCGACGGTCTTGACGCCCGAGTCGGTGCCGAGGCCCACCATGGTCCGCGCCAGTTCGCGCGCGTCCTCGATGTTCTTCATGAAGGCGCCGCTGCCGACCTTGACGTCGAGGACGAGCGAGCCCGTGCCCTCGGCGATCTTCTTCGACATGATCGAGGAGGCGATCAGCGGGATGGCCTCGACCGTGCCCGTCACGTCGCGCAGGGCGTAGAGCTTCTTGTCCGCCGGGGCCAGGCCGTCGCCCGCCGCGCAGATGACCGCGCCGGTGGTGTCCAGGACGTGCAGCATCTCCTCGTTGGACAGCAGCGCGCGCCAGCCGGGGATGGACTCCAGCTTGTCGAGGGTGCCGCCGGTGTGGCCGAGCCCGCGGCCCGACAGCTGCGGTACGGCCGCGCCGCACGCCGCGACGAGCGGGGCCAGCGGCAGCGTGATCTTGTCGCCGACGCCGCCGGTGGAGTGCTTGTCGGCGGTCGGGCGGGAGAGGGAGTCGAAGTTCATGCGCTCACCGGACGCGATCATCGCGGCGGTCCAGCGGGCGATCTCGGCCCGGTTCATCCCGTTCAGCAGGATGGCCATCGCCAGCGCGGACATCTGCTCGTCGGCGACGACACCGCGGGTGTACGCGTCGATGACCCAGTCGATCTGTTCGGGGCTCAGCTCACCGCGGTCCCGCTTGGTCCGGATGACGGAGATGACGTCCATGAGGTGCTTCCTTCTACGCGCATAGAGAGAGGAGTGGGGAGGAATCGAGACGGCCCTCCGCCCCGGAGAGGGGGTGGAGGGCCGTCGGCACGGCTATCTCAAGTGGTCGGGCCCGAAGGCCTGGGGCAGCATCTCCGCCAGCGTGAGGATCCCCTTCGGGGTCTCCACCAGCAGTTCCGGTCCGCCGAATTCGAACAGCAGCTGGCGGCAGCGGCCGCACGGGACGAGGATCTCGCCCCGGCCGTCGACGCAGGTGAAGTGCGTCAGCCGGCCACCGCCCGTGGCCTGGAGCGAGGAGACCAGGCCGCACTCGGCGCACAGGCCGAGCCCGTAGCTCGCGTTCTCCACGTTGCAGCCGACGACGGTACGGCCGTCGTCGACGAGTGCGGCGACACCGACCGGGAAGCCCGAGTACGGGGCGTACGCCCGGGACATGGCGTCCCGGGCGGCCTCGCGCAGGGCTTCCCAGTCGACGGTGTGTGCCGTCGTCACTTGCCCTGGCCCTTGCGGTACGGCAGGCCGTCCGCCTTCGGCATGCGCAGGCGCTGCGCCGACAGGGCGAGCACGAGCAGCGTCGTCAGGTACGGGGCCGCGTCGACGAACTGGCTCGGCACCGAGTCGGTCGTCGCGTACCAGACGAACAGCAGCGCGGCGAAGAGCGCCGAAACGCCTGCCTGGAGGTACTTCTTCTTGTACAGCTGCCAGGCGCCGACCAGCAGCAGCAGGATCGCGATCAGCAGCAGCATCGCGTGGACGTTCTCGGCGCCACCGCGCAGCTTGAGGCTGTCGATGAAGCCGAACAGGCCCGCACCGAGCGCCATGCCGCCCGGCATCCAGTTACCGAAGATCATCGCGGCGAGACCGATGTAACCGCGGCCGCCGGTCTGGCCCTCCTGGTAGATGGGGCTGGCGACGATCGACAGGAACGCGCCGCCGAGGCCAGCGAGCGCGCCCGAGACGATCACGGCGATGTACTTGTACTTGTAGACGTTGACGCCGAGGGACTCGGCGGCGACCGGGTTCTCACCGCAGGAGCGCAGCCGCAGGCCGAAGGTCGTGCGCCACAGCACCCACCAGGTGCCCGGGATCAGCAGGAGCGCGACGACGGTCAGCAGCGAGAGGCCGGTGACCAGGCCGCCGATGACTCCGGCGAGGTCCGAGACGAAGAACCAGTGCTTGCCCTGGAGGTCGGTCATCCAGTCCGACAGCCCTGGCACGGTGATCTTGTAGATCGGCTCGACCTGCGGGGACTGCTTGGAGGAGCCGCCCGGGGCGTCGGCGAACGTGAAGTTCGACAGGTACTGGGTGAAGCCCAGCGCCAGGATGTTGATGGCCACACCGGAGACGATGTGGTTGACGTTGAAGGTGACCGTGATGATCGCGTGCAGCAGGCCGCCGATGGCGCCGCCGATGACACCGGCGAGGACACCGGTCCAGGGGCCCCACTGGTAGCCGGCCCAGGCGCCGAACCAGGTGCCGAGGATCATCATGCCTTCGAGGCCGATGTTGACGACGCCCGCGCGCTCGGCCCACAGACCGCCGAGGCCGGCGAGGCCGATCGGCACCGCGAGGGAGAGGGCGCCGGAGACCTGGCCCACGGAGGTCAGGTCTTGTGCCCCGCTGATCAGGCGGACCAGCGAGACCAGCGCGAGGCCGCCCGCGATGATCAGCATGATCCAGGGCAGGGTGAGCTTCTTGCGGCCGCCCGACTTCTTCGGCGCGGCGGCCGTCGGGGAGACAGTGCTGGTGCTCACGCCGCGACCTCCTTATCGGTCTTGATGGCGTGGCCTGCGGCCAGCTCCTCGCCGACCTTCTGCTGCTGTCGGCGGATGCCGTAGCGGCGGACGAGCTCGTACGAGACGACGACCGCGATCACGATCAGGCCCTTCATGATCGTGCCGATCTCCTTCGCGTACCCGGCCTGGTCGAGCGAGGCCGAGGCCTTGTCGATGAAGGCCATCAGGAGCGCGGCGAAGAAGATGCCGACCGGGCTGTTGCGGCCGAGCAGCGCGATGGTGATGCCGGTGAAGCCGACACCCACCGGGAAGCCCAGGTTGTAGGTGTGGGTCTCGCCCAGCAGCTGCGGCATGCCGGACAGGCCGGCGACCGCGCCCGAGATGAGCATCGAGGTGATGATCATCTTCTTGGCGTCGACACCGGAGGCCTGCGCGGCGGACTCGCTGGCGCCGGTGGCGCGCAGGTCGAAGCCGAAGCGGGTGCGGTTGAGCGCGAACCAGTAGACGACGCCGAGGGCGAAGGCCACGAAGGTGAAGCCGTAGATCTCCAGGCCGTCACCGATCGACAGGGCCGGGAACCAGCCGGACTCGGCGATGTCGCCGGTCGTCAGGTCGTTCGAGCCCGCCGGCTGGACGCCGAGGTTCTTCGGCAGGATCAGCCAGGCGATCAGGCTGGTCGCGATGGCGTTCAGCATGATCGTGGAGACGACCTCGCTGACACCGCGCTTGGCCTTCAGGACACCCGCGATACCGGCCCAGAAGGCACCGGTCAGCATCGCGACGACCACGATCAGCAGGATGTGCAGCGGGCCGGGCAGCGTGACCGCCGTGCCGACCAGCGCGGAGATCATCGCGGCGAGGCGGTACTGGCCGTCGACACCGATGTTGAAGAGGTTCATCCGGAAGCCGATGGCCACGGCCAGGGCTGCCAGGTAATAGGTGCCGGCCTGGTTCACGATGAGGACCTGGACGTCCTCGTAACCGGCGTTCTCGACCATGAGGCGCAGCGGCTCGATCGGGTCGATGCCCGTCGCGGCCAGCACGATCATGGTCAGCAGGAAGGCGGTGACCAGCGCCAGCACGGGCCCGGCGATGCCGAGGAGCAGCCGGTCCTTGTCGAATTTCTTCATCGGGCCTCGTCCTCCGGTGCATCGGTGCCAGGCTCGGTACCGGCGGCGGAGTGGTTGTCGGTTGCTTCCAGGTGCCCGGAAGCGGCGCCCGTCATGGCGGTGCCGAGCTCCTCCGGGGTGACGGTCGCCGGGTCGGCGTCCGCGACCAGGCGGCCGCGGTACATGACGCGCAGCGTGTCGGACAGGCCGATGAGCTCGTCGAGGTCGGCGGAGATCAGGAGGACGGCCAGGCCCTCGCGGCGGGCGTCGCGGATCGCGTCCCAGATCTGCGCCTGCGCACCGACGTCCACACCGCGGGTGGGGTGGGCGGCGATGAGGAACTTGGGGTTGTGGCTCATCTCGCGGCCGACGATCAGCTTCTGCTGGTTGCCGCCGGAGAGCGAGGCCGCGGTGACCTCGATGCCGGGGGTGCGGACGTCGTACTCGCGCACGATCCGCTCGGTGTCCTTGCGGGCCGCCTTCAGATCGAGGATGCCGCGCTTGGAGTTGGGCGCCTCGGTGACGTGACCGAGGATGCGGTTCTCCCACAGCGGGGACTCCAGCAGCAGGCCGTGCCGGTGGCGGTCCTCGGGGATGTAGCCGATGCCGCCCGTGCGGCGCTCGCGCACCGGGGCCTTGGTGATGTCCCGGCCGTCCAGCGTGATCACGCCCGCGTCGGCGGGGTTCATGCCCATCAGGGCTTCGATCAGCTCGGTCTGGCCGTTGCCCTCGACACCGGCGATGCCGAGGATCTCGCCCTTGTGGATGGTGAACGTGACGTCGTCCAGCAGGAGGCGGCCGGCTTCGAGGTGCTCGTGGAGGGTGGAGTCCTCCATGGCCTGGCGGGTCAGGATCTCCGGCTCGGCGACGACGGAGTCGCTCGCGGCGAGGGTCAGGCCCGCCACCTTCAGCATCGGGACGTCCGTCACGGTCGACTCTCGGGTCTCCGGCGAGGGCAGCTCCGCGCCGACCATCAGCTCGGCGAGCTGCTTGGTGGTGGCGGTCTTCGGGTCGGCGGTGCCGACCGTGGTGCCGCGCCGGATGACGGTGATGTCGTCGGCGACCTTCAGCACCTCGCCCAGCTTGTGCGAGATGAAGATGACGGTCAGGCCCTCGGCCTTGAGCTCGCGCAGGTTGTCGAAGAGCGCGTCCACTTCCTGCGGCACGAGCACGGCGGTCGGCTCGTCGAGGATGAGGATCTTGGCGCCGCGGTAGAGGACCTTGAGGATCTCCACGCGCTGCCGGTCGGCGACACCGAGGTCCTCGACCAGGGCGTCGGGGCGTACGCCGAGGCCGTACGCGTCCGAGATCTCCTTGATCTTCTTACGGGCCTTGGCGCCGATGCCGTAGAGCTTCTCGCCGCCGAGAACCACGTTCTCCAGGACGGTGAGGTTGTCGGCGAGCATGAAGTGCTGGTGCACCATGCCGATGCCGCGGGCGATGGCGTCGCCGGGGCTGTGGAAGGAGACCTGCTCCCCGTCGACGGCGATGGTGCCCTCGTCCGGCTTCTGCATGCCGTAGAGGATCTTCATCAGGGTCGACTTGCCGGCGCCGTTCTCGCCGATCAAGGCATGGACCGTGCCCTTGCGGACGGTGATCGCGATGTCCTTGTTGGCGACGACGCCGGGGAAGCGCTTGGTGATGCCGTGCAGTTCTACGGCGGGGGGCGGGCTGGACGCGTTGATGACGCACTCTCCTTGGCGCGGAAGGAGCGGAGGCAGGCGGGGGGACAGGGCGGGGAGTGAAAGTATCGCGTCCACGATGCTTCTACGCGCGTAGCACTGTCGGATGTGAAAACTTGAGGCCAACTGGCCACAAGCAGCACGAACTGTGTTGTGCAGAACGTGGTTCGGGGCCCGGGAGCGGTAGAGACCGCTTCCCGGACCCCGGAGACCACGACTACATGTCAGGGTCGGCCTTACGGCGCGGTCTTGACGGTGATCTTCTTCGCGATGATGTCGGCCTTGGCCTTCTCCACCGCGGCGGTGAGCTCGGCCATCTTCTTGTACTCGGGGTTGGAGTCGGCCAGGCCGACGCCGTCCTTGTCGAGACCGTAGCGGATCTCACCGGTCTCGGGCTTGCCGTCCTTGACCGACTTGATCAGGTTGAAGACCGAGTCCTGCACGTCCTTGGTGACCGAGGTCAGGATGTGCTCCTTGTACTTCGCCAGACCGGCCTGGTTGTACTGGTCGGAGTCGACGCCGATGGCCCACTTGCCCTTGGTCGAGGCGGCCTCGATGGCACCGGAACCGGCCAGACCGGCGGCGGCGTAGACCACGTCGGCGCCCTTGTCGAGCTGACCCTGCGCGGCGGCCTTGCCGAGGTCGGGCTTGGCGAAACCGTCGAAGTTCGGCGGCTGCGTCAGGTACTGGACGAGCACGTTGGCGCTCGAGTTGGTGTCCTTGACGCCCTGGACGAAGCCCGCCTCGAACTTCTTGATCAGCGGAACCTCGACACCGCCGATGAAGCCGACCGTGCCGGTCTTGGACGCCTTGGCGGCGGCGACGCCGGCCAGGTAGGAGCCCTGCTCCTCGTTGAAGACGAGGTTGGCGATGTTCGGGCCGGTCACCGAGGTGTCGTCGATGATGCCGAACGTGGTGTTCGGGAACTTCGGCGCGACCTTCTTGATGGCCGGGGCGTACGCGAAGCCGACGCCGATGACCGGGTTGTTGCCCTTGCGGGCCAGCTCGGTGAGGCGCTGGACCTTGTCGGCCTCGCCCTCGCCGTCGGTGGGCTCCGCCTCGGCGGTCTTGATCTTCAGGTCGTTCTTGGCCTGCTCGAGACCCGCGTAGGCGGCGTCGTTGAACGACTGGTCGCCGCGGCCACCGATGTCGTACGCGATGGCGGCGCTGGCTTCGCCCGCCGACGGGGAAGAGCTGGTGTCCGACGACTTCTTACCGCCACAGGCGGTGGCCGAGAGGGCCAGCGCCGCGGACGCGATGCCCACGGTGGCGATCCTGGTGATCCGGCGCAAGGGGAGGCTCCTTCAAAACCTGACCGAAGCGCCACGACCGGCGCTGGTTTCGCCGCGATCGTAACGCGCGTAGATGTCAGTTAAAGGCCCGTTCATGAGTCGTTATCGGATCGTCGCGAACCGGACAGTGACCGATCAGTAACGCGTCACGCGCCCAGCCCTTGTGTACCAAGGGCTGGACGCGTCCGACGCGCGACGCGCCGATGTTGTACCGGCCTTTACCCGATCGGCCCGGCCCGGAGCCCGTCGAGCAGCGCCGCGGCCGTGAAGAACTCCACGCCGACTGCGATCGCGGCCTCGTCGACGTCGAAGTCGCCCCGGTGCAGGTCGTGCCTGGCGGTGTCGCCGGGCCTGCGCACCCCGAGGCGGGCCATGGCGCCCGGGACGTGCTCCAGGTACCAGGAGAAGTCCTCGCCGCCCAGGCTCTGCTCGGTGTCCTCGACCGACTCGGCGCCGCGCCGGACCGACATCGCCTCGCGGAGCAGTTCGGTGACCACGGGGTCGTTGACCACGGGGGGCACCCCGCGGACGTGGTTGATCTCGAACTTGGCCCCGTGCATGGTCGCGACCTCGTCGATCGCCGCGTAGATCATGTCCGGGGCGTCGTGCCAGGCGTTCAGGTCCAGGCACCGCACGGTTCCGGACAGCTCGGCGTGCATCGGGATGACGTTGCAGGCGTGGCCCGCCTCGATGCGGCCCCAGGTGACCGACATGCCCGAGCGGGCGTCCATCCGGCGGGTCAGCAGGGCCGGGACGTCCACGGCCACCCGGGCGGCGGCCGTCACGAGGTCGGTGGTCAGGTGCGGGCGCGCGGTGTGCCCGCCGGAGCCGGTGAGGGTGACCTCCAGCCGGTCACAGGCCGAGGTGATGGGCCCGGGCCGCAGCCCGATCCGCCCGGCGTCGACCCGGGGGTCGCAGTGCACGGCGATCATCTTGCCCACGCCGTCCAGGATCCCGGAGTCGATGGCCTCGGTGGCCCCGCCGGGGAGCACTTCCTCGGCGGGCTGGAAGAGCAGCCGCACGGGGCGGGGCAGCAGCCCCTGGCGGTCGAGTTCGGCGAGCACCAGTCCGGTGCCGAGGACGACGGTGGTGTGCACGTCGTGGCCGCAGGCGTGGGCCCGGTCGGGGTAGACCGAGCGGTACGAGACGTGCGTCTTGGCGTCCGGGATGGGCAGGGCGTCGATGTCCGCGCGCATGGCCAGCATGGGCCGTACGCCGTCCCAGGTCCCGACGTCACAGACCAGACCCGTCCCGCAGGCCAGCACCCGTGGTCGGAGGCCGGCTTTTTCGAGCCTGGCCTTGATCGCCGCCGTGGTGCGGAATTCCTGGTGTCCGAGCTCGGGGTGCATGTGCAAGTCCCGGCGGAAGGCGATCAGTTCGGCACGCAGGTGGTCCGGAAGCTTGCCGGGCAGCTCGGGCCGCTCGGACGCGGCGGGCTGGTCGGTCTGGGACTCGCGGGACATCAACTGGGTCACCTGTTGAAGGGTAGGCGCACCCATGGGTCAACTGGCCGGGGATCACGAAAAGTTCATGCCGTTAGGGGAAAGAAACCCGGCCTCTGGCGCATGACCGGGTACGCACGGGGGTAAACTCACGCGCTCACCCGGCCGCCGGAGCTGCCTGAACGGGCAGTCTGTGCACATCACGGGCGGTATCGGTGACCCCGGCGAGGAACCCGCGGGCACGCGGCGACGCCGACCCGGTCAGCCAGGCGGGGTCGATATCGCATACGGCGACGGTCACTCCCGTACCGGTCAGTGCGTAGGGCAGGGTGTGGACGACCGTGGACGGAAAGCTGACGATCGTCCGGCCGACCGGGCCGCGCCGCGCGATCAGCTCCAGCGGCAGGTCCGGGCGGACGATCTCCAGTCCGGTCGCCTCCCTCAGGGCGCGCAGCTTCTCCGGGGACTCCCGGCGGTGCGCGAAGTAGCGGGTGACACTGTGCTCCCGGGTCAGGGTGCGCACCGCGTCGAGGTAGCACGCCGGGTCCACCACGCCGGTCTCCACGAGCGAGGTGCCGACCAGGTCGGTGCCCTTGGTCAGCCGCGGCGGGCCGAAGCGGGCACGTGTCCAGGCGAAGTCGTTGACCCGGAGCGTCATCGCCCCGTGGGCGGTCACGGGCATCGAGCTGAACACCTCGACGCGCCTGGCTGCGCCCGTGCCGGTGGCCTTGCCCGGTGTGAAGCGGCGCCGGGCGGTCGCCGAGACGGGCGCGTAGGCCAGCTCGCGCATCCGGCCGGGCAGTCCCCCGCCGCCGACCCGGTGCCAGCGGACGAGCCGTTCGCCGCGGGCGGTCTGGGCGATGAACTCCATGGTGGCGGTGCCGTCGTCGACCACGACGAGCTCCTCGGCCCGCACGAGGGTCAGCAGCAGCTGGACGTAGCGGGAGAAGGGGTCGCCGACGACGACCGTGCGCGCCGCTCGTACGTGGCGGGACAGTGCGGCGAGCGCCTTCAGCGGTGCGAGCCGGCCACCGCGGGCCTCCTGCCAGCGGACCTCGTGCCCTTCGTCACGGGCGAGCGCCGCCATCCGGCGCAGCTGGCCGCGGGACATCGGGTCGGTGGGGGGCAGGACGACGATCCGCAGGGCTGGTCCGGCGGGCCCGGCCGGGTCCGGGCGCTCCGAGCCCCCGGCCGGCTGGCGCGGGACGCCGTCCAGCAGCGGGCCGCGGGGCGCGGCGCCGTGCGCGTACGCCCACTCCAGCACGTTCAGGAGCTGGACCGGGCTCTCGACGAAAGCCAGGGTGGAGGCTGAAGTGGGCATCACGTACTCCTCGGCAGGGGACGGGACCTCGTACGCGCCGGACCGCAAGCCGCGTCAGACGGCGGCGAGCTCGCCCTGGACGCGGCGGAGCTTCTTCATGGGCGCCAGCTCGGACTCGTAGACGCGCTTGACGCCGTCGCCGAGGGCGGTCTCGATGGTGCGGATGTCACGGACCAGGCGGGCGAGGCCGCCGGGCTCGACGGAGGCGGCCTGGTCGGAGCCCCACATCGCACGGTCGAGGGTGATGTGGCGCTCGACGAAGGCGGCGCCGAGGGCGACGGCGGCGAGGGTGGTCTGCAGGCCCGTCTCGTGGCCGGAGTAGCCGATGGGGACGTTCGGGTACTCCTCCTGGAGGGTGTTGATCACCCGCAGGTTGAGCTCCTCGGCCTTGGCCGGGTACGTCGAAGTGGCGTGGCAGAGAAGGATGTTGTCGCTGCCGAGCACCTCCACCGCGTGGCGGATCTGCTTCGGGGTGGACATGCCGGTGGACAGGACGACGGTGCGGCCGGTGGCACGCAGGGCGCGCAGCAGCTCGTCGTCGGTGAGCGAGGCGGAGGCGACCTTGTGGGCGGGGAGGTCGAACTTCTCCAGGAAGGCGACGGCCTCGGTGTCCCACGGGGAGGCGAACCAGTCGATTCCGCGCTTGGCGCAGTGCTCGTCGATGGCGCGGTACTCGGTCTCGCCGAACTCGACCTTGTGGCGGTAGTCGATGTAGGTCATCCGGCCCCAGGGGGTGTCGCGCTCGATGTCCCACTGGTCGCGCGGGGTGCAGATTTCCGGGGTGCGCTTCTGGAACTTGACCGCGTCGCAGCCGGCTTCGGCGGCGGCGTCGATCAGGGCGAAGGCGTTGCCGAGGTCGCCGTTGTGGTTGATGCCGATCTCGCCGACGACGTACACGGGCCGGCCGGGGCCCGCGGTGCGCGTTCCGAAGGTGCGCAGGCGGCTGTTGGGGGAGGCGGTCATGGCAGGTGACGTCCTTCGGTGCGGGGGTGCGGGCGTGTGGGGTGTGTCGGGTGTGCGGGGCGCAGGGGGTGTGGACGGAGTACGGGGTGTGGGCTGCGGGTCGGGTCGTACGTCGAGCAGCGGGGCGAGCAGGCGGGCCCGCTCCAGGTCGTGCGGGTCGTCGACCTCCAGGACCCGAGCGGGGTCGGTGGCGACGGGCAGGACACGGCCGAAGAAGCGGTGCCGGGCGGTGCGGAAGCCGGGGGCGTCCATGGCGTAGGCGGCGCCCGTCTCCAGCAGGTCCTGGGGGCGGTCCTGGCGCCGGGGGCGGTACGTCGTCTCGTGGTTGACCCCGGTTCCGGCGCCGTCGGGGTCCTCGCGCCAGAGGAAGCCGTGGAAGGGGGCCACGGTCAGTGCGGAGTCGGCGGCCCCGGAGGCGACGGCCGCGGCGACGGATTCGACGTCGGAGGCGGCCAGGAAGGGGCTGGTGCACTGGACGAGGAGGACCACGTCCACGGTCAGGGAGTGCAGTTCCTCGAAGGCGGTGAGGGCGTGCAGCAGGGCGGCCTCGCTGCTCGCGGTGTCGCCGGAGATCGCGGTGGGGCGGGCGATCACGTCGGCGCCCGCGGCGCGGGCGGCGGCGGCGATCCCGGTGGAGTCGGTGGAGACCACCACGTCGGTCACGGTCGGCGCGGCGAGGCAGGCTCGGACGGCGCGGGCGACCAGCGGGGTACCGGCGACCTCGGCGAGGTTCTTGCCGGGGACTCCCTTGGAGCCGCCGCGCGCGGGGATCACGGCCAGGACGCGGGGGCTCACAGCTCCCCCAGCCGGCGGATCACGGGGGCCACCCGCTGCACTCCGTGCCGGTACGCCCCGCGGGCGGCCTCGCGCAGGGGGGCGCGGAGCCTGCGCCGCAGCCGGGACTCACGCGCCGTCGGGCGGGCAGCGGCGGGGAGCGGTGTGCCGTCGGGGGCGAGCCGGTGCCGGGCGAGGATCCCGGGCAGGTACCCGGGGGCGGTGGTGAGCGTGTAGTACGGCGCGGGGGCGGCGAGTTCGGCCCGGGCGAGCAGCCCGGCGACCTTGGCCCGGGCGAGGGCGTACGGGTCACCCTTCGCCACCGCAGCCGCATCGGGCGCGGCCACAGCGTCGCACGGGCCGGCCGCAGCAGGCGCGGCCCCGTCCCGCGCGGCCGGAGCACGCGCGGCGGGGGCGGCCGCCGGCGCATCCGGCCGAGGCCGGGGCGGGAGGACCCCCTGGGCCGCCAGCCAGTCCGCGTCCCCCTGCGGGAGCAGACCGGCGTCGAGCTGGTCCCACGAAGCCAGGCAGCCGGAGCCCAGGAAGTGGTGGTTGCCGAGGGATTCGCGGATGCCGAGGTCGGTGAGGACGGCCGTCGGAATGGACCGGTGCAGGGACTCCAGGGCGGCGGTGGAGGAGACCGTGACGAGCAGGTCGGTGCGGTCCAGCACCTCGCCCATGTTCCCGTACACCAGCCGGCAGTTGGGCGGGAGGCCGCCGGGGAGCTTGGCGGCGAGCCGCTGGTACGGCTGCTCCTCCAGGTGCGTGGTGTGCTCCCCCGGCCGGCTGCGCAGTTTGATCAGCACCTCGCGCTCCGGGTGCAGCCGCGCGTGCCCGGCCGCCCGCCCCAGCAGGTACGCGCGGTCGGCGCGGCTCTCGGGTACGGAGGGCTGGACGGCGAAGACGACGGTGTGGCCCGATGGCGGGGTCCCGTTCCCGGCGGGCTCGTACGGGGCCCCGCCGAGGAAGGGCAGCGCGGTCTCGGTGACGGCGCCCGGGTCCGCGCCGACGCCCTCGTACACGGCGCGGAACCGCTCCGCGTCGTGCCGGGAGTTGGCGAGGACGAGGTCGGCGCCGTGCCGCAGCAGCAGCCCGTCGGCGAGCTTCTCGTAGACGACACCCACGTAGCCGGTGACGAGGACGGGGCGGCCCGCCGGTTCGGGCCACAGGGCGCGGGCCCCGTGCAGGACGGCCTGGACGGCCCCGCCGACGAGGGCGAGGACGACCACGTCGTACTGCTCCCGCCCGATCTCGGCGAGGAATTCGGCGCAGGTCACCTCGGCCGGCCAGTCGCCCCGGACCCCCACTTCGCCGAGCTGGCGCGCGGTGGGTGTGGCGCGGCCGCGCAGCAGGTATCCGGTGAGCCGGTGGTCGGGCGCGAGACGGCGGGCGGTGAGTGCGCCCCATTTCCATCGCGTGTCGGAATCGGCGAGGACGGCGACGCGTTTGCGTTCTGGCACGCGGCAGAAGCTATTCCGCAATTTCGGTGATCGGCCCAACGAACGCACAACAGCGGGTTAACAACGCGTCGATTGATTGCGAAAGCGTGCGGGTTAACGCGCCCGCCCCGCGTCGTTCATGTGGAATCTGCATCCGGGCCATGGTGAATGCCGGACGGCGCCCTAATGTCTCGCAGGTGCCCAAGCTCTCTGTTGTCGTGCCGTTCTACAACGTGCAGACATATGCACCGGATGCGCTGAAGAGTCTCGAACTCAACGCCCGGGACGATTTCGAGTTCCTGCTCGTCGACGACTGCTCTACGGACGGGACTCCCGGCCTGCTGGAGCGGGCCGCCCGCGAGCTGCCCGGGGCGGTGCACCTCAGACACGGGCACAACGGCGGTCTGGCCACCGCCCGGAACACGGGTCTGGACGCGGCCCGCGGCGAGTACGTGGCCTTCCTGGACGGGGACGACTGGCTGGCCCCCGGCCACCTGGCCCGGACCCTGGCCGCCATCGAGGCCCTGGACTGCGATTTCGTCCGTACCGACCACGTGAAGTGCACGGGCAGGTCCCGCAGCGTGCAGCGGGTGCCGTACGGGCCGCAGTCGGTCGTCGCCGATCCGCGGAGCGCGATCCTGCCCGCCGACCGGGCCACCTCGGTGGACTACCCGTACGCCTGGGCCGGCATGTACCACCGGCGGCTCCTGGACCGCGGGGTGCTGCACTTCACCGACGGGCTGCGGACGGCGGAGGACCGGCCGTGGATCTGGCGGCTGCACCGGGAGGCCCGGTCCTTCGCCGCGGTGGGACTGCCCGGGATCTTCTACCGGCGAGGGGTCGCCACCTCACTGACGCAAATCAAGGATGAAAGGCAGCTCGATTTCATCCGGGCGTTCGATCAAGTGATCTCGGATGTCACCGCGGACCGGGAATCCGACCTGTTCCTACCGAAAGCCGTCCGAACGTATTGCGCGATTATCGCGCACCATTTCGGTTCCATCGAGAGGTTCGAACCGGCTGTGGCCAGGAAACTCCGCTCGATGAGCACGGCGGCGCTCGGGGACATGCCGCAGGACGTGCTCGACCGGGTCCTGGACTCGATGGACACGGAACGTTCCACCCTGCTGCGCCGCCTGCGCGGCCGCCGCCGCACCACGTCGGGAGCGGCCGCCTGATGCCCACGCAGGTCTTCCTGGCATCCACCCTCTACGGGGCCGCCACCCTCGCGGCGGGCATCGATGCGGGCTGCTTCCCGCCCGCCGGCCGCCGCATCCTGCTGACCAGCAACCACGCCGTCACCGCCGAGGTCAGCCCCGGTATCGCGGACATGCCGGGCTTCGCCGCCCTGCGCACCCGCTTCGACGAGGTGCTCGACTGGAACCGCGTCATCGAGCCGCAGCACCCGAGCACCTGGGCCCCCCGCGCGGAGGACGTCCCCCTGTGGGAGCGGCAGCTGCGCACCCTGTGGGGCCTCGGCGAGGACCGCGTCGAGCTCGTCGTGGAGTCCCTCCAGGTACCGCCCGCCCAGACCCTCTGCCGGCTCTTCCCGGGCGCGGCGGTCGACGTCTACGCGGACGGGCTGATGAGTTACGGACCCACGCGTTTCCGCCTCGACCCGCAGCTCGGGATGCGGGTGCGGCGCGTACTCCACCTGGACCTGGTGCCGGGGCTGGAGCCGCTGCTGCTGACGGAGTTCGGGGTACGGGTCGAACTGGTGCCGACGGAGCCGTTCCTGAAGGTCCTGGCGGAGCTGCCCCCGCACGACACGGACCTGGACGGCATCGGGGAGTCCCCGGCCCTGCTGCTGGGCCAGTACCTCTCGGCGCTCGACCTCATGACCCCGGACCAGGAGGAGGAGCTCCACGTCTCGATGGTCCGAGGCGCGCACGCCCTCGGCCACACCGAGCTGGTCTTCAAGCCGCACCCCAGCGCCCCCGCCGCCTACTCGCGGCGCGCGGAGGTGGAGGCCGAGCGGCTCGGCGCCCGCATCACCGTGATCGACACCCCGGTCCTGGCCGAGGCCCTCTACCAGCGGCTGCGCCCGGCGCTGGTCGTCGGCTGCTTCTCGACGGGCCTGCTGACCGCCGCCACGCTGTACGGGCTCCCGGTGGCCCGGACCGGTACGGACGCCGTACTGGCCCGCCTGACGCCGTACCCGAACAGCAACCGGGTCCCGCTGGTGCTGGTGGACGCGCTGCTCCCCGACCTCGGGGACGCGGAGGCGGTGGGCTCCTGGACTCCCCCGACGCCCGAGCGGGTCCGGACGGAGTCGGCCGGGCTGCTGACCGCGGTCGGGTTCACCATGCAGCCGCAGATCCTCGCGGCGCGCCGGCCGGTGGCCGAGGCCTACCTGGCCCGGCATCTGACCACCCGCACCTGGCGGTACTTCACCCGCCGCCGGCTGACCGCCCTCGGCCTGCCGGGCGGCATCCCGGCCCAGCTGTCGTTCCTGCCGCGGAGCCGGGCGGTGCGGCGCGTGGCCCGGCGGCTGCGCCGCGTCCTCGGCTGAGGCGCCTCGGCTGAGGGGCCTCGGCTGACGCCTCAGCTGACGGCGAGCTTGGCCGCGAAGCCCAGGAACAGCACGCCCGCCGCCGAGGTGGCCCCGGCCGACAGCCGCTTGCGGCGCCGGAAGGCCGCCGAGAGGCGGGTGCCGCCGAATATCAGCAGCGTCAGGTACAGGAAGCTGCCCGTCTGCAGCAGACCGCCCAGGACCAGGAACGACAGGGCCGGGTAGGCGTAGGACGGGTCCACGAACTGCACGAAGAAGGACATCAGGAAGAGGATGGCCTTCGGGTTGAACAGGCTGATCAGCAGCGCCCGCCGGTAGGGCCGCTCGGCCTCGCCCGGATCGGCGGGGGCGGCGGCTTCCGCCTCGGCACGCGTCGCGCGCGAGCGCCACAGCGCCCAGGCGCCCCGCATCATGCCCACGGCCAGCCACGCCAGGTACCCGGCGCCGAGGAACTTCACCACGGTGAAGACCAGCGGGCTCGCCTTGAGCAGCGCACCGGCGCCCACGGCGGTCAGCAGCATCAGCACGGCGTCGCCGGTGAACACCCCGGCGGCGGCCTTGTACCCGGTGCGCACCCCGCGGCGGGCGGCGACGGACAGCACGTAGAGCGAGTTCGGCCCCGGCAGCAGAATGATCAGCACCAGGCCGGCGAGATAGGTAGGCAGATCGGTGACACCCAGCATGTGCAGGAGTGTCGCATGAGGACGCACCTGTCGCGCCAGTCGGTTTTCCGATGAGCGCGGTCACCAGGCGGAACCGGCCGGCTCGTACGTCCCCCACACCTCCCGCAGCGCCCCGCACACCTCCCCCACCGTGGCCCGGGCCCGCAGCGCCTCCTTCATCGGATACAGCACGTTCTCCGTCCCCGCGGCCGCCTCCCGCACCGCCGCGAGCGCGGCCGCCACCGCCGCCCCGTCCCGCTCCGCCCGCAGCCGCGCCAGCGCCGCGCACTGCCGCGCCTCGATCGCGGGATCCACCCGCAGCGGCTCGTAACGCTCCTCCCGCTCCAGCGCGAAACGGTTGACCCCGACCACCACCCGCTCCCCGCTCTCGGTCTCCTGCGCGATGCGGTAGGCGTTCCGCTCGATCTCGTCCTTCTGGAACCCGGCCTCGATCGCGGCCACCGCTCCGCCCCGGGCCTCGACCTGCCGCATCAGGTCGAGCGCGGCCGCCTCCAGGTCGTCCGTCATCCGCTCCACCGCGTACGAGCCGGCGAAGGGGTCCGCGGTGTGCGGCACGTCCGTCTCGTACGCGAGGACCTGCTGCGTGCGCAGCGCCAGGCGGGCGGACTTCTCCGTCGGCAGCGCGATCGCCTCGTCGAAGGAGTTGGTGTGCAGCGACTGCGTCCCGCCCAGTACGGCGGCCAGTGCCTGCACGGCCACCCGTACGAGGTTCAGCTCGGGCTGCTGTGCCGTCAGCTGGACGCCCGCGGTCTGGGTGTGGAAGCGCAGCATCAGCGACTTCGGGTCCCGCGCTCCGAACTCCTCCCGCATGACGCGGGCCCAGATCCGCCGGGCGGCGCGGAACTTCGCGACCTCCTCCAGCAGGGTGGTGCGTGCGACGAAGAAGAAGGAGAGCCGGGGCGCGAACTCGTCGACCGCCATCCCGGCCGCCAGTGCCGTACGGACGTACGCGATGCCGTCGGCGAGGGTGAAGGCCACCTCCTGCGCGGGTGAGGCCCCCGCTTCGGCCATGTGGTAGCCGGAGATGGAGATGGTGTTCCACTTCGGGATCTCGGCCCGGCAGTAGCGGAAGGTGTCGGCCGTGAGCCGGAGCGAGGGTTCGGGCGGGAAGATGTACGTCCCCCGGGCGATGTACTCCTTCAGCACGTCGTTCTGGACGGTGCCGGTCAGCTGCGCGCCCTCGATCCCCTGCTCCTCGGCGACCAGCTGGTAGAGGAGCAGGAGCAGCGCGGCGGGCGCGTTGATGGTCATCGAGGTGGAGACCCGGTCGAGGGGGATCCCGCCGAACAGGGTCCGCATGTCGTCGATCGAGTCGATGGCGACGCCGACCTTGCCGACCTCGCCGTGCGCGAGGGGGGCGTCGGAGTCGTGGCCCATCTGCGTCGGCAGGTCGAAGGCGACGGACAGCCCGGTCCCGCCGCCCTCGATGAGCTGCCGGTAGCGCGCGTTGGACTCGGTGGCGGTGCCGAAGCCGGCGTACTGGCGCATGGTCCACGGCCGGCCGGTGTACATGGTCGGATAAATCCCCCTGGTGTAGGGGAAATCGCCCGGATCGCCCAGTTCGACCGCCGGGTCCCACTCCGTCAGGTCGCGGGGCCCGTAGACCGGTTCGATCGGGATGCCGCTCTCGGTGCGTGCCATGTGACGAAACCCTCCATAGAGCGACCGGGCCCGGGACTGATACAACGTCCCCGCTCAATCGCTTCGTAAGGCTGCGGACGACCCCTGGTCACAATGGCGCAACATCCCGGGCCCCAGTGCAACTCTCCACGCATGCGAGGCATCACCTAAATACACGACGTAGAAATCGGGGGACTGCAATGCAGCGCCAGAGAGTCATAATCCGCACGATCGGGGTGGCAACCGCCGTCGCGCTCGCCGCGACCGCCTGTGGACCGCAGAAGTCGGAGTCCGCGGGCTCCGCTTCCTCGGCCCCCTCCTCGCCCACGGCGGGCGCCACCCCCGAAGCCTCTCCGTCCACCGATGGCAAGCCGGGCGACGCCTCGCCCTCGGCCTCGCCCTCGGCGTCGGCGTCCCCGTCCGCCAAGCCTTCGCCGACGGTGAAGCAGATCATGGCCAACGGCGACGACACCGACCAGGTGCGCGAGCTCCAGGCCCGCCTGAAGCAGCTCAAGCTGATGTCGGTCGCGCCGACCGGTTTCTACGGCACGAAGACCACCGCGGCGGTCAAGTCCTTCCAGTCGAAGAACGGCCTGAACCCCACCGGTTCGGTCGACGAGGCCACCTGGAAGAAGATCCAGAGCTCCACGAAGAAGCCCACCGCCGACGAGCTGCGCCCGCCGACGGTCAACGAGGCGGACGCGCCCGACCCGCGCTGCATGGAGGGCCGGGTCATGTGCATCAGCAAGGAGAGCCGCACCCTCGCCTGGATGATCGACGGCAAGGTCGTCTCGACGATGGACGTGCGCTTCGGCTCGGAGAACACCCCGACCCGTGAGGGCGTGTTCAACGTGGGCTGGAAGGCCAAGGAGTGGACGTCGACGATCTACCACACGCCGATGCCGTACGCGATGTTCTTCAGCGGCGGCCAGGCGGTGCACTACTCGGCCGACTTCGCGGCCCGCGGCTACGCCGGCGCCTCGCACGGCTGTGTGAACGTCCGGGACAAGGGGAAGCTGTCGGCCCTCTTCGACCAGGTGCAGGTCGGCGACAAGGTCGTCGTCTACTGGTGAGCCGGGCGGCGGCCGGAGGCCGGCCGATGGTCGGAAGTATGGGGCGCGGGCAGGGCCGGGGGAACGTGCCCCGCCCGCGCCGTTTGCGCAGAGCCCAGGGGTACGGGGGGAACCCCGGCTCATGCGCGGCCGATGACCAGTCGGCTCGTTATGTACTGCGTCGCCGATTCGAAAAGTGTTACAGGCAGCTCGGCGCAGGTGGCCGGAGGCCGGTGGAGGCCGGTCAGAGCTGGTCGGGCGGGGTCACCGAAGCCCCCGGGAGCGCCGGCGTCAGGGTCGGGGCCTTGACCACCCCGTCGCCCGTACCCACCGAGCTACCCGGAGCGTCCAGGTGCCTGCCGCCGTCGACGACCCCGTCCAGCAGCGCCCCGCAGTAGTACGGGATGCGGTCGAGGCCCCGGGCCAGGCGTGAGAGCCGCTCGCGCCGGTCGGCGTTGAGGTGACCGGCACGGTAGTCCTTGCAGAGGTCCACGGCCCGGCGCTGGTTCTCCCGGTCCTGGTCGCGGTCGGTGCCGCCGCCCGCGCTGCCGGAGACGTCCGGGGTCCCGTCCGTCTTGGACCTGCCGTCCTTGCCGTCCTTGCCCGAGCCGCCGGTGACCGACGTACCGGACGAGGGTCCGCCGGCTGACGCCGTACTGTCCACGGGCGTGCCCGGCGGCTGGGTCGTGCCCGCGGAGGCCGACGGACCCGCGCCGTCCCGCATCGGGGTGGGCCGCAGTTGCGGGCTGAGCGTCGAGGCTCCGCCGTCATCGCCCGGGGTGGGCACGCCGTCGGCGCTCACCGACATCGCGGGTCCCGGACCGGCGCTGTCGTGCCGCGACCCGTCCAGCAGCCCGGCGCCCGCCGCGGCGGCCAGTCCGCCGACCGCGACACTCGCCAGGGCCGCCGCCAGGCCGAACCGCACCGCCCGGGCGCGCCGGGGCGCGGGTACGCGCAGGGTGGTGGCGCGGCCGAGGTCGACCAGGGGTTCACCGAAGGACGCCGCGGGCCCGGGGCGCTCGGGCACGGCCGCGCAGGCACCGCGCGCCGCGCGGAAGGCGGCCACGGCCGCGGCCTCGCCGGGCAGTTCCCCGGTCGCGTGCGGCGGTCCGGCCAGGGCGTCGAGGGCAGCGCGCAGCCGGGCTGCCTCGCGCCGGGTCCGCGGGTCGGCGGCCGGTCCCACAGGTTCCGCCGGTTCACCGCGCAGCAGTTTGTCCGCCGCGGCTCTGTCCAGCCACCTGTCGCGCTCGTCGGCCATCACATGTCCTTCTGCGTCCGCCAACGTGAATGCGTCACACCGGTTTGTTCTACGAGGCCCCCGCCGTGGCCGCGCTGTGCGGGTACGGCGTCGAGATCCCTCCCGCCCCCGCCGCCCCGTGCCTGGCCACCGGCATTATGGCCGACGCGTCGGCCCGGGTCGGAGTCCGGTACCGCATCCGGCCCGATGCCGCCCTCCGCGTCCTGCGCTCCGAGCAGCTCCGCGAGCTTCTTCAGACCCCGGTGGGCGGCGGTGCGCACGGCGCCGGGCCGCTTGCCGAGGGTCTCGGCCGCGCTCTTCGCGTCCAAGCCGACCACGACCCGCAGGACGACGGCCTCCGCCTGGTCCTGCGGCAGCTGCGCGATGAGCGCCATGGTCGTGCCGGTGGACAGGGACTCCATGGCCGCGCCCGCGGTGTCGCTGTCGGCGGCCCAGCCGGCGAGCTCGGTGTCGTCGCCGCCGATGGCGGGGCGGCGGCCGCGCATGCGGATGTGGTCGAGGGCCCGGTTGCGGGCGATGCGGGCTGCCCAGCCCCGGAAGCGGTCGGCGTCGCCGGTGAAGGAGTCGAGGTCGCGGGCGATCTGCAGCCAGGCCTCGGAGGTCACGTCTTCCGCGTCGCCGTCACCGACGAGCGTGCGTACGTATCCGAGCAGGCGTGGGTGCACGGCGCGGTACACAGCACGGAACGCGTTTTCGTCGCCGCCCTGTGCCGCGAGCACCGCGGCGGTCAGCTCCGCGTCGTCCCCCAGCAAAGTCCCCAACCCGTTCACTGTCCTGTACGTCTGGCGCAAATCAGCACGTTACGGCTTTCCCGCACCTTCGTCCACGAGTTGTACAACGAGCAACCAATCCTGCGCGGAGCGGGGTGTGACACAAAACGCACTCAGGACGCTGACAGGGATACGGGCTTGTCGCACGAGCCCGTGACGGATGGCGGCCGGGGCCTCTCCTGTGGGGGGTGGCGGCCTCGGCCGCCCTCCCCTTTCCGCTCCCGGGCGCTCGCCCGTTCAGGTCCACGGTACCCACGTCATCCTTTCGGCTCACTTCCGGGTGAAATCCCCGAATGGGTACGACACACCCTGCCCTGCGTCTATAGCGTGGCGGTACACCCGCGTCACGCCCCGAGGAGCCCCCCGCTGTCCAGCCACCTTCCGGCACAGGCCCATGGGGTTACCTCCTCGGGAGCCCCTCCCTGCGGGCCCCTCCCAGACGGAGCGTGGGGGAGGAGTCCGGGGGAGAAGTCTGCGGGAAGCGCCGTTCCTTCGCACGGTTCCGGGCTGGCGCGGTTCAACGCCCTGTCCCCCGAAGCCGTCCGGGCGGCCCTGACGCAGTGCTGCGGAAGCCACCGCTGGGCACACCGGGTCGCCATGCACCGCCCTTACCCCGATCTCGACGCTTTGATCGCCGCCGCGGACGAAGCTTCGTACGACCTCTCGCAGGCGGACCTGACGGAGGCGCTGGCCGCCGAGTGCTCGGAGGAGCTGGACCACGGCGCCTCGTACGCGGCGCTGCTCGCCCTCGACGCGGCCCACGCCGAGTACGAACGGAAGTTCGGCCACGCCTTCGTGATCTGCCTCGACGGGCACCCGCCGGACGAGCAGGCGGCCCATCTGCTGGCCGCGATCCGCCGGCGGATGGGTCACGAGGAGGACGAGGAACGCGCGATCTCCGCCGATGAGCTGCGCCGCGTCGCGCAGGCCCGACTGTGCGACCTGACACATTGGCTGACGTCGACGGATGGTCTGTCCGGGGTGGAAATGGGGCTATTCGCCCCTGTCGGATAGTCCGTCCGAGCCTGTTTGATCACACCGATGGACCCCGCGCGAAGGAACCGACAAAGCGTCGCTACGATGTCCGGGGCCGGAGGACCGTACCCGGCCGGGCCCGACCGACAAAGAAGCCGGCTGGCCCCCGCCCCGCTTCCGGAGGGTTTTCCGTGCCGGCTGGAACGTTGTACCGCGGCCGGGAAGGAATGTGGTCCTGGGTGGCTCATCGAGTCACCGGCGTCCTCATCTTCTTCTTCCTGTTCGTGCACGTCCTCGACACCGCACTCGTCCGCGTCTCCCCCGAGGCGTACGACGATGTGGTGGCTACCTACAAGACTCCGATCGTCGCGCTGCTGGAGTACGGCCTCGTCGCCGCAATCCTGTTCCACGCGCTCAACGGTCTGCGTGTCATCGCCGTGGACTTCTGGTCCAAGGGTCCGCGCCACCAGAAGAAGATGCTCTGGTGGGTCGTGATCATCTGGGCCGTGCTGATGGCCTTCGCCCTGTACCCCGTACTCGGCCACGCCTACTTTGAACTGTTCGGGAAGTGACACGTATGTCTTCTGACACTTCTTCCGCAAAGGTCCTCGGCGACGTGGAGGGCACGCCCCTCTACGACACCGAGAACCCGGCGCCGTACATCGAGGCCCCGCGCAAGCGCACCGGCAAGACCCCGCGCTCGACCCGCGGCAACTTCGAGATGGTCGCGTGGCTCTTCATGCGCCTCTCGGGCATCGTGCTCGTCGTCCTGGTCATCGGCCACCTGCTGATCCAGCTGGTGCTCGACGGCGGCGTCTCCAAGATCGGCTTCGCCTTCGTGGCCGGCCGCTGGGCGTCCCCGTTCTGGCAGGTCTGGGACCTGCTGATGCTGTGGCTGGCCATGCTGCACGGCGCCAACGGTCTGCGTACCGTCATCAACGACTACGCGGAGCGCGCCAACACGCGGCTGTGGCTGAAGGGCCTGCTCTACACCGCCACGGTGTTCACCATCCTTCTGGGCACGCTGGTGATCTTCACCTTCGACCCGAACATCCGCTAGGCACGGGCTGAGGCGAATCGACTCATGAAGATCCACAAGTACGACACCGTCATCGTCGGCGCCGGCGGCGCGGGCATGCGCGCCGCCATCGAGGCGACGAAGCGCAGCCGCACCGCCGTGCTGACGAAGCTCTACCCCACCCGCTCCCACACGGGCGCCGCGCAGGGCGGCATGGCCGCCGCGCTGGCCAACGTGGAAGAGGACAACTGGGAGTGGCACACCTTCGACACGGTCAAGGGCGGTGACTACCTGGTCGACCAGGACGCCGCCGAGATCCTGGCGAAGGAGGCCATCGACGCCGTCCTCGACCTGGAGAAGATGGGCCTGCCGTTCAACCGCACCCCGGACGGCACCATCGACCAGCGCCGCTTCGGCGGCCACTCGCGCAACCACGGCGAGGCCCCGGTCCGCCGGTCCTGCTACGCCGCGGACCGCACGGGCCACATGATCCTCCAGACGCTGTACCAGAACTGCGTCAAGGAGGGCGTGGAGTTCTTCAACGAGTTCTACGTCCTCGACCAGCTCCTGGTCGAGGAGGACGGCGTCAAGAAGTCGGCCGGTGTGGTCGCGTACGAGCTCGCCACCGGCGAGATCCACGTGTTCCAGGCCAAGGCCGTCATCTACGCCTCCGGCGGCACCGGCAAGTTCTTCAAGGTGACCTCCAACGCGCACACCCTCACGGGTGACGGCCAGGCGGCCTGCTACCGCCGCGGCCTGCCGCTGGAGGACATGGAGTTCTTCCAGTTCCACCCGACGGGCATCTGGCGCATGGGCATCCTGCTGACGGAGGGCGCCCGCGGTGAGGGCGGCATCCTCCGCAACAAGGACGGCGAGCGCTTCATGGAGAAGTACGCGCCGGTCATGAAGGACCTCGCGTCCCGTGACGTCGTCTCGCGCTCCATCTACACCGAGATCCGTGAGGGCCGCGGCTGCGGTCCGGCCGGTGACCACGTGTACCTGGACCTGACGCACCTGCCGCCGGAGCAGCTCGACGCGAAGCTCCCGGACATCACCGAGTTCGCGCGCACCTACCTGGGCATCGAGCCGTACACGGACCCGATCCCGATCCAGCCCACCGCGCACTACGCCATGGGCGGCATCCCGACCAACGTCGAGGGTGAGGTCCTCATGGACAACACCACCGTCGTCCCGGGCCTGTACGCCGCCGGCGAGGTCGCGTGCGTGTCGGTCCACGGCGCGAACCGCCTGGGCACCAACTCGCTGCTGGACATCAACGTCTTCGGCAAGCGCTCGGGCATCGCCGCGGCCGAGTACGCCCACGGACACGACTACGTCGAGCTGCCGGAGAACCCGGCGCAGGACGTCGCCGAGCTCGTCGAGCGGCTGCGCAACTCCACGGGCAAGGAGCGGGTCGCCGACCTGCGCCTGGAGCTCCAGGAGACGATGGACGCGTGCGTGATGGTGTTCCGTACGGAGCAGACCATCAAGACCGCGGTCGAGAAGATCGCGGAGCTGCGCGAGCGCTACAAGAACGTGTCCGTCCAGGACAAGGGCAAGCGCTTCAACACGGACCTGCTGGAGGCCATCGAGCTGGGCAACCTGCTCGACCTGGCCGAGGTCATGGCCGTGTCCGCGCTGGCGCGCAAGGAGTCCCGCGGTGGTCACTACCGCGAGGACTACCCGAACCGCGACGACGTCAACTTCATGCGCCACACCATGGCGTACCGCGAGGTCGGCGACGACGGCAAGGACTCCGTCCGGCTGGACTACAAGCCCGTCGTCGTCACCCGCTACCAGCCGATGGAGCGTAAGTACTGATGGGCACCCCGACCCTGAGCAAGACGGACAAGATGGAGGCCGCGGCCGCGGCTTCTCCCTTCATCACGGTCACGTTCCGGATCCGCCGCTACAACCCCGAGATCTCGGACGAGGCGCAGTGGCAGGACTTCCAGATCGAGATCGACCCGAAGGAGCGCGTGCTCGACGGTCTCCACAAGATCAAGTGGGACCTCGACGGCACGCTGACCTTCCGCCGGTCGTGCGCGCACGGCATCTGCGGCTCCGACGCGATGCGGATCAACGGCAAGAACAGGCTCGCCTGCAAGACGCTGATCAAGGACATCAACCCGGAGAAGCCGATCACCGTCGAGGCCATCAAGGGCCTCACGGTGATGAAGGACCTCGTGGTCGACATGGAGCCCTTCTTCCAGGCGTACCGCGACGTCATGCCGTTCCTGGTCACCACGGGCAACGAGCCGACGCGTGAGCGCCTGCAGTCCGCCGAGGACCGCGAGCGCTTCGACGACACCACCAAGTGCATCCTGTGCGCCGCGTGCACGTCCTCGTGCCCGGTGTTCTGGAACGACGGCCAGTACTTCGGCCCGGCGGCGATCGTCAACGCGCACCGCTTCATCTTCGACTCGCGTGACGAGGCCGGCGAGCAGCGGCTGGAGATCCTGAACGACAAGGACGGCGTGTGGCGCTGCCGCACGACCTTCAACTGCACCGACGCGTGCCCGCGTGGCATCGAGGTCACGAAGGCGATCCAGGAAGTGAAGCGGGCCCTCATCACCCGCCGCTTCTGATCCCGTCTCCTTGACGCGGTGAGGCCCGTACCCCTTCTCGGGGTGCGGGCCTCACGCGCACTCGGGGGCGCGTCAGGGTCGGGTGGGGGTCGCCCCCCCATGGTCCGCGGATCTTCCTCGCGGCAGGCTTGCGGCCATGACGAACACCTCGCCGCGCGCGAACTCCGCCACCCGCAAGGCCCGTTGGACCACCCTGATCGCCGCCGGCGCGGCCGTCGCATCGCTCACGGCGGCGGCCCTGCCGGCCACGGCGGCCGAGCGGAACCCGGCCCCCGCGACGGGCACCGTTCGCGGGGGCCGGCCCGCCGACGGCATCGACACCGCCGCCCTGGCCGCGCTGATGACCCCGGGCAAGATCGCGAACGGGACCATGGCCCGGGTGGGCGGGCACGGCGGCGTGCGGTGGACCGGGGCCACCGGGCGGCTCTCGCAGGACCCGGAGGCGAACTTCCGCATCGGCAGCATCACCAAGCTGTTCACCTCCACCGTGGTGCTCCAGCTGATCGGCGAGGGCCGCTTCACCATGGACACCCCGGTCCAGGAGGTCCTCCCGGGAACCCTCCCCGCCCACTGGCAGCCGATCACCGTGGGCCAGCTGCTGAGCCACACCAGCGGGCTGCAGATGCCCTGTGTCGAGTTCGGCAAGGACGAGCACCCGACCCCGGAGCAGGTGATCGCCCACTGGACCGCGCCGGGCTGCGCCGCACCCCAGTACCCGGTCCTCACCCAGCAGTACAACGGCGCCAACTACTTCCTCCTCGGCATGGTGATCGAGAAGGCAACCGGCCGGTCCTACGCGGACGAGGTCCAGCACCGGATCGCCCGGCCACTGGGCCTGCGCCACACCTACTCCCCGAAGCCCGGCGACGGCTCGCTCCCCGGCCCGGCGCTGGCCGACCCCGGCGAGATCGACCCGTGGGCCTGGGCCGAGGGGGGCATGGTCTCCAACGCCCCGGACCTGGAACGGTTCATGGCCGCCCTCATGCGCGGCCGGCTGCTGAAGCCCGCCCAGCAGCGGGAGTTGTTCACCATGCCGGCGCTCTCGGAGGGCAACGAGGACCGCTTCAGCATGAGCGGCATGATGCGCAGCGAGGCCGACGGCACGGTCGTCTGGGGCAAGACCGGCTCCATGGGCCGGTCCACCAGCGGCGTGTTCGCCACCGAACGCGGCACCCGCACCGTCGTCTACTCCCTCGTTCCGGCCACCAACGACCGTACGGAGATGCGTGTTCACCTCGGCCGCCTCATCGGGGCGGCGCTCTGACGGGGGTACAGCACGGGGGGTCGCTGTGGAAGGATCGGCCACATGAGTGAGCAGCAGCCGAATCCTTACGCGAGCGGCCCCGGCCAGGGCGGCCAGCCCGGCATGCCCGGCGCTCCGGGCCAGGGTGACTACAAGTGGGGCCCGGGTGAGGCCAGTTACGGCTATCCGCAGCCCTACCCGGCGACCCCGCCCTACCAGCCGACCATGGGCGCGGGCATCCCGGCCCCCGTCCCCTCCCCCATGAGCGGCGCCGGCGTGTCCATCGGCGACATCACGGTCGCCGGGGACCAGATCATCACGCCGTCGGGCAACATGCCCCTCAAGGGCGCGGTCTGGAACGCGACGGACTTCTCGCGCACCGAGGAGAAGATCCCGACCCACGCGATCATCCTCGCCGTCATCTTCTTCCTGTTCTGCCTGCTGGGCCTGCTGTTCCTCCTGATGAAGGAGAAGAAGACCACGGGCTACATCCAGGTCTCGGTGACCAGCGGCGGCCGCCACCACTCGACGATGATCCCGGCCCAGGACCAGAACACGTACCCGTGGGTGATGTCGCAACTCAACTTCGCCCGGTCGCTGAGCCTCTGAGGGGGCGGGGCTGGGCTTCGGGGGCGGGACCTCAACGGAGCCGCATCAGGGACGCGGGGCGGTGGCTTCGGTGGGGCGGGAGCCGCTTACTCCGGATCAGAGTAGGGCTGGGGGTTTCCCGTCCGTCCCATCGTCTTCCGGGTCGGGCCGGTCCCTCAAGGGCGCTCCTTCGTCGCGTCGCTTCGCGATGGCCTTCGGCCACCCTTGACCGACCGGCCCGACCCGGAACATTCGAGGACAGACGGGAAGCCCCCAAAAGAACGGTCACCAGTGTTCGAGTGGGGAGCGAGGGTCATCAGGGATGCGGGTGCCCGGTTCCCCGCAGGGCCGGCCGAGCCACCTCACCGCCCTCGGTCAGCGGTGGGGGCGCGGGCACCAGCCCCACCTACACCAGACAGCGACCAGCAGCCGATCGGGAGCGGGGGCGCGGCAAATCGCTACGTGCTCCTCACGTCTCGGCGTCCGGCGCCCGTCTGGGGCTGGGAACAGGCCGCCACCAATCGCTACACGGCTGAGGTGACCCGGCGGCGACCACCCCGTCATGTGGCTGGTCATAAGCCGCCCGACCCCTCACCTGAGCACTCCCGTCAGGCGTCTGCGGGTAGTTGGGGGCACAGGAAGACGTCTACCGGCACCCCAGGAGGGTAGAAGAGGCTGCTGGCGGGCGCCGGGCGGGCATGCTGGAGGGTGCCGGGCGGGCGCGCTGGCGGGGGGCGCCTTGCGGGCACGCTGGCGGGGCGCCTTGCGGGCACGCTGGCGGGGCGCCTTGCGGGTAGTGCGGGGCAAAAAGGACGGCTGGCGGAGTGTGGTGCCGGATTTCTCGGTCTCCCACTCCGGGAAATGATCCACTCACTCTCAACTCGCACCCAAATGGGGGCAAAGTGCCCGCAGTTGCGTCCCTGGGACGTCCGCAGTGATCGTGGGCGGCTTATGTCCAGCCCCAGACGGCCGCCGGACGCCTGGCCGGGAGAAGCGCGTAGCGATCTGACGCGTCTGCCCGCTGCCGCGTGCCGGGAGACATCTGCAGTGATCGTGGGCGGCTTATGTCCAGCCCCAGGCGGGCGCCGGACGCTTGGCCGTGAGAAGCGCGTAGCGATCTGACGCGTCTGCCCGCTGCCGCGTGCCGGGGGGCGTCTGCAGTGATCGTGGGCGGCTTATGTCCAGCCCCGGACGGGCGTCGGACGCTTGGCCGGGAGAAGCGCGTAGCGATCTGACGCGTGCCCGCCTGGCTGATCCCGAGGGCTCTCTGGTCGCTGCCCGGTGCGGGCTGGGGCCGCCCCGACCCGGAATCTCTTCCATGCGGGGCCGTGTGGGTGTCTGCCCGTGCCCGCGCCCCCACCGCTGACCGGGGGCGGTGAGGTGGCTCGGCCGGCCCTGCGGGGAACCGGGCACCCGCATCCCTGATGACCCTCGCTCCCCTCTCGAACACTGGTGACCGTTCTTTTGGGGGCTTCCCGTCTG